>NZ_CP012196.1:1200000-1560550 GCF_001190745.1 Campylobacter gracilis
CCCGAGATTCCGTATGCATTTATGATATTTTTGAAAAAAGAGAAGTTAAAAAATGCCACAAAAGCAAGCGAGCTTAGAAAAATAAGCTTCTGCTGCGACGGATTTTTGAAAAAGCTAGGCACGAAGCGTTCCTTGAGATAAAATTTCAAGTTGAAATTTTACGGCGTTTTGGTAAATGCTCGGAAATTCCGCGCTTCGTATCTCACAAATCGCAGCAAAATTTTTGTGAAATTTTAAAATTCTTCGCGTATTCATCTTAGCTTCATCTTGGAATTTTAAAATTGCGCCATCCAAAATAAATTTGGAAATCAAATCAAAAGGATTAAAGATGAAAAATCTTAAAGCTTTAGGCGCACTCGCCACTACATTCGCCCTTGCGGGCGCATTAAACGCAGGAAGTTTTAGCGAAAAAGACGCTAAAGTTTCATTCGATCAAGCAATAGGGATCGCGCAACAAAACTTTGGTGACGCGACTATAAAAAGCGTAGAAATCGACGATGAGCACGGAAGGCTCGTCTATGAGATCGAGTCGTATAAAGAAGGTAGCGAAAGCGAGATCAAAATCGACGCTCAAAGCGGCGAAATTTTAAAAACTCAAACGCAAAAGAAGCTAAAGCCTAGTAAAATTGATTATTCGCAGGTCAAAATCAGTGCCGCAGACGCTCGCGCCAAAGCACTTAGCGCAAACGCCGGCTGGGATTTTCGCGAGGTTGACTTAGAAAGCAACGGCGGTAAGCCTGCATACGAAGTCAAACTACGCCAAGGCATGAGCAAAAAAGAGGTGCTAATCGACGCCGCTACGGGCGTGCAGATCTTGCAGTGTCAAAAATAAGCAAAGGTGCGAGATGAAAAATCAAAGCTTAAAGGGTGGAGCAGATAACTCCGCCCAAACTAGTGAGGCTTTGGACACTAGGGATTTTAGCATAAATGAAAACGTTGATGCTATAATTTATGATGCCCAAAATGCAGGCGCGGCTAAAAATTTAGATGAAAATGCGCAAGATTTTTCGGTAAATTTAGCAAGTGAAACAAGCGAGCGGAATCTCGCGTCCTGCGAGCAAAATTCTAAAGATTTTTCTAGCGTGGAATGTTGCGAAAAGCAAAAGAATTTTGTAGATGCGAAAGATTGTGAGGGCGAGCGGAATTCTTCGCAGACGCAAGACTTATCAAGTGCGCAAAATTTCGCTAGCGAGCAAAATTTCGCCGATACACAAAATTTTTCTGATACAAGTAATTTAGCAAGCGCGCGAGATTCTGCCAGCGCAGCAAGCTGCGCGGAGGCTTGTAATTCTTGCAAGCCGGTGCTTTGCAGCCGCTGCAAACGCGAAATCGCTAAGCAAAATTTCAAGCTTGGCTGCGTAGGATTTGGGCTTTTTGCGTTAAATATCGCAGCAGGTGCCCTAAATTTTTTAGGGCGGTTAGGAAGCGTAGCGGATAAAAAGGCAAACGAGATTAGAGCTAGACAAAAGGCGTCTGCGAATTAGCGCAGCTCCCAACGCTACTGAAATTTGACGGTGCATAAAGCGAGCGGGTTTACACATCCAAGGCGCCGCAAAATTTATGCGTTTTTGGCTAAAATGGCGGATTAGAATTAGCAAAATTTTAAAGGAACGCTTTGAAAATTTTACTTGTCGAGGATGAAAAAGATCTAAATCAAATCATCGCAAAATGTCTGAAAAAGGACGGCTACAGCGTAGATTGCGCCTTTTGCGGCAAGGAAGCGCTAGAGTTTTTGGATGTCGCGAAATATGACGCTATCGTGCTTGATGCGATGATGCCCGTGATGGACGGCTTTGAGTTTTTGAAGGCGGCGCGGGCGCGCGGACTTGGAACGCCGGTTTTATTTTTAACTGCGCGGGACGCCAAAGAAGATATCATCGCAGGGCTTGATCTGGGCGCAGACGATTATATGGTTAAGCCCTTTGATTTTCGTGAGCTTTTGGCGCGACTTCGCGCAATTATCAGGCGTAAAAACGCTACTGCGGATAACGAAATTATCATAAGGCAAGTGCGCCTAAATTTAAGCAAAAAATCGGTCGTCTGCGCGGGCGAGGTGGTGGAGCTAACGGGTAAGGAATATAGAATTTTAGAGCTTTTAATGCTAAATCGCGGTGCGATTTTAAGCCGCGAACAAATCGGCGAGAGCATTTGGGATTTTAGCGACGAAGCAAGCTCAAATGTTATCGATGTTTTAATCAAAAATATCCGCAAAAAGCTAGGCGAGCACGGCGATATAATAGAAACGAAGCGAGGGCTTGGCTATGTCGTGGCAAAATAGCAAGATTTGGATTAAAATTTCGGCGATTGCGAAGCAGATTTTTGTCACTACGGCGCTTTTCATATTAAAATTCGTGCGAAATTTTAAACAGAATTTTACGCATAATTTTGCGTGTTTAAAGAAAAGCCACAAGAAAAATCCCACGCAAAATATCGAGTTAAACCGGGCTCTAAATTCTACTCAAAGCCGGGCGTCAAATTTTAAACGGAATTCCACGCAAAATCCGGCATCAAATTCCGCGCCAAATTTTTCTGCTACAAGCGCAACGCCTGATCTAGCGCAAAATTCTAATAGCGTTCTCGCGCAAAATCAAGGACAAAATTTCGTGTCTAAAATCGCGATAAGAAATTTAACTCAAGCCTTAGTCCTTGCATTCTCAACTGCTAAAGAAAATTTTAGCTCACGCGCGCTACCTATCAGCCTACGCGTGACGCTTTATTACAGTGTATTTATTTTGGCGCTTGCAGGCGCTATTATCGGCATTTGCGGCTATATTTTAGACGAAGTATCAGGAAGCTCCGTCAGCCAAAAAAAGCTTGCCCATCTAGTGCAAAAAGCCGCGCGCGAGGGAAAATTTAAAAGCTTTGATGACGGTGTATTTTTCTACGAACATGACGGACAAAGCGGCGTGATCGCGGGGTTTGTGCCTAAAGGCTTCGATCCTGCGTTGCCGCTCTCGCGTCAAGGCGCGCGCGAGGTGGAGCTTGACGACGATGAGTTTTTCTATTATGACGCGCAGATCAAAGGACGCAGCGCATGGATACGCGGCGTCATCGCAGTTAGCGAGTTTGAGCTTGCGATGAAGCGCGTGATGCTAATCGCTCTTATCCTATCGCCGCTATTTGTAGTGCTCGTCATCTACGGCGGCTACGCGATCATAAAAAGAGCGTTTAAGCCCGTGCGCACTATGTCGCGTACAGCTAGCGAGATCGGAGCTAGCGGCGATTTTACGCGGCGAATAGAACTACCGCGAGGCAAGGATGAGCTAAGCGCGCTCGCGGCTACGTTTAATGAAATGCTAGCATCGCTGCAAAGCGCGTTTGAGCGCGAGCGGCAGCTAAGCGCCGACATTTCGCATGAGCTGCGTACGCCTGCTGCCGTCATACTGGCTCAAAGCGACTACGCCCTAGCCTACGAACAAGACGCGAGCGAGGCAAAGGAGAGTTTCGCGGTCATCAATAATCAAGCGCGTAAAATTTCGGCGCTAATAGAGCAAATTTTAGAGCTTGCCCGCTTGCAGCGCGGCGTGTGTTTGGCACCCGTAAGCTTAAACAAAATCGCAAGCGAGTGTGCGCAAGACTTTCAACTTTTGTGCGCACAAAAAGGGCTAAGCTTTAGCTCGCAGATAGCCGAGGGCGTGCGCGTAAACGGCGATGAGCTGCTTTTGACCAGGCTGATTAACAATCTTTTAAGCAATGCTTTAAAATTTACGCGCAGCAGCGTCGTTTTAGAGCTTTGCGCGAGCGCAGACGCGTGCGAACTTAGCATAAGCGACGATGGAGAGGGCATAGAGCCTGCTTTGCAAACTAAAATTTGGGACAAGCTCTATCAAATCGAGCGTTCCAGAAATCGCGAGCAAAATAGCGGCGCAGGGCTCGGGCTAGCCATCGCCTCACAAATCGCAAAGATCCATAATGCGCAGATTTTACTACGTAGCGAAGTAGAACGCGGAAGCAAATTTAGCGTAAAGTTTAAGAAGGTTTAGGCGGTTTTGTGGGCTTGGTGGCGCAAAGAAATGCTGGGCGGCGAAATTCTTAAAATTTTATCGCCTATTGTTGCTTAAAATTTAACGACTATAGCCGTATATAGGGGCGATGGTGTAATTTTAATTAGGCCGGCGTCGCCAATAATATCGGATGATTTTTGCGATAGTCGTGCGCTTTTAAATTTAAATGGGTCAAATTTTAAAATTTAGTTTTACCGAGAAATTCCGCGGCAAATTAATAAGGCAAGGCGCAGCATTTTGCCTTGGGCGAAGTGATAAGGCAAGCGCTTTAGAGCTTAAGTAGGCCGGCGCGGGTAATTTAAGAATTTTGAGATATGCGGCAAAATAAGCCTTCGCTGAAATTTCACGACGCAGTATTACAGGATAAACCTTTGCTAAAATTCTAAGACGCCACATTCGGTTCTAAAGAATTTAAATTTAGGAGTATCTAGCGACCAAGTAAAATTTAAATACGGAGCAAAAAAGACAGACTGAGATTTAAGACCGCCTACATAAGCGAAATTTTGTCTTTTTGCCTGCTTCGTCCTCGTAGCTTACGGCGATATAATCAAAGCCGTTTGCCTTACCTCGTCCCATGAGGCAGCCCCGCCGTTTATTAGTATGACCCTACCGCGCTCGTCGGTCTCGTATCCGTCCATTTAGTCGTCGTAGTGATTTCTGTAGCCAAATTTTACGCGGGTCTTGCACGGCGGTAGATTAAATTTCACTATATAGCTACGGGCTACTTTTCTGCGCCATATTCGTCGCAAAACGTCGCGCCTTAGCCGTACGCAGTGCTATCAAAAAGTAAAATTTCCTCGCCCGTTTTTACGCATTTAATTGCGAGCTTGCATGGTATGAGCTCGCCCTCACAAGTCCGCAGGGATGGAATTTCCTAAATTTTTCGCCCTGCCTAGGATCGTAATCGCTCTGCGTTCGCATATATTTACGCACCTGTAGCAAAGCGTGCACTCATCGCCGAATTGCGCCTTTTTGCAAGCGAGCTTTATGTTTTGCATCGGGCAGGGTTTGACGCAGGCCCCGCATCCGCTGCATCGCGATGGATCGAGGCTCGGCTTGCGCTTGGCAAAGGGGCTTTTATCCCAAATTTTCATCCAAAGTCGCTGTCCTAAAAACCCTGCGATACGACAGAGCGCGCCCAGCCCCTCTTGCGGCGGACGATTTGCGCCAAGCGCCTCCGCAACGCGTCTGACTTTAGCGTCCGCCTCTTTGATTATGCGCTCGTTTTTCGCTTGCGAGTAGCCAAAAATCGCCACGTCTAGGATGAACGCGGGCATTTTGATATGAGCGCCGCCCGTTATGTTTGCGCCGAATTGTTTTAAAACTCTAGCCGCGCACCCTGCCCCGTCGCCGCTGAAAATCTCCATCGTAGCGAGGATGAATACGTTTTTGCCGCTAAAGCTCGCGCCGTTTCGGTAGAGGAAGTCGCGCACGATACGCGGTAGGTCGCTAAAATAGACGGGATATGCCAAAATGACGTCGTTGTGGTGCTTTAAAAGCTCGCCGCAGGCCTCGCTCTCGATCGAGACGCAGACGCCGCCAAGATGAGCGATGAGCCTACTCGCGCAATGCTTCGTGTTGCCCGTGGCGCTAAAATAGATCGCTATCATACGCGTCTCCCAAACTATGCGAATTTCGGTAAAATTTAACCCTTACCGAATAAATAGAATTTTACGCTTCTTTTGCATTGCATAAAATTTTAAAATTTAGACGTGACGGCGAAATTTAAATATGCCGTCGCGCCCTAAAAAAGCAAAATCAATTCAGATATTTTCTGCCGCCACCATGCCAAAAACCATACAATCAGCCATGCTCATAGTACCGAGTCTACTTGCGCCGTGAACGCCACCGGTGATTTCGCCCGCAGCGTATAGCCCTGCGATCGGCTCGCCGCTAGCTGCGTCGATAACCTGGGCTTTGGTATTGATCTGCACGCCGCCCATGCAGTAAAGAATTTTCGGGCTTGTTTGGCACGCATAAAATGGAGCTTTTGATACGTCGATACCGCTTACGTCGGCTTTTGTCAAAGGCTTGCCAAACTCCGGGTCACTTCCTGCTTTGACATAGCCGTTAAAATCCGCGATGGTTTTTAAAAACGGCTCCAGCGGAATTTTATAAAATTTTGCAAGCTCTTCCAAGGTATTAAATTTTTTAATTGAGCCTGCTTCTACACCTTTTGACGTATAGACCGGATTATTTGCATCAACTGCGGCTTGATCGCAGATATTTACGGGGTAGTTGTCGTTATTTTCGCTCTCCGCCATGCATTTAAATATCGCTTCGGTTTTGATCTTGCGCCCGGCGTGCTCGTTCATAAAGCGTTTGCCCGTCTTTGGATCGACGGTTAGACCATAGTCGTTAGCGCAGTGATTTGAAAATAGCGCAGAAGTACCAAATCCCTTCTCGCTAGGATTAGTATAAGGATTTAGTTGAATCCAGCTGAGTTGCAAAGGATTCGCACCTAGCTTCATCGCCGCGATAAGCGTACCTGCGGTAGCACCGGGTTGGCTTACGGTTTCGATATTGTCTTTTAGATACGGCACCTGCTGCGCGCGAAACCACTTATCCGAACTGTATCCGCCCGCAGCCAAAATGACGCCATCTTTGGCTTTAAAAAATTTTACTTCGCCACTTTTGTTTTCCCTATCATCGCTAGCAAGCTGCGGATCGAACTTATATTCTTCGCGACACTTTACGCCTACGACGCGACCGCTGTCATCCACGACAAAATCATCAAATTTAGTACGCTTCTTGATTACAGCATTTGCATTTTCCTCGATCGCCTTATGCATCGGCTGGATGTAGCCCGAGCCGCTAGCATTTTTGGCCTGTACGGCGCGCTTTAGCGAGTGTCCGCTAGCAGATATCACCTTGCCCGAAAACTCCACTCCGATGCTTTTTAGGTATTCAAAAGCGTCGCCTGCACGGTCGTAGATGACGCCTAGCAAATCTATATGATTTAAATTTAGCCCGTCTTTTAGGCAATCTGCGATGAAAGCCTCCTTGCTATCCGTGATGCCCGCGGCTTTTTGGAATTCGTTATTTGGCACCGCCATATTGCCGGCGTTAATGACGGAATTTCCGCCCGCACGACCCATCTTTTCGATCATAAGTACCTTTTTGCCGCGCTTAAGAGCCTGAAGTGTCGCCATCGAGCCTGCAAAACCGCTACCGATAACGACAACGTCATATTCTTCGTCAAATTTTACGTCCTTAGCGTTTTGCGTTGCACTAGCGCTGCTTGCAGCCAAAGCCAGAGCTCCCGCCGCGCCGATTTTAATAAAATTTCGTCTTGAAATTTCTTGCATTTTTTGCTCCTTGCGTTGAAATTTTATAGATTATACACCCACGTAGCGAAATTTAACGTAAAGACTTAGTGATAGAATTTTAAAAATTTAGAAAAGAAAATTTTAAAAGCGCAAATTTAAAGCGAATAAATTCCGCTCCGCTAGCCGAAGGCTAGGCGTAAATTTTAAAATTTACGGCGCACGGATTTGCTCGCCGCCTGTGCGAAATTTTGCCGCCGCTATAAAATTTTAAAGTGCGCGGTATTCAAATTTAAAAGACGCGCGGCAGAATTTTAAGTGCTTTAAATTTTAAAACGCTTTGAAATTCTACGGCACGCTTTGCGGCTTTGTCTCGAAAATTTTAAAGACTCGCACAGTATTTCGGCGCAAAGCACGCACCGCTACTTCGCGCCGAAATTTAACAAAACGCGCGTTGACAACCGCTTCGCGCCGAAATTTCGCGGGCGCTAAATTTAAGCCCCGATTGTTTCGCCAGCGATCATTCCGAAAACCATACAATCAAGTATCGCGTAGGTTCCGAGCCTACTTGCGCCGTGCACGCCGCCGGTTACCTCGCCCGCAGCCCAAAGCCCCGGGATCGGCTCGTGAGTAAGGCTAGAGATGACCTGAGCTTTGGTGTTGATCTCAAGTCCGCCCATCGTATGGTGCACCTTCGGCATCGTGCGGCTTGCGTAAAACGGTGGCTTGGAAACGTCGATGCCGTCCAGTTTATCGACAACCTTGCCGAATTCCGGATCTTTGCCCGCTTTGACGTAAGAGTTATAATCCGCGACGGTCTTTAAAAACGGCTCCAGCGGCAGATTGTAAGCCTTCGCAAGCTCCTCTAGAGTGTTAAATTTTTTCACGACGCCCGCTTCTAGAGGCCTTGAGGTATAGACTGGGTTACGCGCGGCGACGGCTTGAGAGTCGCAGACGTTTACCGGATAGTTGTCGTTTTTCTCGCTCTCGGCGATAACCTTAAAGCAAGCGTCTGCCTTAATCTTGCGTCCTGCGTGCTCGTCCATAAAGCGCTTGCCCGTCTTTGGATCGACGGTAAGACCGTAGGTGTTGCAGCAGTGATTAGTAAAATTTACCGCAGCGCCGAAGCCCTTCTCATCTGGCGAGCAATATGGAAGGAACTGAATCCACGACGTAAGAAGCGTAAATGCGCCGATTCTATTTGCCGCTAGCATCGCTCCCGCCGAGCTTCCCGGATGGTTGGTGCTATCTATGCTAGGCACTACGCGCGGATCTTGGATCTGGCGATACCATAGATCGCGTCCGTATCCGCCCGAAGCTAGCAAAACGCCGTCTTTGGCTTTATAGCTCTTTTTCTCGCCGCTTTTATTTTCCAAATCGTCGCTAAAAAGTTTCGGATCAAATTTATACTCCTCGCGAGCTTCTACACCCACGACGCGGCCGCTATCATCCACGATAAAATCGTCAAATTTCGTGCGGGTCTTGATCGTGACGTTAGGATCGTTTTGAAGTTTACCCATCATCGGCTGGATGTAGCCCGAGCCTGAGCCGTTGGTCGATTGTAAGCTTCTTGCGACGCTATGGCCGCTCTCAAATATCAGCTTATCGCTAAATTCCGCTCCGCAGCTAGTTAAAAGATCCACCGCATCGTTGCTGCGATCAAACATCACGCCCAAAAGATCGGTATGATTGAGCCCGAGTCCGTCTTTTACGGCATCGGCGATAAAAAGCTCCTTACTATCTTTGATACCTTGTGCGACTTGAAATTTATTCATCGGAGCAGCCATATTTCCGCCGTTGATGACGGAATTTCCGCCCGCGCGACCCATCTTTTCAAGCACCAGCACCTTTTTACCGCGCCCGCTAGCTTTAATCGCCGCAGCAAGTCCCGCAAAACCGGTGCCGATGATGACGATATCGTATTCCTCGTCAAATTTGACATCCTTGGCGTTTTGCGCTGCAGTCGCGCTACTAGCCCCCAGCGCAAGTGCCCCCGCACCCACCGCGCTAATCTTTAAAAAACTACGTCTTGATACGTCTTGCATTTGCAACTCCTTTAATTGAAAGTGTATATTTAAAAGAAATGATAACTCGAATTTAAAGGTAAGTCAAATAGAATAACGTTATAAATAGATAGTAAAAAGCTATGAAATATGGGCGTTGATATAAAATTTTGAAATTCGGCGGGCGAGCGGAATTAAAATTTTAAAATTTTATCAGGCGTTCGTTTACAAATATCTGTCGAGCATAAAAGAGCTCGGCGCGAAAATCGCAATAAATGCAAATCCGCGCCGAGCTTTAAAGCCGCTACGCCTTAGCGAGCGACCTTAAATTTAAGCGTTTGCAGATCGTAGTTATTTACCTGCTCGTATTGCATATCCTCGATAGAGATCGCAGGAAGCGCGCACGAGCCCGCCATAATCACGTTTATCGGAGTATAGATGACTCCGCTGCTATTCTCTCCATCTCGCGGATCATAATAGAAATAGCCGCTTTTTGGGAAGCGAAGCACTCGGTCATACAGATACTCCGTGTGTTCTAGTGCCACGCTGTCTTGCATGCCCTCGACTCTAGCCTGCGCAGCCGAGCCTAGGCGCTCATTGACCGCCTCAAAGCAGCTAGGCATCGCCTCGTCGATTACGAAATTATAAAGATAATAATTCGCTCGCCAGCTGATCTTAGAGTAAATTTTCTGCCCTACTTTAAGCTTGTTTAGATCGACGACGTTACCGCGAGCATCTATAAATTCGCGGTAAATTTCAATCCTCTTGCTATCCATAGAATGGGCGTTTAGGCTCTGTATGCTCAAAGCCTCATGCTTTAAAGGCGCGCTTTCATATCCAAAGCCAAGAGCGGTAAAAAATAGCTCGCCATTGCCGATCATCGGCGTAAATTCTATCGCGCCGTCTTTTACCGCGAGTTTGGTATCTAACGGCGAATTGAAATTTTTCGCCTCGCCGTCGTATTTTAATGCAAAATGGGCTTCTTTTTTCGCGTCCTTAAAATATGCATCAAATCCGCGTATTACGCTTGCTCGCTCCTGCGTGTTGTTTATATTTTTTAGATCGCGAATGATCGCATCGACCGTGCGAGCCGTGCTATCATCTTTGATGCCAACCTTGCCGAATGCATAGAGCTTAAAGGCGGCATCTCTTACATCGCTAGCAAATGTCAAACCTGCTCCGTTATCAGCGTAATCGTAATTCGCCTCATCTATTTTTTCGAGCATAAATTCAAACTCAGTCGTCATATTGTGCTTTTTAAGTATCGCAGCCAAGGCGATACTAGCCATCGGCGAGTCTTTATAAAGATCGTTGTCGTAAACGAAATTTATCTCATCATCGTCCAGTTTGCCGTATTGATCTAGCACGAAATCCGCGTATATGCGGAGCGTATCCTGATCTTTGTAGCTTGATTTTAGCGCGCTAAAAATTAGCGATCTTTGCTTATTGCTAAGGAATTTATATCGCGTATCAAGCTCTAGCAAAACGTCGCTTGCATAGATCGAAGCATAGTAGTTAGTAACGCCGTGAGCACTCCAGTAACCGAAATCGCCGTTAGGTTTGAGGCGAGATAAAATTCTACTTGCATACTCGTTTACGCGGTTGGTTAAGGTTTTATTGGAGTCTTTGCGTGCGACATAATCAACCGCTATCATTCTTGAAGCAAGCTGTTCGGTGCAGCCGTAAGGATAGAGATATAGCTCGTCCGCTAGGCTAAAAGCATTAGGCGTAGCACTGATGTGAGTATAAATTTCTTTATAGCTCGGATCGACTTTGAGAGTTACCGGCTTATCGCCGTAGCTTACGTGAAATAGCTTCGAGCGCGGAAACTGGCTGATTATGTCAAATTCTACATCATTGCTAAATTTTTGCCCGTTTGCGTCAAGATCAAATTTAATATTTGCATCTGCAATATCAAGCGCGCTCGCGGTGAAGTTCGTGTGCTTGACCTCCAGCGGTTTAAGCGTGAAATTTGCCTCACCGCCGCTTATAGCGACCGAAGGAGATGAGCTGATTTTCAAGACCGCCTTTTGCTCTTTGTCAGTCGTATTGATGAGCGTTAGCGGCACGGAAATTTCATCACCGCGCACCATATAGGTTAGATCGGCGGGCTTTATAACGACGTCGTCTCGGACCTTGGCTTCGACGTTTGCAGAGCCGATCGTAGCCGCCTCTCCGATAGCCATGGCGCTTAGACGGATCGTGGAGTTGAAATTTTTCGGCATCGCAAGCTCAAATTTCGCCTCGCCGTTTGCGTCTGCTTTTGCGATCAGCATTTTGATAAATTTTTTCTGCTTTTTGTTTTCGACCGGGCTTAAATTTCGTTTAGCTTTCGCCATCACGCCGTCTCCGCCGAAGCTTAGCTCTTTAGCAGTAGTTTGATACACGCTAAGATCGTCGTAAATGTCGAAGTATCGCAGCGCAAAATACGCGCTAACGTCAAACGCCTTAAATGCATCGAGCTCCTCTTGTGAGACGATATCTAAAATTCCAAGATCGACCGCGTATAGTATGACTTTGGAATTTGGCTCGCTTTTTACGCTGATCTGCGCATTTTGCCCGTTTTTGTAGCTTTTCTCGGCTAAAATTTGCACGCCAGCCTTGTGCGAGCTCGCATCTAGCGCCACCGGCACGTTTGCATAGGCTCTAAGCGGCATCGCAGCGGGTGTCGCAGCGCGCGCGATTACAGCGTTGATGTGTCCTCCGACGAAATTCTCCGGCACGCTAAGCTCAAATTCCGCGCTACCGCCTTTGACGGATAGAATTTTATAGTCGTAAACCTGCTCTCCTACGAGCGAGATATTTAGCACGCCGCTTTCTACCGGCGAATTGATGACGCCTTTAATTTTATCTCCGGCTTTAACCTTGTCGCTTGCGAGTTTGATTTTAGCGCTTTGAACGTCTTTAGCATTTACCCGTCCATAATATCCCCAGCCGCTTACATCCACGCGCACGCCAGCACTTGCGCCGCTTGAGTAATCGTTTGCGACGATTAGATAATTGCCGCCGTTTTGGAATTTATACTCAAACTCGCGCGCATCGGTGCTAACGGCGCTTACGAGATTAAAGCTTTCTTGCTCGACGTATCTATTGCCGTCATAAACGTAAGTAAAATCGTCGCGGTAAATTTCAACGTCGATCTTGCCTTTGACGTCGGTTTTGGTTTTGGAATCTAGTAGCGCAAAGCCGAATTTTACGCTATCGCCGCTTGATATAAAATCCTTGTTCGCGCGAATTCCTACGATACGATCATAAGGCAGATAGCTCAGGCTGCGATATGCGTTTACGTTTTTGCCCTCCTCGGTTACGCTGAAATTTAGTAGAATATTTATGGCGTTAGAGACATTTAGATCAGCTGCTGCCGGCGAGAGTGCAAGCTCTTTTTTGCCGGCGGAGCTTAGCGTAAATTCTGCCCTGCGAAGCTGCGTAGCGCCCTTTTTCTTTAAGCGATCGTTTAGAAACGAAAAGCCCTCGTAGCCTTTAATTTTCAGCTCTTTTTCATAGGCGTTTGCTTCCAGTGAGCCTTTCAAATCTCCAGCCGGCGCGCCTGCAAGATAGTTTGAGCTTAGCTTTAGCGTGATGATCTCATCTGCGCCATATTCGTCTTTGGCAGTGAGAATTTCATTTTTAATGCGGTTTGGGACGAAATTTTCTACGCTGAAGCTTTTAGAAGCGATGATTTTATCCTCATAGATGAGATCTAGGCGGTAAGTGCCGCTTTTCTCGCCCATCAGCTCGTCGATTTTAACGCTGCCGAACTCATCGGTGTTTTGCGCGCGCGTGATGATCACAGTGCCGCTAGGATCGTAAATTTTAAATTTAATCGGCGTATTTTTTAAAGAGCTAAAATCGCGATTTTTCATCACGATCGTGCCTAAAAGCCGCTCGTTCGGGCTTATTAGCTCGCTTGCGAGATAAACAAACGGACGCTTTGCAGTAATCGTTTTCTCGACGCTTGCAACGGCGTTATTAAATAGCACGAACGCATGCTCACCCCCCTTGCTAATCTCGATAGAGCGCGGGTTTTTAGCTAGAATTTCCATATTTTCTAATCTTAAAATTCCATCTCCGTCCGTTTTATCCTCTACGATTAGCTCGTTTTTATCGCTGTAAATTTTAACCTTCGCCCTGCTTAGCTCCTCGCCATTACTAAGCCTAGAAGTATAAATCAGTGCGCCGCGCTCAAGTAGCACCACTTGAGCCGTAATGTCGCTAAGATAGGCTACGCGCGAAACCTCTTGCATCTTTTCGCCCACTTTGTAAAACGCCGTGATTTTATAAATTCCATCCTCGTAGCCTTTAAAATCCATCGCGATTTTATGCTCCGCAACGGCGTTTTTAGCGCCTCCTATATCGAAGCTCTTAACCGCGATCTCGCTAGCTAGCCCACCTACGCTATCTTCGTTGCTTTCAAAGTTTAAAAAATACCTAAAATTTTGCTCAGGGACTTTAGCAATCGAAATTTTAACCTCATTTACGTTTGAGCTTTTAAATGCCAACGAAGCGGATTTTGGGATAAAATTTTTCTCGTCACTAAAGGCTACAAAAGGCAGCCTATCGCCCATTTTTACGCTTTGTTTTATCTCGTCTCGCAAGATATATGAGCTATCTCCGAATCCCTTTAGCAGCCTGATATCGTAGCTTTTATTCGGCATAAACTCGTCGCTTACTATATCTGCATAGTAGTAGCATGAAGGATCGTCGCTTTCGCCGCCCTCTTCATCTTCGTCGTAATAATAATATCGCGGCTGAGTGAGGCTAAATTTACTCACGCCTGCGATCCTTATGTATTTGGCGGACAGCTCGTCCATATAGTTAGGAAAACACACTCTAGCTGCGAGCGAGCCGTCTTTTAGAGCCGCGGGGCGAATCTGCACGCCACTTAAATTTGAAGCGTTAATGCTGTCGTTAAAAGGCTCTTCGTCCGTGCGCAGCTCCACCGGATTTTGCAGCTTTGCGCCCGCTTTTGAGGTGAGAGATTCTATTTGCAATACGACGTTTTGTGCCTTAGGATCGAAGCTGAATAAAAAATTCCGATCATCGTGAGAGCTAAGCTCGTAGGATATGTCGTTTTGGGCTAAATTCTGCGCGCGGTAAATTCTAGTCGCTTGCTGTAGCGCGTCCTTGCTAACCGTATCGTTAAATTTGATTGCCACTAACCCGGGACGTAGAAGCGCGATATGCTCGGTGCTAAAAGGCTCTGTCTCGAACTCAAAGCGCACCCCGCGCGCCTCGCACGAATAATTAACCCCGGCGCTAAGCATCGGCTTTGGATAGAGCCTGATTGAGCTCTCGCTCACGCTTTCGTAGGTGCCCGTGATTTTGGGAGTGCATTTTAGGATCTGCTTTTGCGTGACGCTAAATCCACTGCCGTCCACCCCACTAATCTCGTAAGCCCCGCTAGCGTATTTGATCTCTACGCCCGCAGCAAAGCTAGCCAAAGCGCAAAATAGCGCTGCGCTTAGTAGTTTTGTCTTCATAAAATTCCTTTGCAAAAATTTTACGAAATTATATACAAATTAACCTTTTATTTTCTTTCATTTACTCTAAAATTTGCTTTAGCGAAATTTGCATTTTCGTCCAAGCAGCCAAGCTCGAAATCCCCTGCGCCGAGGTTAAGCGTAAAAGCCTCGCCGTTAGTGCGCGCAAAATATTCTCCCGTTTTAACTTTAGAATTTGCAGGCGCTAGGCTTAGCGTGGTAAAATCTCGTGCCGCGGAATTTTGCTGCGAGGAATTTCGATCCGTAAAATTTTTCGCTGTGAAATTTTCAGCCTCCGAATTCTGCTCTGTAAAATTTTGCAAGATAGAATTTTGCGACGCCAAATTCTGTATGGCTGGATTTTTAGCTATGAAATTCCATCCCGCAGAATTTTGCTTCGTAAGATTTTGTGATTTTAAATTCTGTGGCGTTAAATTATCTTGCTGCGCCGCGCTAAAATGCTTGGAATCCAAATCCGCGGAATTCTCCCTCGTAAACGCGGTGAAATTTAGCGCTATAAACTCCCGCGAACCGCCGCTTAGTCTGATATATACCCGCTCGCCGAAAACCGCCGTGCACTGCACCTTAAGCCGCAGCGTGCCGTCCGCGCCGGTCTCGTAGGTTTTGGCGTTGATATCGTTTAGCACGGGCTTTACGGCGACAAATTTAGCCGCACACCTTCCCGCGCGCACCTTTTGCAGATCGATCAGACCTTGTTTTAGCAGATAAAAAAGCTCGCTCGTGCCGTAAATTTCGCACTCCTCGTTGGGCTCAACCCCATCGATCGTAAGATCGTCGGCGCTTTGCGCGCACTCCTTTTCACGGTACGCGTCGGTGCATACCCGCCGCAAGCTCACGCCCGCGGGGCGCGCAAACTCCACCTCGCCTAGCATGCCCGATTTATCGAGGAAGGCAAACATATTAAATGCCACCTTCGCCGCACTCACGCCGCCGCTAAGATCCCTAGTCTTGGAGCCATCGAAATTTCCCAGCCAGACGCCGAGAGTAAATTTCGGCGTGAGCGCGACGGTGTAGAGATCGCGCGCATCGGCGCTCGTGCCCGTTTTAAACATCAGAGGCGGCGCGTTTAGGGTGTTTTGCCACACCGAGCCGAGGTAGGAGCGCGGCGCGTTTCTTAGCATCTGCGTTACGATATAGGTGCTCTGCGGGGTTAAAATTTGCGCATCGTCGCCGATCTTTACACCCGCTATTTCGAGCTTTCGTAGCTTTCCGCCGTTTGCAAACGCGCTGTAAAGGCGAGTAAGATCCATTAGACTCATCGAAATACTTCCCAGAGCGATACCTGCGCCGTAATAATCCTTGCTAAACTCTGCCAGATGCACGCCACTAAGCATCTCGTACAGCCCGTCGTCCTCAAGCATCAAATTTAGCTTCACCGCAGGGATATTTAGGCTTAGACTTAGCGCATCCGTCGCACTCACTGCGCCCATGAAGCTCTGGTTGTAGTTGCGCGGCACGTAGCCCGCGAAGATTATCGGCGCGTCGATCAGCTTTTTTGAAGGGGTGATGAGCCCGTGCTGCAGGGCCTTGGCGTAGATGAAAGGCTTTAGCGTCGAGCCCACGTTTTTTTGCGAGCGCACGCCGTCGTTTTGCCCCTCATTGGCGCTAAAATCGTGACTGCCGATATAGGCGATCACGCTCATACTTTCGTTATCGATCAGCACCGCAGCGCCGTTTCTAACGCCCTTATCGCGCAGAGAGAGGATCTCGCTTTTCAAAAAGCCCTCAAGCGCGATCTGGGTTTTCAGATCCAAGCTCGAATAAATTTTACCCTCGCTAAGGCGCGCAAGCTCCTGCGCTCGCGCGGTTTGCTCCTTAGGCTGCGCGCCCCCTTTAGAGTTTGCGGAATTTTCCTGCGTCTTGGCGTTGGGATCGGAATTTATCTGCGCCTGGGTGGCTAAAGCGAAATTTTGCGGCACCTTGACATTGGGAGCGGGATTTGCCCGCGATTCGGCGCTTGCAGCAGAAGCTGTCTGCATTTTAGCGTTTGAAGTAGAATCTGTTTGCGTCCTAGTGCCTGAAGCGGAATTTGTCTGCGCACTAAAATTTACGTGCAACCGCTCGCCAGAGCTTGCATCTGCCTGGAAATTTTGCGGCAAACGCTCAGCACCTCGTTGCTCGTTCAAATTTAGATCTTGCGAATTTTGCGGGTCTTGGTGCGGATGCGCGATACTGACGACATTCTGCCGCTTGTTTAAATTTATATCCGCATTCGGATTTTGCGGCGGATACTCGGTTTGCCCTTTATCTGAATCTGTATCTGCCTGCGGATTTTGCGGCAAACGCGCAGCGCCTCGTTGCTCGTTTAAATTTAGACTTTGCGAGTTTTGCGACGGACGGGCAGCATTAATTGAATCTTGCCTCTCATCCAAATTTGCGCCCTCTCGTTCATTTGATTTTACGCTTTTTGGTTCATTCGGTTTCGCGCTTGCCTGCGATTCTGCGACTTCGCGCTCGTTTAAATTTAAGCTCGTTCCGCCTAAATTTAAACTCTTCGGCGCATTAGTTTTAAAATCCGCCTCTTTGGGATTCATTTCTTTCAAATCCACTTCCGCCTGCGCGTTTGCGGCGCTTGATAAATTCGCCCCAACCTTCGCCGCAGCCGTAAAATTTGATTCGGCACCAGCCGCGTCCGAAAAATTTAACTCTACCGCCGCGGCTCGGTGCGCAGACGAACTTGCTTGCCCAGCTGCCCCGCCGGGCGCTCCGACCTGCTCTAAATTTTGAGTGAAATTTACGTCATCTTTGACGGTAAAATTCTGCATTTTATAATTGTTAAACGCCAGTAGCGCGTAATGCGGCACATAATTGGGCGCTGCGTAGCGCCTGGGCGAAAACGGCTCGGCAAGAGCGCGCTCGTACTCGCTCTGCGAGATCACGCCGCCCTCTCGCAGCTGAGAAATTAGGCGGTTTTTGAGCGCGTTGATGTTTGATCTGCGGTCTAGGCGGTTTTTGTTAGGGTTTTTCGGGATCACGCTAAGAAGCGCGATTTGAGCGTTGCTAAGCTCGCGCAGGTCCTTTTTGAAGTAAAAATACGCCGCGGTCTTGACTCCCTCGATGTTGCCGCCGTATGGGGCGAGGTTGAAATACATTCCTAAAATTTCATCCTTGCTGAAGTGCCACTCCAGCTGAAAGGCGTTGAAAATTTCGATGATTTTGTTCTTGTAGCTGCGCTGTTTGGGGCGCATCATACGCGCAACCTGCATCGTAATCGTCGAGGCTCCGACGCGCTCGACGTTACCCTCGCTTTTTTTAGTAAAATTTTGCGTAAAATTATACGTAGCCGCGCGCAGGATCGAGGCTGGATTAACGCCGAAATGGTAGTAAAAATAGCGGTCTTCAAAGTAGATCGCGCTTTGTTTCAGCCGCGGCGGTATCTCGTCTGCGGCTGCGTAGAAGCGCCAAATTTGATCGTCGCTGATCTGCATATTTAAAATTTCGCCGTTTCGGTCATATAAAATTCTACTCTTCTGCTTATTTAGCATATCCAAATTTAGCGGATAAAGCGCGTCTAGGATCAAAAACAGAGCGAATGCAAATGCGCAAAATAGCGCGATTTTTAACATAAATTTTAGAAATTTCATCGCGCAATTATATCAAAGAATTTTAATGATTTTAGGCTATAATGGCGCCTTTTTGCAAAGGAATAATCTTGGACGCTCTAGCTAAGCTAAACACCGAACAATACGCCGCAGCAACCGCTCCTGCGGGGCACAATCTAGTAATCGCAAGCGCAGGCACGGGCAAAACCAGCACCATCGTCGCTCGGATTGCTCATCTGCTAAATCTCGGCACGAGTCCTAGAAAAATTTTGCTTCTTACTTTTACGAATAAAGCCGCGAGCGAGATGATAGCGAGGCTGCAGCGGCATTTTGATAAAAAAATCACCTCCGCAATTGTCGCGGGCACCTTTCACGCCGTATCCTACGCCCTACTTCGCGAGCTGGGCAAGGGCGTGATCCTAAAGCAGCCCGCCGAGCTAAAGACGCTGCTAAAAAGCCTCGTAGAAAGGCGCAAATTTTATCACGTAAGCGACACGCGCCCCTACGGCGGGGCGTATCTGTACGACGTGTACTCGCTGTATCAAAACAAAGAGATGAGCGCGGATTTTGCGACGTGGTTTAGCAAAAACTACGAGGATCAGGCGGAATTTGCCGAAATTTACGCAGATATTTTGCGCGAGTTTGAAGAGGAAAAGGCGAAATTTAACTACGCCGATTTCAACGACGTATTGCTAAAGATGCGCCGCGAGCTGCAAAAGGGCGCGCCGCTGCGGTTTGATGAAATTTTAGTGGACGAGTATCAGGACACGAACTCGCTGCAAGGAAGCCTCATCGATGCCTTTGCGACGAAAAGCCTTTTTTGCGTCGGCGATTTTGATCAGAGCATCTATGCTTTCAACGGCGCAAACATCGACATCATCGGCAGCTTCGGCAAGCGCTTTGCGGACGCTAAAATTTACGCGCTGAATATCAACTACCGCTCAAGCTCGGCGATTTTAGCGCTTGCAAATCGCGTCATCGCGAACAATCCGCGCCTTTACGAAAAGAAGCTGATCGTGGGCCGCGAGGGAAAATTTAGCGCGCCTAGGCTGCATGTTTACGACGATACGGCGGCGCAATACGCCCACGTAGCCGCACAGATCGCACAAAGCGGAGTGCCGCGCGAAAAGATCGCCGTCATCTTTCGCAACAACTCCAGCGCCGACGGCGTCGAGGTCGCGCTTAAGGAGCTCGGTATAGGCGCAAAGCGAAAAGGCGGCGTGAGCTTTTTTGAAAGCCGCGAGATCAAGGTCTTTACGGACATCTTCGCGATGATAATAAACCCAAAAGATATGATGGCCTTTATGAGTACGTGCGAATACGCAAGAGGCGTCGGCAGCGCGCTAAGCAAGGAGCTTTTCGACGCATTAATCGCGCTTGGGCACGGAAGCATTCACGCAGGGCTTTTGCGCCCCGATGAGAGCGTTAAAATTTTTGAAAAAAAGAGGAAAAACTACCAGCTCGGACTTTTTGACGATGTGGATATTATCGGCTCGGTATCGCGCTTTGAGGCTTTGGAATTTGATGAGTTTTTTCGCTCGCATCCGGTGCTAAAACACAATAAAATCACCGAGGGCGGCGCCGTATTTTTGCACGAAATTTATAAAATTTTTAAAAAAAGCGGCTCCGCTACAAGGTCCGCTACGCTGATCTCGCAGATCAAAAACTCATGCCTTTTCTCGCTTGTGGCGGATTTCATCGCGACAAAGCGCGCGACGCTAAAAAACGGCAAGATAGACGATGAGCGCAAAAAGGATGAGATCTCCCGCATCTACGATAAATGCGGCATTTTAGAGCAGATCGCCGGTAAATACGCGGATCCGCAGAGCTTTTATAATTTCATAACTCTGGGCGCAAAGGAGATGAGCGAGGGCGAAGGGGTAAATCTGCTCAGCGTGCACGCAAGCAAGGGGCTTGAGTTTTGCAGCGTCTATCTCATCGATCTGGCGCAAAACCGCTTCCCGAACCTCAAGCTAATGGCGATGGGCGGCAGCCTAGAGGAGGAGCGGCGGCTCTTTTACGTGGCGGTTACCAGAGCGCGCGACGAGCTTGTGCTAAGCTACGCGAAATTTGATAAGATCAGAAAAGTTAGCTACGAGCCGAGCTGCTTTTTAAGGGAAGCGGGGCTGGTGAAGTAAGGCAGAATTTTGCTCGCTAAATTTGAAATTTCATTTTAGCGCGGGTGGATCGGTTTGGGTAAGAATTTTACTCCTCGCGTACGTCTGACGCGCCGCCTGCTACGACTTCTTTATCGGATTGCTTGGTAAGAATTTCGCTGCGCGATTTTTGTAAATTTTGCGATTTGTAAATTTTTGAGGTGCGGGCAGCCGTAAAATTTCACACCGCAACTTGCGGGATTAAATTTTAAAATTTCACTCCCGTTCTGTTGCATGGTTTTAACGCGGCGAATTCCCCGCAAAATCTTACGCGGGTAGAATTCTACGGCAAAATTCGGCGATAATAAAATTGCACCACCCTATTTCGCCTTTGCGTTACTCTAAAATTTACGCGTTTTATACATCGCGGAGCTCAAATTTTATTTAACAAATTTTAAAATGCCGCAAATTCCACGACGAGTTAAAATTTTAAAGCGCTTCAAATTTACGGCGCTGCGAAATTTAAAATTTTACTACGTATTGCGCGCGCCGTAAAAATACGCGCCTTGCCAAATTTATCGCGGTGCGAAATTCCGAGCAGCGACAACCCGCATATTTATAAATAGATTTCGTATCGCGTAAAATTCCATTGCCGGTAAAGTTTACTGCCGATCAATTTATCGCCAATACTATCGCGCAAATTTAACGCGGCGCAAAGTCCTTCGCCGCGTAATTCACATCGTATTAAACACCCTATCTCCCGCGTCTCCAAGACCCGGCACGATATATTTTTGCTCGTTTAATCTCTCGTCGATCGCCGCGGTGAAAACCTCGACCTGCGGGTAGATCTCGCTAAATCTATGAAGCCCCTCTGGCGCTGCGATGATGGAGATAAATTTGATCTTTTTAACGCCGTTTTTCAGCAGAAATTTCACCGCGTCTATCGCCGTACCGCCGGTCGCAAACATCGGATCGATGATGATCGCGGTGCGCTCTGCGGCGTCTGCGGGCAGTTTGGCGTAAAAAAACTCCGCCTGCGCGGTCTTTTCGTCGCGCTGAAAGCCTAAAAATCCCACGCTGGCATCCGGTATGAGCTTAAATACGCTATCTAGCATCCCCAGCGCGGCGCGCAAAATCGGGCAGATCATGATCTTTGTGGCGAGCTTATACGCGCTGGTCTGCGCCACGGGCGTATGCACGCTCACCTCGCGCAGCGCCAGATCGCGCGTCGCCTCAAACATCATCAGATAGCTGATCTCATCGACGAGCATGCGGAACTGAAACGGATCAGTCTCCCGATCGCGCAGGATCGTGAGCTTATGCTCGATCAGCGGGTGCTTGATCAGCCTCACGTTAGACAGCTCGCACGCGGTTTGGTACGTACATTTTTGGCTTTGGCTCATTTTCTCTCCTTAAATTTACTGAATTTTGCGCCCTTTGGGGCATTTTGATCGTATGTTTTAGCGCGAGCGCTCGCGTCATGTCGCTGAAATTTTGCCGATAACGGCAACGCGATTTTAAATTTAGCTCATTTTCGCTCGCAATGCGCGCGTTACGTTTAAATTTAGCTCGGCGGCTCGCTTTAAATTTAGCACTTTTAAAACGCAACGCTTTAAAATTTTGCTCGCTTGAGCCGCCTCTGATTTGGTCGTTATTTAAACACGGCGTGCTTTTTATCGGCACGCCGGTGCTACTTTTTGGCGAGCGCTTGCGGCGTAAATTTTATCTGCGAAATTATCGTCTGAGGCGGCTTTAAATTTACTTAATGCTCTCACTCGTGAGCCAAATTTTAAAATTCCACGTTATCTTGCGCGCCGAAATTTATAATTTTCATACGCACTGGCACCCCGCAAGCAAACCGAATGAACCGAGCGCGTATCTTTTTAAATTTAGTCCGCCGTAAGCGGTTAAATTTGCCCTGCCGAAGCGATCAAATTTAACCGCAAAGCCCCTACTCCTTTACCACGCGCAGGAACGAATACACGTCCTGCACCCCTGGCGCGTGCGTCGCGTACCAGATCGCGTGCTTTTCGTGCTCGATATCCGTTACTACGCCGCTAAATACCACGTCGCAGCCCACGATCGCCACGCGCACCGCAGTGCCTGAAACGTCGGTGTCGGAAAAGAGATTTTTCTTTAAATTTGTAAAAATTTCAAACGAATTGCACGGATATTCGGGCTTTTTGACGCGCAGATAGGTATGCACGCGCTGCACGCCTTCAGTTTGTCTAGCTAAAGCAAGCAGCGGCTCGCGCATCTCTTCGCTATCCAGTAGCCCGATGAGATAGACCTCACCGTAGAAGCATTCGACCTCCAAATCCCAGCTGCTAAGGCCTTTGGTAAATAGAATTTTGCTTTGGATTTTAGTCTGGATGAGCTTGTCGCTAGCGACCTCGCTTACGCTGCGGCGGTCGCGCGCTACGGAGTAGATGTCGTATACGCTAAGCGCGTTACCAGCGGGCGCCAGCGGAGCCGCGCACGAGCTAAATAGCGCCGCGCAAGAGAGCAAAAACACCGCTAAAATCGCTAGAAACAAAACCCTCAAACCCTCTCCAATCTCGTTTAATTTCTAATTTATCTCAAGCCGGCTGCCGGCGCCGCTTTTTAAATTTAGCCCCGCAGGCGCCGTTTTATCGCAGCTTAAAATTTTGCGGCGCGAGATTCAGCCCAAACCGCGTGCTGCAAAATTTTACAACGTAAATTTTAAAATTTACGTTGTAATTCGCGCGGCTTGCAGAATTTTGCGCTTTCGCCACGGCGGAATTTCGCGCGCAGTATTCGTCGCCGTAAAATTCTACGCGGCTAAATTTCATTGCAAATTTGCCGCGCGAAATTCTACGGGGTAAATTTCTCGCGGCGGAATTCGCCTCTGTAAATTTTATATTGCAAAATCCGCGCCCAAAATTCTGCTCGGTCGCGGCTAATTCGTCGTAAGTCCGCCGTCTATCGCAAATATTGCGCCGCTGACCCACTTCGCCGCATCCGACGCCAAAAACACCGCCGCATCGCCGATGTCCTGCGCGCTGCCGATTTTGCCGAGCGGATAGATATTTTGCACCATCTGTTCAAACGCCTCGCGCCCCTGCGGGCTAAGCGCGCTTAAATTTCGCTGAAACTGCGGCGTCAGCACGCTTCCGGGCGCTATGGCATTAACGCGCACGCCGAGTTTGCCGACCTCGAAGGCAAGCGATTTGGTGAAAGAATTTAGTGCGCCTTTGGTGATCGAATACGCCGTCGTGGTGCGCCCCACGAGCATTCGGTTCGCGAAATACGACGAGATATTGATCACGCAGCCCTTGCTAGTCGCAAGCGCGCCCAAAAGCGCCTGAGTAAGCAGATAGGGCGCTTTGACGTTTAGGTTTAGATGAGCGTCCAGCAGCGCTTCGTCGGTCGCCTCAAACGGTACGAATTTTCCCAACCCGGCGTTATTTACAAGGATATCTATCTTAAGGGGTAGCGCTAAAATGCGCTCGCAAAGGTCTTTTATCGTTTTGCTTTGCGCCAAATCCGCCTCTATTGCGTAAGCTTTCACGTCGTAACCGCCCAAGGCCTCCTGCGCGATTTTTAATTTCTCCACGCTTCTGCCAAGCAGGATCAAATTTGCGCCCTCTTTGGCAAAACACTTTGCGATGCCAAGCCCTATGCCGTCACTTCCGCCCGTAATTACGGCGGTTTTACCCTCTAATCGTTTCATACTTTTCCTTTCAATGCGTAAATTTATGCTCTAAAAATTTGAGCGAGACTTACGGATCTTGCAAACTTCGAAATTTTGTAGGCTTTGAAATTTTATCCGCTTTAAAATTTCGCTCGCTTTAAAATTTTACGGCGAAGCGAAGTTTCGTCGATAAAATTTTACTAATTTTAAAATTCCATCGATAAAATTTCACAGCAAAATTCCATCGCAAAGCTCGCGGCGAAATTTCATCGGGAATTTCATTCGTAAATTCCACCCAAACTGCGCCGCTTGGCTTACAGCACCTGTTTTACGCTACTAGCCGTGATTTCAAGTAGCCTCGTAGCAAACGGAAATTTCGCCTTCGTTTCCTCAAACTCCGCGCCACTATCAATAAAGCGCGCCGTGCCCTTCACCACAAAGCCGCGCCCTGCGCCGAACCTGCCTGCTAGCTCCTTCGTTGCGACGCTAAGCTCGACGTTTGGATTTGCCTCCACGTTGCTTTGCGTCTTTTTCATACCCGCAGCGGGGATGAGGATGCGATCACCCTTAATGACGAGATATCTGTTCCACGTATTGCTGATGTGAGCCTCGCCGTGCGCGCAAGTAGCGATACCCACGGCGCATTCGTAATTCAAAATCTCCAAAAATTCCTTACTAAACATTTTCTCTCCTTAAATTTACGTTTTAAAGCTCGCGATTTTGGCTGACAAGCCCCGCGCGCAACTGAAATTTTAACTACCTCCGCCACTTTCCGCTGCGACTAAATTTTATATTTCAAAAGCGCATCTTTTTCGGCTTTGCTTACGCGAAAGCTATCGCGGATCTTCGATATCGCCTTGTTTTGGATAAATTTAACCGCCCGCTTGCTCTCCAAAAACGCAAGCGTGATCTCGCGCTGCTTAATAAACATCTCGGCTATCGCCCACGCCGCACCCATCTGCACGTAGTACCGCTCGTCGCTTTCGGCGGCACAAATTTCAAAAAATTCCTCGGGCGTGATCGCGTCCATATTTCGCATAAAATAAACGTAGAAAAATCGCCGCTCAAACTCGTCCGCACCGCTTTTGGCCTGCTTTAGCAGCGCATCCGCGAAAGCGGCGTTCTTAAATTTCGGAGCGAACATATCGCAAACCGCCCAATTTGGCATCGTTTTGATAAAATCGCTCGCAAGCGCAAATTTCGTCTCATCTTGCTTAAAAAGCATTATAAAAAAGCTCTTTAGCACGAACTCCTCGTGAAAAACCGGCTTATATTTTTGCAGCTCGCGCCGCGCCTCATCCGCCGTGCTCAAAGCGGCGAAGCTTTTGCGAGCAAGCGCACGCAGCGCTGGAGTGCGCACGCCCAAAATCTGCGGCGCGGGTATTAGGCGCTGCGAAAATTGCGCGAACTTCTCCTCGCTTAACGCTCGCAGCTGCCCCAGCATATTTTCTTGCAAATCCATAGCTTTCCTTTAAAATTTGATTTAAAATTTTACCCACCAAACGCAAGCCGATCTCGGCGCGCCGAAATTTCGCCGCACAGGCTATCTATTTAAACAGATCGCGCCGCAAGCTTCAACTAATCGTCTATCGGGTCGCGCCACTTTATAAATCGCCCGCCATACCCGCTCAAAGCCTTTGCTCAAAAATACGCCTGCTAAATCGCGTAGTATGGCGTCAGGCAAAACAAGCCGTATCGCCAAAGCCGCTTAAATGAAGCTCGGTGCGTCGTTTGAAAACAAAATCAGATCGCCGCTGTGCGTATTTTCGCTCAAAACCCGCTGCAAATCGCGCTTGTCTTTCAAAACGATAGTCTTTTTTGGATCTATCCTACTTTGCAGCACCTCGGAATTTAGCTCGCCCGTAATGATCGCGAGATCAAAAATTTTATCGATCTTGGCGGCGAGCGTCTCGTTGTCCTCGCGTGTGCTCTCGACGATGCCCGGCGTGATGATGACCTTGTGGCCGCCGTAGCTTCGCATCAGCTCGTAGCTTTGCAGCATGCCGCTTAGATTGCCGTTGAAGCTATCGTCGATGATGATCTTGCCGCCTGCATCGAGCCGCGCAAGCCTGTGCTCGACGGCGCCGACGTGCGCAACGCGGCTTTTGATCTTATCTGTGCTAAGACCCAAAAATCGCGCGATCTTTATACACGCGGCGAGATTTGCGGCGTTAAATTTACCCAAAATCGGCGCGAAAAACTCATGCCTCTTTCCTTGTTCTCTCCGTCCGTTTGGAGCCTCTTGCACGCCCCGCTCTTTGTCGCCGCAAATTTTATCGTCGCTAGCGGCACGAGCGGCTTGTTCGTAAAATTCTCGCTCGCTCCGTTCGGCGCGGGACATGGAATTTGCATCGTCAAAATCGGCGCCGTAATTTTTAGAATTTTTGTCTTTTTCCGCACATGCCGCACTGCCTGCATCTAAGCTTAAATCGCCCTGCCCTTCGCCTTCTGCGGCGGATGTTTCTGCGCGCGGCACAGAATTTTCGCCGCTAGCACCGCTTTCATCATCGCTCAAGCTAAGGCTAAATTTTATTCCGTCCAGATCCGCGCCGCAAATTTCCAGCCCCTCGTCGTAGATTGTGACGCGCTCGTCCGCGCTTTTTTGCGTGGAGCTGTGCAAAAACGCATGCTTTAGTCGCGCGCTTATTAGCGCTTCAAGCTTGGTTTTGCGGATGTTTTCGATGCTTTTGAAATACTCGATGTGTTGCGCGCCGATCTCGCCCACGACGACGATCTGCGGCGCCAAAAACTCGGTGATCTCGGCGATGTCGCCGCTTAGCCTGGCGCCTGCTTCGGCGATGTAGATCTGCGTATCTGTGGGCAGCGCCTCGTTTACGTCGCGCACGAGCCCTGCTAGCGTGTTTACCGAGCGCGGCGTCTTGTAGCAGCGAAAGTCGCTTTTTAAAATTTGATACAAGAAGTTTTTAATGCTCGTCTTGCCGTAGCTCGCGGTGATCTGAATGATCGTAAGAGAAGGCATCTGGGCTAGTTTTTTGCGCGCGGCGGCCTTAAATTTCGCAGCCTGCGCCCGCTCGTAAGCAAAGCTCGCCGCAAGAGCGGCGCCAAGCGGCAAAAAGATCGGCAAAATCGGGCCCCCCGCGGCATAAAATGCGGCGTTAAAGCTAAACACACAAACCGCCAAAATCGCAAAAAATCGCTTCACGCGCGGCGTAAAGACGAGCTTTTTATCAAGCCCTCTTTGCCAAAAATAAAGCGCTAGCGCGTAGGCTGCGACGATTAGAATTTTAGCAGCGCGCAGGGTATAGAGGGATGCTAAACCGAATTTAGCCGCACAGAGGCCCGCCGCGATCTCGCAGCCGAAATACGCCGCCAGCGGCAAAATCAAAAAATAGAGGTGCCACGCGGGCTTGGTAAAGTGAAAGATGATGCGCGCGGGCTTGTACGAAAACCACTGCAGGCAGGTGATCAGATAAAAGCCGAGCATCAGGACGAATGCCGCGTGCGCGATCAAAAATATTATATTCATCTTTTAAAATTCCTTTTTATAAGTTTGCGCGCCCGCCTTGCAAGCCCGTGCGGGCAAAACGCGGCGAGCTCGGGCTAACCGGCATTCGACTTCATTTGCAAATTTTACGAATTCTCGCTTTGCAAATTCTATTTTTGCAAACTTCGCTAGCTCGCAAATTCACACTCTCGCGAAAGCTGCACGAGTCGCGTGTTCGATAAATTTACGCTGCTGCGCCCTGCCTGCGTTTTCGATACCGCTCCGCGTTCATCTCTCCGCGACCTGAAATTTTCGCACGCTGCGTATCTTGCGACATCGCGCCCTGCCTCGCGCGATGATTTGCATTATTTACGACACATAGACCTTGTGTCTCGGCAAATACATGACGCGGTTGTGCGACTAAATTTAATTACTCGCTTTGCGGCACACATACACGGTTTCGGCGCGTCTTGTACGGCCACCATAATCGCAAACACAGAGCAGAAACGATCCGCTGCTGCGTTAAAATTTTAAAATTTAACGCAGCACGCCGCAATTTGAGCTTTGCGTTTTATACCACGAGCCCAAAGAGCGGATTTTATACCGCTAAATTTTAAATATGTGCCGCGTGCTCGCGACTTTATAATCTAAATTTACGCTTCGGTTTGCGATCTTTACGCAAACACTCCGCAAAATTTTAAAACGCGAGGTGAGCCGTATTAAAGCGCCGCATCGAAATGCTTTTTAAAATGCGCCCGCTCTTGCCTTTCGCACGATCTGTTTTTATATCTAAAGCGCGATTTTTAGCAGCGCTAAAATTTCGCGGCCAAATTTTAAAATTTACACCAAATCGCGTTTCGCTTTAAATTTAGCGCGGCGCCAAATCTTTAAATTTAGCTGCCGCTAAGCTCCTTTTCGATCTGCTCGCCGATAAATTCCGCGCTCTGCAAAAAGAAAAAGTGATCCCCCGCGAGCGGATAAAATTTGCTGTTTTTGACGAGCGAGTGGATCAGCTCGCCACTTTTTAGGCTAGTGGCGCGATCGTCCTTGCCCCAAAAAATGAGCGCATTTTGCGGGCTTAGCGCGGAAAAAATATCGCGAAAGTCCTCATTTACGACGTTTTTTAGCGTCTCATACATCGTCTTGCTCATACCTGCGGCATCCTTGCTCGCAAACGCGCGCCAAAGCCCCGCCAGTCCAAGTCTTTTTAAAATTTTAAAAATCGCGATTTTGGCGCGCACTGCAAAGGGCTTGGGTTCGATGATACCGGCGCTGCTTAGCAGTATGAGATTGCGCGGAGCTAGCAATGCAGCGATCTTGCCGCCGAAGCTGTGCCCCATGATCGCCGCGGGTTGCCCGCCCAAAGCTGAGATAAAGGCGCGCATAATCTCTGCATAATCCTCGCTGCCAAGGGCGCGTGCGGGCTGCGAGCTGGCGCCGAATCCCGGCAGATCGACGCACACTATCGCGTAACGGCGAAATTTATCTGAAAAAACCCGAGACATAAGCGCCTTGTTTGCGCCCCAGCCGTGCAGCACCAAAATATATTCGGCACGCTGTAAATTTGAAATTTCGTAGCTGATCTTGTAGCTCTCGCCGCCGCAGACGAGCTCCTTACTCGCCACCGCTGCTCCTTTTAGCGTAAACGGCCTTGAGTAGCTCGACTGCTTTTTCGAGCCGCTCAAACTCGCTCATACTGATCATCACGGCTTCGAATTTGTTGTTTTTGACGATCAGGGCTTTTTTGATCTCTTGGTTTTTGATCTTGTTTAAAACGGTGCTGAAGTTGCGCACGATCTCGGTAGCGGTGTAAATTTCGTCTTGATTTATCATAACTCGACCTTTTGGAGTAAAATTTTACGCAAAATTTAGCGTAAAATTTTAAACGATTGGCTACTTATTAGCGGTGATTTTGGTGATCAGCTCGTAGCTTACAGGGATCTGCCTCATTGGCGGCAGCGATGAAGCAAGAGCTGCTAAAACCTCGGAGAAATCATCAAATAGGTAGTTTGCGAGACTGCCAGGATTTGGATTTATCTCGTTTAGATAAATTTCGCCCTCTTTTTCAAAAAAATCGCAGCGGATGAGCGCGCCATCGAATGATCCTGCGTTATAAAGCCGCGTAAAGGCGTCTTTCATCTTACCCTCTAGCAAAGCGCCAGGACGAGCGGGCTCGATCGCGCCACTACGCGAAAAATCCAAATATTTACGATCGAAATTTAAATAGCCCTCCTTTTTCGGCTCTTCGATGTTTGAAAATACGATTTTGCCGTCTATTTTAGCGCCTGCGAGATTGAATTCCTTTACGTTTTCCCAGTATGGCTCTACGATCGCGCTATCGTCCAGCTCAAAAGCCTGATCCAGCGCATAGCTAAACTCGCTTTCGTTCTTGGCTATCGAAATTCCGATGCTAGAGCCCAAATGGGCGGGCTTAACGATGATCGGGAAATTAAAATTAGGCAGACTAGTACGATTTACGATCTCATACGGCAGGGTTTTTACATTTGCGATTGCAGCTAGGTGCTTGGTTAAAATTTTATTATAGCTTAGAACGCTAGCTTCTATGCGAGGTCCGATATAAGGGATGCCAAAAAACTCAAATAGCGCTGCCATTTTGCCATCCTCGCCATCGCAGCCATGGATTAGATTGATATATGTGCCGACTTCTAGCATGCTTTTGCTAAACATTCCACTCTCAAAAAATCCGCCCGCACCGATGCTAAGCTCTTTTGCTTTAGCATAGCTGCCCTGCTTAAAATATGCCGCGCGCATATTTTTATCCTCGATGCGGTAAAATTTACGATTTTTATCGCAAAATACAAACTCCAAGTCCCAGCCTTTTAGGGCATTTTTAACGGCAATTGCCGAGATGATACTTACTTCGTGCTCGTAGCTTTGAGCTCCAAAAACTATGCCAAATTTCATTGCTTTCCTTCAAATTTTATTTTCTACGCTAATTTTTTTAACGCCTCTTTGACAAGATCTGACGTATTCGTGCTGCTGCAGCCTGCTAAAATTTGATTGATCTTATCGCGCTTAAATCCAAGGCTTTGTAGCGCGGATGCCGCTTCGTTTTTATAAGTCTCGCTAGGACCGAATTCCATTAGCTTCGCATCGCCTAGTTCAGCAATGATCCGTCTAGCGGTCTTTGGGCCGATGCCCGGAACTGAAGTTAGCGTCGCAGCATCCCCCGTAGCTACGCAACGCGCAAAATCCTGCGGAGCGAGCGTCGAACAAACCGCCATTGCCGTGCTTGCACCTACGCCACTAAGTTTGATTAGGGTTTCAAACATCTTTTTTTCACTCTCGTCTAAAAACCCGTACAGCAAATCGGCATCCTCGCGCAGAATTTGTACGCACGCAAGCTCGGTCAGCTTGCCCTGCGTGAGCTTCGCGGAGGTATTTAATGACAATGAAAGAGCGTAGCTCACGCCGCTAGCGCATTTAATGACGCAAGCAGTGGGCTCCTTACGCGTGATAATTCCTTCGATCGCCGCTATCATCTAAGAGCCTTTAAAATTTCGTTTATGCTCTCATTAAGCGCTAAATTTAGAGCATTATAAATGCTTTGCGAGCTGGGATCAGGCACGAAAACGCGCTTAGTGACGATGCCCGATTTTATGCTTTCTAAAGAATTTAAAATTTCATACCCCATGGTGACGGTTGCCTGATCGTTATTGATCTGAAGCGCTACGATACTGGTTTTTAGGCGCAAATCCCGCTCTTTTGGCACAAAGATCGGATTTAGCGAGCAGGTGGAAAATGCCGCATCAAGCAGCGCCTTATATACCATCTCGCTAGGCATCGTGATAAATTTGGCGTCGCTTGCGAACCGCGTTCGGTTTCTAAAATCCACTATTAAAATGTCGCGCCTATCGACGAGATCTGTCGCCGTGATGGTATCGATAAAGATATTTTTGCGCGCACCGCTAGGATTTACGCAGCGCTTTTGATCATAACGCAGCTCGTAGTAGGTGTATGGCTTAGCCTGCTTAGCTAAGCAGCCGCCTAAAAATATCGCCGCCAGCGTCGCAGCAAGCGTAAACTTTATAAAATTTTTCATCTTTATTCCTTTTTATCGTCGCGATCCGCGCTTTTAGAAGTGTCTTTAAAAAAGAAATCGTAAGGATTGTCCTCTAGCCTAAACATCGCGCCTTGAAATTCTCTAAGTGATTTTTTTAGCTCGCCAAGAGTGTTTTTTGCCTCCTCAAGCGTAGGATCCAAGATTGCTTTTAGATTGTACTCGCCGCGATCGATACGCTTAGTGATGATGCCTGCGGTTTTATCCAGTGAATTCGATAGATTGGCAGCACTCACGGCAAAAGCGTTTAGATTATCTAGCAGCGCGTCTAGCTCCTTCTCGCGCTCGTTTAAATTTGCTATGAGAGTATTTACGTTAGCAAGCAGTGCGTCTAGGCTTTGGAATTTTTTCTCATCACTTAGCTCAGCGCTAAATTTATCCATCGAAGATAGAATTCTATCCACTTTATCGGTATTTTGCTTAGACAGTAGCCCATTAATCTTAAAGATCATCTCACTCACGCTATCGGTGATGACTTCAGCTTTAGAGCCGATTTTATCAAGAAGCGTTTTATCCAGTGCAATTATCGGCTTTTTATCATTCGGCGGGAAAAGCTTGCCGCTTCCTTTCGTGATATTTATAAACGCGATTCCGCTGATGCCTTGAGATTCTACCTTAGCGACGCTATCTTGCGAGATCGGTAGCTTGCTTTTTACTGAAATTTCAATCTCAATAATCGCATTTTCGATATCGGCAAAGTCGATGCTTTTAATAATGCCCGCATTTACGCCGATAAATTTAACCTCAGAATTCTCCTTGATGCCTACGGGAAGCTCTTTTGTGTGGATATAGTAGGAGCGGTAGCTCTCGCCGCGGTCGGTCTTAGTAAGCATCCACCACATAAACGCCGTAAGAGCCGCGACACAGATCATAACAAATGCGCCTACTATCGTGTATGAAGTTCTATTTTCCAATCTTTTCTCCTAATTTCAGAGCGTAAAATTTAAGCCCCGCGATATGCCTTAAAATAGCCATTTAGGCTTAAATTTTAAAACTTAGCACTTTCTCAAATAGCCGCAAAATTTGCAGAATCATCTGAGTTTAAATTTTAAAGCTTAGCGTGCATTTTGAAATTTCAAAATATCGCCGCGCTGTATTTTAGCGTAAATTTTACCGCTCCGGTTTAATTTAGCGCCGCTTACTCGCTAAAATTTTAAAGATTTACGTACTATCCAATAAATGCGCCCTTAAACGCGACCCGCCTAAATTTTAAAATTTCGATTGAGCCGCTAAAGTCTAAATTTTAAAATTTAAGCCCTGCGGAGCCTGGAATTCCTCGCTAGGTTTAAAATTTTCCCGCCGCTATTTTAAAATTTTAGCTTGCACCTATCTAAATTTTACCCGATTTTACCCATCGCGACATGTATTTCGACTAAATAAATTTCAAAGCTCAATCCTTTTGCCTCATCTTAAATAGCTCTTCAAGCGGGTTATTCTCTAGGCTTGAAATCTCCTCGATGCTTCCTTCAAAAGCGATTTTTTGATTATCCACGATCAAAAACCGATCCAAAATGTCAAAGATACTATCTACATCGTGCGTCACCATCACGACCGTGACGCCAAGGCTGTCTCTAAGCTCGCAAACAAGCCTATCAAGGGCTCTGGCGCTGAGCGGATCAAGTCCTGAGTTTGGCTCGTCCAAAAATAAAATTTCAGGGCTAAGTGCTAGCGCGCGAGCCAGCGCTACGCGCTTTTTCATACCGCCGCTAAGCTCGTTTGGGCTAAGCGCGGCAGCCTCTTTTTTAAGTCCCACCTTTTGGATCCAAAACATCGATAGCTCATCTATCTCGCGCTCGCTAAATTTAGAATATTCGCGCAGCAGTACGCCTACATTTTCGAGCACGCTCATCGAGCTGTAAAGCGCGCCAAACTGAAACATCACGCCGCATTTTAGGCGGATCTCGTTTTGCTCCGCCTCGCTCGCGCGCCAAATATCGCGCCCGAAAATTTTAATCTCTCCGCTTTGCGGTCGCTTTAAAAATATGAGGGTTTTCATTAATGTCGTTTTGCCGCTGCCGCTGCCACCTAAAAAGCCGTAAATTTCGCCCCTTTTGATGCTAAAGCTTACACGATCGTGCATAATGCGCGATCCGTACGCAGTAGTAACATCGCGCGCGACTATGATTTTGGAGGTCCCACTAGATTGCATTTGCTCGCTCATAGTCCGATTTCCGAAAACAAAACCGCAAATACCGCGTCGATCGCAATGACCCAAAATATCGCATTTACGACGCTAATGGTAGTGTATTCGCCGATGCTTTGAGTATTTCCTTTGACCTCGAAACCCCGCATGCAGCCGATGATAGCGATGAATGCCCCGAAAAACGGCGCTTTAATCATACCTACTAAAAAATGCCTAAGCTCTACAGAAGCCTTAAATCTATCCAAATAATCGCTAAAGGCTATGTCTAAATACGCGTCACACACGATCATCTGAGCAAAAATACTTACCGAATCTGCGATAAAAATGACTAGTGGCATGATTAGTACCATCGCGATAATGCGCGGCATCGCAAGAAAATAAAACGGATCAAAGCCCATAGTCCTCATCGCATCGATCTCTTCGGTGATCTTCATCACGCCGATCTGCGCCGTAAAGCTCGAAGCCGAGCGACCCGCGATAACGATAGCAGCGATTAGAGGCGCTACTTCACGGAGGGTCAAAGCGCCCATTATATCGATGATATAGATGCTGGCACCAAATTTAGAAAGCATATCCGAGCCTATGTAAGCAAGCACGATACCGATCAAAAATGCTGTCAATGAGACGATGAAAAGCGCGTCTATTCCGCTATCTTTGATGAAATTTACGGTTTCTTTGAAGCGGAATTTCATCGGATGAATTATAAAAGCCGCGAGTTTGGAAAAAAACTCGCCTAAAAAGCTTGCAAGGCTTAGCAAGCCTAAAATTCCAAGATGACAATAAAGTCCGATCTGCGCTAAAAAATTTAGCCTGCGAGATTCAGGCACGTAGCTAAAATCGATCGTTTTATCATCCATAAAGCTTAGAATTTTGGCGGCTTTGCAGCTATCCTCCACAAGGCTAACCCGCTTGCCGGCAAGGGCGTTTTTGATCATCAGCGCCATGAAATAGTCTAAATTTGAAATTTCGCTTAAGCTTAGCTCCAGCTCGTTTAGATTTTTTACCGCTTTTTTTAGCGCAAGTAGCTGGGAGCGCGAGCTTTTATAGTTCCACTGCCCGCGTAGCGATAAGGTGTTTTTCCCGCCCGAGCTTTCGAGCGAAAAGGCTAAATTCCGCAAAAATTTCTCTCCAAAATCAAAAAATAGGGGAAATTATAATATAATCAACCTTGGCATTTTATAAAATTTAATGGAGATTTATGCTCAGAGGCTTTTTTACAAATAGCGCAGGCACGCTGGTTTCGCGAGTTTTGGGTTTCGTGCGCGACCTGCTTACCGCATCGGTTTTGGGCGCGGGGATTTATAGCGATCTATTTTTCGTAGCGTTTAAACTGCCCAATCTTTTCCGCAGACTATTCGGCGAGGGAGCCTTTACGCAGGCGTTTTTGCCTAGCTTCACCGCCGCGCGTAAAAAAGGAATTTTTGCCGCAGCGGTGCTTATTAAATTTAGCATTTTCATCGCGCTTTTAACGGCGCTCGTGCTGCTTGCCGCGCCCGTTTTTACTAAAGTTTTGGCATACGGATTTAGCGCCGAACAGATCGGTCTTGCGGTGCCCTACGTGCGGATAAATTTTTTCTACCTTACGTTTATCTTCGTCGTTACGCTCTTTGCTTCGCTACTTCAGTATCGCGACCACTTCGCTACGACGGCGTTTTCGACCGCGCTTTTAAATTTATCGATGATCGCGGCGCTTCTGCTAGCTCGCGGCAAAGACGGCGCTACAGCGGTACTCTATCTTAGCTTCGGCGTCGTAGCGGGCGGGCTTTTACAGCTTGCGGTGCACGTTTATGCGCTGAAGTTCACCGGTATGTTGCGCGTCTTAACAGGCGGCTTTGCGCGGCTTGCGCGAGGCGATAAAGCACAAACGCAGGGCTTTTATAAAAATTTTTTCGCGGGCGTGCTCGGTGCGTCTGCGCTTCAGCTAAGCTCGTTTATAGATACCTTTTTTGCGAGCTTCCTTGCTAGCGGCAGTATCAGCTATCTTTACTACGCCAACCGCATATTTCAGCTGCCACTCGCGCTTTTTGCGATCGCGCTTAGCACGGCAATCTTTCCGCGAATGAGCAAATTCGTAAAAGCTCACGACGACGCGCAGGCTCTGGCGCTCGTGGAGCGCGGATTTTACTTCCTTTTAGCGCTGCTCGGGCTCTCTGCGATAGGCGGCGTGATGCTGCGAAACGAGATCACGCAGCTGCTATTTGAGCGCGGAGAATTTACCCGCCAAAATTCTATCGAATGCGCCGCGGTTCTCGGTGCGTATATGGTAGGGCTCGTGCCATTTGGGCTGTCTAGGATTTTTTCGCACTGGCTGTATGCGAATATGAAACAGAAGCTAAGCGCGAAAATTTCGATCTGGTGCGTCTTTATAAACGTTGCTTTGTGCGCGCTGTTTTTTAAACCCTTCGGTGCGGTGGGGCTTGCGTTTGCAAGTACGATAACGGGGGCGTTTCTGCTCGGCTTTAACCTCTATTTTTTTGGATTTAATAACTTTTTGGCTATAATCCGCGCAAAAAAAATTATTGCGATCGCGGCGCTTTGTGCGGGCGAAGCGGCGATTTTATACATTTTAAAAGGCTTGTATTATGGTAATTTATGATAGTTTAAGCAAAAAGAAGCTCCCGTTTAAGCCCATTAGCGACGGGTTAGTGCGCATTTACGCCTGCGGTCCGACCGTCTATGACGACGCGCATTTAGGGCACGCAAAAAGCGCCGTGAGCTTCGATTTGCTGCGCCGCGTGCTGCAAGCGGAGGGCTATGAGGTTAAATTTGCGCGAAATTTCACCGACATTGACGATAAAATTTTAAAAAAGATGGAGCAGAGCGGCAAGAGCCTCGAGGAGATTACGGAGTTTTACACCCGCAGATATTTGCAGGATATGAGCGCGCTAAACGTCGCGGACGCGAGTATTTCGCCCAAGGCGACCGAAAATATCGCCGCGATCTGCGAGCTCATATCCTCGCTTCTTCAAAAAGGCTTTGCCTACGAGATCGCCGGTGACGGTATCTACTTCGACACGCGCAAGGACGGGGATTATCTAAGCCTTAGCGGCAAAAAAGAGGGTGCCGGCAAAAACATCGCCCGCGTCGCCTCAAACGATGCCAAGCACGACGAAAAGGACTTCGTGCTGTGGAAATTTGACGAGAATTGGTTTGATAGCCCATTCGGCAAAGGGCGCCCGGGCTGGCACAGCGAGTGCGTCGCGATGATTTTGGCGCACCTTGATAGCGGCGATCCGCAATTTTGCATAGACATTCACGCAGGCGGTGCCGATCTGCTCTTCCCTCATCACGAAAACGAAGCCGCGCAGTGCCGCTGCGCCCGCCATAGAGCGCTAAGCAAATACTGGCTTCACAACGGCTTCGTGCAGGTAAATAACGAAAAGATGAGCAAGAGCCTGGGCAACTCGTTTTTTGTAGGAGACGCCCTAAAAATCGCACCTGGCGAGGCGTTGAGATTTTATCTTTTAAGCTCGCATTACAGGGCAAATTTTAATTATTCGGTGACCGATCTGCTTGCGAGCAAAAAGAGGCTAGATAAAATTTACCGCCTTAAAAAGCGCGTCCGTGACATTTTAACTCCCGTTGCGGGGCAAAATTCTGCGCCCAAACTGCCTGCTGCGGAGGTTAAATTTAGATCGGAGATGATGGAGTTTTTAAGCGATGATCTCAACACCTCAGGCGCACTTGCGGTGCTTGATAGCTTCGTAGCAAGCGCGAACGAAGCGCTCGATCGCGCGCCAAAAGACAAGGCGCTAAAAGCCCGTATCGCTGCGAATTTGGAGTTTGCGAAGCAGACGCTCGGAATTTTATATGAGGATGAGACCGAATACTTTCGCTTCGGCGTGAGCGAGCAGCAAAGAGCGCAGATCGAGGAACTGATAAAACAGCGCGCGCAGGCGAAGGCGGAAAAGGACTTTGCAAGCGCGGATGCCATCAGAGCGCGCCTTACGGATATGAAGATCGAAGTGATGGATACGACTAGCGGCACCGTTTGGGAGGTCGCAGCGGAGTAAAACGTAAAATTTAACGCAAAATTTTGCGTTAAATTTTATGATTTTTACGATGCGAAGCGTAAATCCGAACGCTAATCCGCGCGAAAATTTCAGTGCGATTTTTATCTGAAGCATTGCTATGCCGCGGCGCGATTTTATTTATTGATACGGTGCAGGAGCGATGTATGGCGTGACACGGCGACAGAGGCGCGAGGCGGATAGCGATTTTCATTCGTCGGCGCAGCTGATACGGCGGCGCGATATAGCGCGGTACAGCGGTAGCACCACGGCTCGTCTGTGCGTAAATTTCAATGCGATTTTTAGATAATTGGCGATGCAGCATAGTGAAAGCAGCACTGCGGCGCGCCTTGTGCATAAATTTTAACGCAACTAAGTGCAGTGGAATATGCTGCAGCGACGCGCAAATTTCGGCGCGATTTTTATTCGGCGATATTGTACGCGGGTGCGCGCAGCGACGAAAGTCACGATTTCATTCGGTAACGCTGTTGATATAGTGGCTAATGCGCAAGGCAGGCCGCGATTTTATAGGTAGTGCGGTGGTACGAAAGAGCAATGCAGCGCGGCGATGCGAAGCCGCGATACAACGCGGTGTAATTACGATACGGCGCTTTGTAGCGTTTTTATGGCGCCTCAAAGCATTTAACGCTTATAGCGTGCGAAAGTGTTTAGAAATCGCGATGAATAAAAACTCGCTCGCTTTAAGCGCTTAACGCTTTAAAAGCGGCAAACAAAAAAGCTAAATCTCGGCATCGTTCGTGCGGCAGCGTATGTGGGCGGATAGATTTAGTGAGTTTGCGAAGCGCAAATTAGTCCCGCGCCGCGCCATAAATTTTGTGCTGTCTCGCGGCCGAAATTCTAAAATTTAAGGAATTTTAAAATTTCAGAATTTTTGAGATTTTAAATTTTAAAATTTCAATAATTTTGGGATTTCATAAATTTCAGAAATTTTGGGATTTTAAATTTTAAAAATTTTATAAAAAAGGATTGTATTTGAACGGTTTTAAAACTTTACTATCGCGCTTTAAGCCCTATTTTAGGGATTACAAGCCGCAGTTTGCATTGGCGATTTTGGGTATGGTGATGACGAGCGTGGCGACTGCTGCGAGCGCAAAGCTGGTCGAGCCCGTTTTAAATAAAATTTTCGTCGAAAAAAACGAGCCGTATCTCTATACGCTTCCGATCGCGATTATCGTGGTTTTCGCGATGAAAAGCGGCGGTGCGTTTATGCAAAACTACTTCACCGCCTTCATCGGTCAAGACACGGTGCGCCGCTTTCGCGATAGGCTCGTCGCAAGCCTCGTGCGGCTGGACGTGGATTTTTTCAACCGTTTCCGCACGGGCGAGCTCATCAGCCGCACGATCAACGACATCGAGCGTATCCGCGTCGTGGTTTCGAATATGATCCCCGATTTTTTCACGCAGATCATTACGATTTTAGGGCTTTTGAGCGTCGTGATCTATCAGAGCCCAAAGCTTTCGTTTTTCGCGCTCGTGGTCTTTCCGTGCGCGATATATCCGCTCTCGCGCCTTGCAAAGCGGATGAAAAAAATTTCGCGCGAGTCTCAAGAAAAAACCTCCGATATCTCCTCGGCGCTCAGCCAAATTTACTCCAACATCGAAATCGTTAAAGCAAGCAACGCCGAGAGCTTTGAAGTGGAGAAATTTAACGCCGAAAACAGGAAATTTTTCGGTCTAAATTTAAAGGCGGTCGTAACGACGTGCCTGGTAAGCCCGATTATGGAGATGCTAGGCGCCGTGGGTATCGCCGTGGTGATCATCGTCGGAGGGCAGGAGGTCATCGCGGGTCAAATGAGCATCGGCAGCTTTTTCAGCTTCCTTACGGCGCTTTTTATGGTCTACACGCCGATAAAAAAGGTCTCCTCGCTCTACAACAACATGCAAGACGCCATCGCAGCGAGCGAGCGGACGTTTGAGCTGATCGACTTGGAGCCTACGATCGTAGGCGGCGGCAAGCAGATGGGCGAGATCGGCTCGGTAAGCTTTTGCGACGTGTCGCTAAACTACGGCGACAAGGCGGCGCTGAAAGATATAAACTTTGGCGTCAAAAAGGGCGAAATTTTAGCGCTCGTCGGAAACAGCGGCGGCGGCAAAAGCTCGGTCGTAAACCTTCTGATGCGCTTTTACGACGCAAGCAGCGGTAAAATTTTATTCAACGGCAACGACGAGATCGGCGAGTTTAGCATCCCTAGCCTGCGCGAAAATATTGGTCTCGTAAGCCAGCGCGTCTATATTTTTAACGACACGATCGCGCAAAACGTAAGCTACGGCGCGGAATTTAACGAGCAGCGAGTAATAGAGGCGCTGAAGCTCGCTAACGCCTATGAGTTCGTAAGCTCGATGAAGGATGGAATTTACACCGTGCTTAGCGAGTTCGGCGCAAATCTTAGCGGCGGACAGCGCCAGCGTATCGCCATCGCGCGCGCGCTGTATAAGGACCCGCAAATTTTAATATTCGACGAGGCGACTTCGGCGCTGGATAACGCAAGCGAAAAGGAGATCTCAAACGTCATCGAAAAGATCAAACAAAGCAAAATCGTCTTTGTAATCGCCCACCGCCTCTCCACGATCGAGCGCGCCGATAATATCGCCGTGATGAAAAACGGCCGAATACTTGCTATCGGCACCGACGCGAAGCTGACGGGCGAATGCGAGGAGTATCGCAGCCTAAAGGGGATCATGCAAAATGGCTAAATGGCGCCCGGGCTTTAGCGATGAAAATTCTACGCCATTTTGCGCCCTATTTTGGAATTTCATCTTTGAAATTCCGCCCCTCGGTCTTGGATTTTGGAATTTTAAAATTTTATCTTTGAAATTTAGCCGCCGAGATTATCCGCGAAGATTGAAATTCTATCTTGAAATTTAATCGCGCGCTGAAATTTAGCCACGCGGATAGCGGTTTTGGCTGCAGGGTTTTTTCAATAAAACCCGAAAGCTCGACTCTTTGATGCGACGAGACACGACTACTAGAGCTTTAACGTTTGGATTAAAATTTTATCTTAAAATTTCAGCGCTTCGTTGCGAGCCGCCTCTAAATTTAAAAGCTCGCGCCGTTTTAAAACCGCTGCGGTAAAATTTTATCGCGCGCTAGGCTTTTCGGCGCACTACATGCACTTGATCTTGGGCATCTGCGATAAAATTTTGGCTTGATTTTCCTTTATAAATTTTCGCATCTTTTTAAAATCTCTATCCGAATCGAAATTTTTCAAATATTTTTATATAAAAACCGAGCTTTAATCAATAAAAGGCTACAATAACGCCAAATTTAATTCCAAGGGAAAGTCATTGTTTGAATCCATGCGCGCAGCACGCTCGCTAAGCCCCCTATTTCTGGGGATCTTCTTTATGTTTATCGGCGACGCGCTAGTCATCGCAAGCGCGGGCATCATGCTAAAAGAATCCGGCCACAGCGAGCTTGAGATCGGACTAATTTCGGCGTTTTTCTTTTTAGGGGCGATCTTTAGCGGCTTTTTCGTGCCTTACATCATCGGTGCGCTCTCATACGTGCGGGCATACGCAGTCTTTACGGCGCTTTTCGGAATTGCTGCAATGCTGCACGATCTTGGCTCAAACCTCGTATATTGGGCGATTTTGCGCTTTATTTTGGGCTTTTGCTACTACGCGCTTTTGATGATAATCGAAAGCTGGATAAACTCAAAGATCACAAACTCCATCCGCTCCCGCGTCCTCGCGATCTACGAAGCGGTTTTTTACGGCGCGTTTGCGATAGGAGTTATAATTTTGGCGCTAAATTTCGGAACGATGAAAGTTTTCGTGCTAAGCGCATTTTTCATCATCTTGGCGCTGCTGCCGGTAAATTTAATCCGCTTCAACCCTCCTAGGGTTCCCGCTCGCATGCGAGTTTCTATGCCGCAAATTTCGATCGTGCCGCCGCTTGCGTTTGCGACGGTAGTTTGCGCGGGCATTTTGATTAACGGCTTTTTTTCGATGGCGAGCGTTTTTGTGCTAAGCGCGGGGCTTGGAGTGGGCTCTGTGGGCGCATTTATGGGATCGGCGATGGCAGGAGGTTTCTTGGCGCAGCTTGTTTGCGGCACTATTTCAGATAAGTTTGGTCGCAAACGCGCCATAATGATAGTTTGCGCCGTGGGTCTTACTTCCTGCACGGCGCTATTTTTTGCTAAAAGCTTCATCCTAACGTGCGCACTTGCGCTGCTACTGGGATTTGGCGCTTTTCCTTTGTATTCGCTCGCCATCGCGCGCGCAAACGACTCTATCACCGGCGAGGGCGCATCTCGCGTACAAATTTCAGCGGCGATGCTCTTTATCTATTCGAGCGCGTCGCTCTGCTCGCCTTTGATCATCGGCGCGATGATGAAATTCTTAGGCGCAAACGGCTTTATCTGGGTGTTTTTCGCGGCGATGAGCTTTTTATTTATATTTGCTATCTTTCGCCCCGAGATCGCGCCGAAAAGATAGCTTTAAAATTTTAAATTTTTTCGTAGATCAAAAATTTATAATAAAACGCCGCGATTGCAAACATAAAGCCCATGCCGAAGGTGATTTGCGAAAGCGAAAATCCAAGCTCGAAAAAAAATCCGATCGCAGCCGACACGAGCGTCGCGACGATGAAATACGCCATGTCGTTATAAGCGATGACGCGCCCGAAAAACTCCCTGTCGACGTGGCTTTGCAGCTGCGTAAAAGAATACGACCACACCGTCGTGATGAAAAATCCCGCCGCGATCATGCCCGCAAACGAAAGCCAGTAGTTAAACTCCAGCACCGCCCACAGCGCGATGCCCGCAAACTGCCCCAGCAATAGCCAAAAAAACGTATGTTTATTCACGATCTTACTTAGCCATATCTGCCCGAAAAACGCAGCCGCCGAGCGCGACATATTCATAAGCCCGATTACTAGCGAGGCGCTTAAAATTTCTTTGTATTTATATTTCGCAAGAAGCGCGATGAGATTGTCGTAGGTAGTGACGGCGACGAAGGCGTGAAGGACGATGAGATGCACCACCAAAGGATGCGAGCGCAGGTAAGAAAAGCCCTCCTTTAGCATCTTAAACACGGGTCCTGGCGCGTTTCTTGCAAGGTCTTTAAAATTTAGCCGCAGCAGGATAAAAAACGAAAAAACATATAAGCAAAAATCCAAAATAAAAGCCGCTCTCACGCCGAAATAGTGGATAAAAATACCCGCGCTCGCCATTCCGAAAGTATATGTGATCGTCCAGATAATGCCCGTCATCTCGTTGGCAAGCTTGAGATAAGGACGGCTTAGAAATTTCGGCAGCGTAGATGATTCGGTTTGAAAAAACAGCGTGCCTGCGACGCTGCGCACGACTACGATCAGAAGCAACAGCCACAGATAATTCAAACTATCGATAAAAATCAGCATGAAAATACTGATCATCTCGGTTATAAACATCGCCGTCATCAGTGGCTTTGGTTGAAATTTATCCACGATGATGCCGTTGATGGGCGCTAAAAAAACGTTTGGCACGAACGAAACGACGCCCACCGCCGTGATCGCCCACACCGGCGCGCCAAGCTCTATGAGTAGCGTAGCGACCCCCACCACCGAAAACCACAAGCCAAACATACATATAAAACCCGCCGAAAAGAGTAGGCGGTAGTTGCGCGAATGGCGAAGCAGCACAATGTATCTGATCATAAAATTTTATCCTGTAAATTTAATATAAAAAATCTAGCGAAATTGTATCACGACGCGCCTTAAAAGCCAAAATAAGCTAAAAATGCTATAATTGCGAAATTTTAATTCAGGAGTGAAAATGGAAGGGTTCGTAACTACGGTAATAGTATTTTGCGTCCTCATCGCGGCAATTCTAAAGATGGGGGTCAAGATCGTCTCGCAATCGGAAATTTTAATCATCGAGCGGCTGGGTCGCTTTCACAAGGTACTCGACGGCGGCTTTCACATCATCGTGCCGTTTTTTGACGCGGTGCGCGCGAAGATGAGCGTGCGCGAGCAGCTCGTGGACATCAGCAAGCAGCAAGTCATCACCAAAGATAACGTCAACATAAGCGTCGACGGTATCGTGTTTTTGAAAGTCATCGACGGTAAGATGGCGCTTTACAACGTCGAGGATTATCGTCGCGCGATTTCAAATTTAGCGATGACGACGCTACGTAGCGCGATCGGCGAGATGAGCCTAGATAACACGCTTAGCTCGCGCGATCAGCTAAATTCCAAACTACAAATTGCTCTGGGCGACGCTGCGGATAACTGGGGCGTAAAGATCATGCGCGTAGAGATCTCCGAAATTTCGGTACCGCACGGCATCGAAGAGGCGATGAATATGCAGATGAAGGCAGAGCGCGAAAAGCGCGCGATCGAGCTTAAAGCCGAGGCGGAAAAAGCAGCCCTCATCCGAAACGCCGAGGCGCTAAAGCAGGAGAAGGTGCTCGAAGCCGAGGCGATCGAGCGTATGGCGGATGCGAAAAAATACGAGCAGATCGCGCTAGCACAAGGTCAAAAAGACGCGATGGATAGTATAAATTTAGCGATGAGCGCTTCTAGCTTTGCGGCGGAATACCTGCTCGCGCAAGGTCGCGTAAACGCCTTCAGCGAGCTGTCCAAAAACCCGAGCAAAGATAAAATTTTGATCCCTTACGAAACGAGCGAGCTGATCGGCTCTCTTAGCGTGCTTAAAGAATTCCTCGGCAAAAACGGCGCGAAGGATGCTAAATGAACGCGCTGATTTTTATCATAATCGGCGTGATTTTAGCGATCGTCGAGCTTTTGGTGATGGATTTTACCTTTATATTTTTCAGCGCCGGATTTTTCATCACGGGGCTTTTGAGTTTCGGCTTTCATCTTGATTGGGACGTGCAAATTCTGCTTTCGTTCGTACTTTCGTTCGTACTTCTAATCGCACTTAAAAGACCGCTAAAATCGCGCTTTTTCAAACCCAAAGAGAAGCATGAGGATAATTTTTTGGACGAAAGCGGCACCGGCACCGTCAAAAACGGCATGGTCTATTTCAAAAGTACGTTTTGGAAAAGCGATGAAATTTCAGATCTTAACGAGGGTGACCGCGTCGAAATTTTAGGCGTAAAAAACGGCCAGATCGTGGTTAAAAAAGATAGCAGTCGAAATTCTAGCGGCGCAGGTGGCGTAAATTTAAATGACGGCGACGCAAATTTAGGCGACGCGGACAGCACGGGTACCGACGATAAAAATTCTAACGTCGCCGCAAGCAAAAGCGCGCAAAGCTCTGGCGCTAAAGAAGAAGCGCCTGAAGATCTGAAAGAGGCGTAGAGTGAGCGCTAAAACCGCACCGAAAAAAACGATCAACAGCAAAGATGAAATTTTAAAATTTTTATCGTCGCAGAAAAAGAGGCTTTTTGCGGTTGGCGTTACCGAGCTAGGGTTTTTCGGTAGCTACGCCAAGGGTAGCGCCGACGAGTTTTCAGACATCGACATCGCGATCGAAACCGACGGGGCAAAAATGGTAAAAAAACTAGGAAACCCCCTTTCGGCGCTGGTTTTTTTAGACGATTTTAAAAAAAAGCTGTCCAGTAAATTTAATGTAAATGTCGATCTGTGCGATACTACCTCTTTAAGTCGCGAAGAAAAAGCAAAGCTTTTGCAAGGAGCGATTTATGTTTGAAAAATCAAGCGTAGAGCGGTTAAAAAAGATATCTGATAAAATTTCATCCATCCTAAATAAATGCGAGGACGGCGTAGCGCAGGCTCTTGCTGATGAGGACGTTTTGCAACCCGCGATAATGATGCAATTCATCAATATCCACGCCCTGCTAAAAGGGCTGCAAGAAAGCAACGATTTGCAGGCTTTGGCGATCTTTAGCAAAGATGAAATAAGAGCTATCAACGCCATCAGAAATATCGCTTCGCACGAATACGAACGGCTAAATTTTGAGCTGATAGAGATAGCCATCAAGGACTATCTACCGACGCTAAATCAAAAAATCACCAGCGCACTAAAGCCGTATCGCAAAGGCAAATCGGAAGGATAAATTTGAAAAGACTAAGTATAGACGAAGCTCTAAATTTAATAGAACACGCCGATCTGAACGAGCTTGGGCGAGCGGCGTTTGCGCGCAAGCGCGAGCTGCACCCGGGTCGCGTCACAACTTTCATCATCGATCGAAACATAAACTACACCAATGCTTGCATGGTGGATTGCAAATTTTGCGCATTTTACCGCCACGCAAGCGACGCGGACGCCTACGTGCTGAGCTTTGAACAGATTAGCGAAAAGATCGAGGAGCTCATAGCCGTGGGCGGCACGCAAATTTTATTTCAAGGCGGCGTCCATCCGAAGCTGAAAATCGAATGGTACGAGGATCTGGTGGAGTTCATCCGCAAAAATTACCCGAGCATCACGATCCACGGCTTCTCGGCGATCGAGATCGATTATATCGCGCGCCTTAGCGGCATTAGCACGCTCGAAGTGCTTCGCAGGCTGCAAGCCAAGGGGCTCTACTCGATGCCCGGAGCCGGAGCCGAAATTTTAAGCGACCGCGTGCGAGAGCTAGTAGCGCCGCGCAAAAGCGATAGTGCCACGTGGCTTAGAGTGCACGAGGAGGCGCACGGCATCGGCATGAAAACGACTGCTACGATGATGTTCGGCACGCTGGAAAGCACGCGCGAGATCGTGGAGCACTGGGATAAAATCCGCGAGCTGCAAGACCGCACGGGCGGCTTTCGAGCGTTCATTTTATGGAGTTTTCAAGGGCAAAATACCCGCCTTTTGCGCGAGCATCCAGAGATCAAAAAGCAAAGCCCCAACCGCTACCTGCGCCTGCTCGCTGTCTCGCGACTATTTTTGGATAATTTCAAAAACATCCAAAGCAGCTGGGTCACGCAGGGCAGCTACATCGGGCAGCTGGCGCTGAAATTCGGCGCGAACGATCTGGGAAGCACGATGATGGAGGAAAACGTCGTAAAGGCCGCGGGCGCGAGCTTTCGGATGAGCAAGGACGAGATGATAGCGCTGATCCGCGACGTAGGCGAAATACCCGCCAAGCGCAACACCAACTACGATATTTTGGAGACGTACGCTTAGGTGCGGACTTTTGCGCGTTTGCGACGCGAAATTTATGCGCTTACGGCGCAAATTTAGCGGCAAATTTGCCTTAAAACAGATGGCGAATTTTTACGATCGCGAGCGTGGAATTTTGCCGTGAGTTTTAAAATTTTGATAACAGGATGGGCTTAAATTTACGGGCGCGAAAGGAATTCGCGCGGTAAAATTTCATTTTGCTGCGGAATTTCGCCTTAGAATTTTATGAACGCGAAATTCCGTGTCGCGGCGTTTTGGGCGCTGAAATTTTACAAAACGTGCGGCGCGATTAAATTTTAAAATTTTAAGCAGGACGGGCAAAACTGCCTTGGCGCGAAATTTCAAAAACTATCCCGGTGCAAATTTAAAAGCGGCGCGTTTAGCTGCGTCAAAATTTTAAAATCGCGCCCGAAAGAACGATGAAATTTAAAAATTTTATAAAGGAAAACGATGGAAAAAAAAGAGATTTCACTTAAAGCTAAAGGCGGCAAAAGCGCTAAAATCGACTTTTTGTATCAGTTCGACGATTCGCTGCCGGTAGCGAGCTTCAAGCTAATTTTTAAAGCAAGCGGCGCGGTGAGCGAGAAGACCCTGGGCCTTGCGCGCATCTGCGCGGGCGTTTTGGGCGAGGGCTCAAAGACGCTGGGAGTGAGCGAATTTCACCGCAAGCTCGATATCCGCGCGGTCGAGATCAGCGCTGCGAGCAATTTTGAAACCTTCGGCATCCAGGTAAACTGTTTAAAAGAGCACTTCGATTTCGGCCTAGACATGCTGCGAGAGCTGCTTAAGGAGCCCAATCTAACGCCCTCGGTGCTGGAAAAGCTAAAAATGCAAACCATAGGCGAGCTCGCCGTGCTAAAAAGCGAGTTCGATTACATCGCGACATGCAACCTAAAAGCGCTTCTGTATCCACGCACGAGGCTTGCTCAGCCGCTCATAGGCGACGAGGCGAGCGTAGAGCGGATCACGATGAAGGACGTGCGGGAGTTTTTCGCCTCGTTGAGTTTAGAGAATTTATACGTCGTTTTATGCGGCGACGTGAGCGATAAAAACCCGAAAATCGCTGAAATTTTAAGCCTCTTTGCAAGCGGTAAAAAGCGCGAGCTGCCGTTTTTCGCGCCGAGCGATGCGAAAAAGATAAAGATCCAAAAGGAGCAGACGCAGCAGGCCTATATCTACTTCGGCGCGCCATTTACGCTGCCAAAGGAGCAAGAGTTCATCGCAAACACCGCGCTTTTCGTGCTCGGAAGCAGCGGTTTTGGCAGCAGGCTGATGGAGCGCATCCGCGTCAAGCACGGCCTTGCGTATTCGGTCTATGCGCGCGGCGATTTCGAGCTTAGCCGCCGCGAGTTTTGGGGCTATCTGCAGACCAAAAATGAAAATTTACAAAACGCCGCCGCGCTCGTAAAAGAGGAAATCGCGAAATTTATCGCATCGGGCGTGAGCGAAGCGGAGCTAAAAAGCGCTAAAAAATTCCTAATCGGAAGCGCCGTGCTGCAAAAAGAGACGATGTTTAAGCGAGCGGCGATCGCGCAGAGCGAGTATTACAAGGGCTACGCATTCGGCGAATTCGAGCGAAATTTAAAGCGCATCGAGACGCTAAAACTAGGAGCGCTTAATGATTTCATCAAGTCGCACGACGAGATTATGAACCTAAGCTTTTCCGTCATTTGCGACGAGGCCGCCGCAAAAAAGGGGCTTAAAATTTAGTCCGTCGCGGCACAGCGAGTGCATACCTGCGACCGGTCTAAAATTTGGGTAAATTTTAAAATTTGTAAAGCGGCGCGAACGATATTAAGTCGCAAACGGCGCTAAATTTTACTTTTTCGCTCCGTTTGCGGACAGCTTGCGTTTAAATTTAAAACCGCGCTTGCGTCGCGCTAAAACTTGCGAGGCTTTACAGAAACGGCTAAATTTGCGAACCTTATAAGGGTGGCTAAATTTAAAGTCACCGTGCGCGGCTCGGTAAAATTTCAGCGCGCAAAATAAAGCCCGATTTCATGCGCCGCTTACAAGCTGCGCCGTGAAATTTAAAAGATGGTGCACGCGAGCATCTCTTTCGGATCGTACGGTTCGTAAATCGCGCCGTAAAATTTCAAACGATCGCGCTATGTTTAAAATCCGGTGTGCGCCGCAAAGGCGCAGCCTTCAAACAAAACACGCGCAAGGCGGCAAAATTTACAAGCGCAGCCGGCGAGCAAATTTGCCGCAATGGGCGAAATTTCGATCAAATTTAGGCAAGCGTTCGATACGGCGCGTAAAATTTCGATCAAATTTAGGCGGGCGATTTCGCTTCGACACGTAAAATTTCGTAGCGCAATGGCTTAGCGCCTATAAAATTTAAAGGATGAAAATTGATTTTTGAAGCAAAAGACGCGGCGACGCTGCAAAAGGCGGGCATCACGACGCTTTTGGATCTGGCGCTGCTTCTGCCCAAAAGCTTCGACGATCTGAGCGTGGGGGATGCGCCGTGCGCGGGCGAGAGCACGGCGGAGGTCGAGTGCCTCTTCCAGCACAGGCGCGGCTCGATGCTCATCGTCACGGCGCACTGCCTCAGCTGGGAGCGCGAGATCAAAATCGTGATCTTCAACGCCAAAAGCTGGCACTTCGGCGCTTTTAAGCGTGGCAAAAAATTTTTCATCCACGGCAAATGTGACGAGAGCTTCGGCTCGTGGCAGTTCGTAAACCCAAAAATCGTGAGCGAGCCAGGCAGGATCGCACCCAAATACAAAGCCGCGCTGAGCGACGCGGCAGCGCAAAAGCTGATCAAAAAATACCTAAGCGCGGACGCGCTTTTAGCCTGCGGGCTGCACGCGGACGAGGCGGCGGTACTGCTCGCGCTACACGAGAGCTCGCCGCGCAGCGTGCGAATGCTAGCCGCGCTAAATAGGCAACTCAAAGAGGGCGGTGCGGAAAATTTCGGCGAGCGCGACGACGTTTCAAACAGCGGCAGAATTCCGAGCGGCAGTGAAATTTTAAATGGCGGAATTTCAAACAGCGACAAAATTTTAAATGACGACGGAATTTCAGATAACGGCGAAATTCCAAGCTCGCAAAGCTCCGCCGCCGAAATTTTAAACGGCAGATCGCAAAATGATGAAATTTTTGGAGGTAAAATTTCAGTCCAACCGCAAGGCGATAAAATTCTTGCCTGCGAAGTGAGCCGAGGCGCGGCGAATGAAATTTTAAGCGGCGGAATTTCAAAGAGCGCGGAGACTTCACTCCCCCCAAGCCTCCGTGACGACGAGATTGCGAGCGACAAAATTTTAGACGGCGATCAGCCTCGGGTGCGCTGCGCAGAGATTTATAACGACGAAAATTTTGACGTCCAAAGCGGCACTGATTTTCTTGCTGTATACGGCGCCGAGGCGCGCGGAGATGAAATTTCGAACAACCTCAAAGCCGATAATGACGCGGCAGCGAACAACGATAAAATTTCAAATGACTTAGTATTCGACGTCCAAGCAGCAGCACGACCAGCAGACGCTCAAGCTTCAACCGCCCAACCCATGCTAGAGCATGTCGCGACCGAGCAGTCCATAGCCGCCCAACAAAATTCAAGCACCCAAGACGTAGATACGCAATTCGCGACCACCCAAACTCAAGACGTAGGTAGGCAACCCGCAGCAATCCAAACTTCAGGCGTTCGAATCGCAGATTTACAACCCGTAGCCGCCCAAACTCAAGAGGTAAGTGGAAAACCTACGGCAATCCAAACTTCAAGCCGAGTAGCGAGCGCACAAGCCGCGACTACCCAAACTTTGAGCGCACAAGCTACGGGCGCACAGCCTGTATGCAATCAAACCGAAAATCTTCAGACGGTAGTAGCCGTGCGGACCGCAACCGCAAAGCCTACGATCGCTCAGACCGCAAGCGCCGAGGCTGTTCAAGACGCGCTCGCTGCACCGATGAACACTTCGCGCGATTGCGCCGCCCAAGCTACGACCGCCATACCTACAATCGCTCAAATTGCAAGCGAGGCTGAAACTATCCATGCCGCCGAGACCGTCCGAGCCGCAGCCGTCACGCAGATGAGCGGTACTGCGATTTTACGCACGCTGAAATTTGTCGAAATTCTAAACTACCTGCAAAAGCTAAGTGCAAAAAAAACGAGTTTCCCGGCGCAAATTTACCCGCTGCGCGACATCTCTGACTGGCTTGCCTCGCTTCCTTTCGAGCCTACGCGCGATCAGCTAAGCGCGATAAAGGACATCGCTAGCGATCTGCAAAGCCCTCTGGCGCGCCGCCGCGTCGTCATGGGCGACGTAGGCAGCGGCAAAACGCTCGTGATCCTCGCGAGCGCGGCGATGAACTACCCGCGCATCAGCTATCTGATGGCGCCTACAAGCATCTTGGCCGAGCAGATTTACGCCGAGGCGCGCCGTCTGCTGCCGCCGCAGATCAAAGTCCTGCTCGTAAAAAGCGGCGATCGCGAGCCGAATTTCGCAGACGCGCACCTTATCATCGGCACTCACGCCCTGCTCTACCATGAGCTCGCGCCGTCAAATCTCATAATGGTCGATGAGCAGCACCGCTTCGGCTCCAACCAGCGCGAAAAGATCGCGCGCCTCACCGAAAACGGCGAGTTTCGCGCGCATTTCATTCAGTTTAGCGCCACGCCGATACCGCGCACGCTAAGCATGATCCAGTCCGAGCTCGTGAGCTTTAGCTTTTTAAAACAGCTACCGTTTGAAAAACGTATCAAAACCAAAATCCTGCAAAACGACGGATTTACGGGCTTTATGCAGGATCTGCGCCGCGAGCTCGCCGCGGGCAATCAAGCGATCATCGTCTATCCGCTCGTGCAACAAAGCGAAAGCTCGGTCTATCAAAGCCTTGAGGAGGCGGCGCCGTTTTGGAAGGCTCAGTTTGCGGACGTGATGATTACCCACGGCAGCGACAAGGACAAGGAGGAGATCCTGCGCCGCTTCCGCGACGATGGGCGGCTGCTGATAACCACGACGATCGTCGAAGTAGGCATCTCGCTGCCGCGACTTAGCGTCATTTTAATCGTGGGCGCCGAGCGAATGGGGCTCGCGTCGCTTCATCAGCTACGCGGGCGCGTCGGGCGCAAGGGCCAGGCGGGGCGCTGCTACCTCTACACCAAGCTCAAATCCCCGCCGCAGCGCCTACGCGAGTTCGCAGCGACGCTGGATGGATTTAAGGTCGCAAATATCGATCTGAAAAACCGCCAAGGAGGCGATCTGCTGGGCGGCTCGGTGCAGCACGGCGCGATGTTTGCGTGGTATGATTACGAAGAGGACGTAACGGCAGCGGCAAAGCAGCGACTAAAGGACATAGGACGGGGTGCGTGAAATTCTACGAGATGCGATAGAATTTAAACGTAATTTAGCCGCGGCAAAATTTTACGAAGCGAATACGATTATGAGGTAACGAGCGATCTGATATAAAATTTTAAATTTCACGGCGCAGATTGCATCGGATAAAATTTAGAGCTTTACCAAGCGTCGTTTGCTTTTAATTTCTAAAATTTATGCAACTTAAAGTCCAAAAAAGGAGAGCAAAATGGCTTACGTGACCTACGACAAGGCAAAATGGCACTGGGGCGCGAAAAATGCGCCGGAGGGTATCCCACAGGAAAACGGCGCGACGCACATCGCGTTTTTCTTCCGCTGGTGCATGGAGCGCAAGCTCTATTCCAAGGACTTCGCGGCGGATTTCGCGGACGATATAGCGCGGATGGACGATAGCTTTGATTATCGCGGGTATTTCTTTGGCGCCATGGACGGCGTGCTGGGCAGCGACGAGCTAAACACCGCCGGCAAGGCCTTCGCAAATGCCTACTACACCACGGACCGCACGAAATTTGCTAAAACGCACGGCTGGTATTTGCAAGATTACGACGATTTCGTCGCACGCAAATTCGGCGATAAAAACTTCGACAACGCCTATTTTTACATAGAAAACTCGCCGCAAAATTACGCCGAGATCAAAGAGATCATCGATCGCCGCTACGAGGAATTCTTGAGCTTCAAGGCGGCGAAGTAGAAATTTTACCACCAAGCCTAGCCGGTTTAAAATAGGCGCCTAAGCCGAAACGGCGCGCGATGCAAATAAGCAGAACCGATGCGTTGCTGCGAGCGGCAGGGCTTAAAATTTAGGTAAATTTAACTATAATCGCCGCAGAAATTTTAAAATTTCACAAAGGATTTCATAGATGATCAAAGCACTTCGCGGTATGAACGATATTTTGGACGAGCAGGCGCGCATCTACTCGCAAATTTTAAACGTGTGCGAGCGCGTGGCGCGCAATTACGGCTTTTGTCTCATCGAAACGCCTAAGCTCGAACAGACCGCGCTATTTCGCCGCAGCGTCGGCGAGAGCAGCGACATCGTCGGCAAAGAGATGTACGAGTTTAGCGACAAAAGCGGAGATAGCGTCTGTCTGCGCCCCGAAGGCACTGCGGGCGTCGTGCGCGCCTTTATCGAAAAAAAGCTAGACCGCAGCGGCGGCGTGCATAAATTTTATTATCAAGGCTCGATGTTTCGCTATGAGCGCCCGCAAAAGGGGCGTCTGCGCGAGTTTCATCAATTCGGCGTCGAGTGCTTCGGGCAAAGTAGTGTTTATGAGGACGCGAGCGTGATCTTGATGCTAGCTCAAATTTTACGCGAGCTGAATGTCGCCGCAACGCTTAAAATCAACTCTTTAGGCGATGAGGAGTGCATGCCTGCGTATAAAACCAAGCTCGTAAATTTCTTGCAAGAACACAAAGACAGGCTCTGCGAGGACTGCCAAAGGCGTATCGACACCAATCCGATCCGCGTGCTGGACTGCAAAAACGAAAGCTGCCAGAAAATTTTAGCCGCCGCGCCTCTTATAACGGAAAATTTAAATGACGCCTGCGCCGCGGAATTTACGCAGCTGCAAAAAATTTTAACCCAAAACGGACAAAAATTTCAGATCGATGCGAAGCTCGTGCGCGGGCTTGATTACTACTGCAAGACCGCCTTTGAGTTCGTCTCATCCGAGCTTGGCGCACAAAGTGCCGTAGGCGGCGGCGGACGCTATGACAGACTCGTGGAGTTTTTAGGCGGCAGAAAGACGGCGGGCGTGGGCTTTGCGATCGGTATCGAGCGAATAGCCGAAATTTTAAAAACGCGCGAAGCCCCTCAAGAGCGCGAGGGAATTTATATCGGCGCGCTGGATGAGGCATTCGTAAGCACGGCATTTTCGTTTGCATTAAAGCTGCGAAAGTTTTGTAAAACTCAAATTTCATACGAGCCCAGGAGTCTAGCCAAGCATTTAAAAGCAGCCGACGGGGCGGAGGCGAAATTTTGCCTTTGCATCGGGCAGGACGAGTTTGACCGCGCCGAGGTGTGGTGCAAAAATTTAGAGGATCAAAGCACCTTTGCGATCAAATTTAAAGAGGTCGAAGCATTTTTTAAGGATAGAGCATGAGCGATTACGGACTAAATATTTGGGGGAATTCCAACTTCACGATAGACGGCGGCAAACTATGCCTAAACTCCGATTTCAAGCAGCCTTTGGTGGATATAATAAAAGAGATCCGCGCAGACGGCGTACGAGGCCCGATACTACTTCGCTTCCCGCACCTCATCAAAAAGCAGATCGTCGAAATTTACTCAAATTTTAACCGCGCTATTAAGGAGTTTGGCTACAAGGGAAAATTCCACGCTGTCTATCCGCTTAAAGTAAATCAATTCCCGGGCTTCGTTAGAAATTTAGTCGATATCGGCGAGCCTTACGGATACGGGCTCGAGGCCGGCAGCAAGCCAGAACTGCTGCTAGCGATGGCGTATAACAAATACGGCGCGCCAATTACCGTAAACGGTTTTAAAGATAAGGAGCTTATAAATATCGGCTTCATCGCCGCAGAGATGGGGCATAACGTAACGCTTACGATCGAGGGACTAAACGAGCTTGAAACCATCATCGAAACGGCTAAGGAGCGGTTTGCGCCAAAGCCTTTCATCGGGCTACGCATCAGGCTGCATAACTCCGGAAGCGGACTGTGGGCGAAAAGCGGCGGGATAAATTCTAAATTCGGCCTTACCTCGACTGAGCTTATAGAGGCGATAAACTTACTGAAGAAAAACGACCTCATCGAGCAGTTTACGATGATTCATTTTCATATCGGCTCGCAGATTACCGAGATCCACCCGCTCAAAAAGGCTCTCATCGAAGCGGGCAATATCTACACCGAGCTTCGCAAAATGGGTGCGAAAAATTTAAAATCCATAAATTTAGGCGGAGGTCTTGCTATCGAATACTCCCAAGCCAAAGAAAGCTCCAGCCGCAACTATACGCTAAAAGAATACGCCAACGACGTGGTTTTTTTGCTAAAATCGATCGCAGAGGATAAAAAAGAGGCCGAGCCTGATATTTTTATCGAGAGCGGCAGATACGTAGCCGCCAGCCACGCTGTGCTAGTAGCGCCGATTTTGGAGCTTTTTACCCAAGAATACGCCGAAGAAAAGCTCGCCCTAAAAAAGGATAATCCGCCGGTAGTCGCCGAGCTATACGATCTGTATAAAACTCTAAAGCCGTCCAACGCGCTAGAGTATCTGCACGACGCCATGTCGCATATGGAGAGCGTACTTACCCTTTTTGATCTGGGCTACGTCGATCTGATCGACCGCTCAAACGGCGAAATTTTAGTTCATCTAATAATGCGAAAGGCGTATGGAATTTTAGGCAACAAGCAAGAATACAGCAATTTCTTAAACTCCCTAGGCAACGCCCAAGAGCGCTATTTGGTAAATTTTTCGATCTTCCAAAGTCTGCCCGATTTTTGGGGCATCAAGCAGCACTTCCCGATCATGCCGCTAGAGAGGCTGGATGAGCGCGCCACGCTATCGGCGTCGATCTGGGATATTACTTGCGATAGCGACGGCGAGATAGAATTCGACAATCAAAAAAATCCGCTCTTTCTGCACGATTTCGATCCTGAAAAAGAGGAGTATTTTTTGGGCTTTTTCCTTGTCGGAGCCTATCAGGAGGTGCTTGGCATGAGCCACAACCTCTTTGCACACCCAACAGAGGCGACCGTGATTTTAAAGGATGACGGCGGCTTTGAGATCAAGGATTTTATCGAATCTCAATCGGTCATCGACATCTTGGAGGATATGGACTACGACGTAGTAGATATCCGCGAAAGCCTAAACGAGCGCGTCGAAAAATCAAATCTTATCGGAGATAAAGAGAAAAAGCATATCCTGGGCGAGCTATATCTGTTTTTAAACGACAATAGCTACTTAAAGACTATCAAATGAGTTTTTGGCAAATTTTAAAACAGGACTTCATCGAGCCGATGCGCCAGGACCCCGCATGCAATAGCGTATTTGAGATATTTTTCTGCTATCCCGGCGTCTGGGCGCTAATAAATTATCGCTTCGCGCATTTTTTCTACGAGCGAGGTTTTAAGCTTGTAGCTCGCGCAATCAGCGGGCTTAGCCGCATAATCACCGCCGTAGATATAAACCCGGGCGCGCGTATCGGCAGAGGAGTGTTTTTTGACCACGCTACGGGGCTTGTCATCGGAGAAACGGCGATCATCGGCGATAACTGTCTGATCTATCAGGGCGTCACTCTCGGCGGCGTGAGCTTAGAGCATGGCAAGCGCCATCCGACGCTGCAAAACGGCGTCGTAGTGGGCGCAGGAGCCAAAGTATTAGGCAACATCACTATCGGCGAAAATTCCAAAATAGGCGCAAATTCCGTAGTCGTAAAGGATGTCGCACCAAACTGCACCGCCGTGGGTGTGCCGGCTAGAATTTTAGGCGGCTGCGAGAGCGATCCTTTGGCGCATAATAAAATTCCAGATATCAGCCAGGAGCTTATCAAATATCTCATCAAACGTATCGAAATTTTGGAAGATTGCATCTGCAGTGGCAGAAAAGATATCTCCGCAATGGATGAGGATCTAAATAAATTCTACGAAGAGTATCTGAAATCATTAAAATAAGAGGGTTAAAGTGAAAAAAGCTCTATTTTTTATAATTTGTGCGATTTTGTCGGCAAGCGGCAGCGATGTTAATAGCGCGAAAAATTCCGCGAACGACGCCAGAATAAGCCTAGTAAAAAGTCTATACATCAAGGATACCTATTTCGGCGATCACAAAAATGCCCTATCGGCTTCTTTCAGATCCGTGCTTATGCAGGATGAAGCATCTGCTGGCGAAGGCGAGGTAGGCTGCTTGGACTATGATCCGATAATCGGCGGTCAGGATGTCTGCGACGACGCGAAATATGATTTTGAGCTAGGGCAGCGCGATACCGTCGTAGTGACGCAGACCTGCCCCTACGGTGCGCAGACGATAATCTACAAACTCGTCCGTAGCGGAGGAGATTATAAAATCGACGATATCTACGACCAGGACCCAAGTAGCGGCAGGGCTTTTAGCGTCAAAAATCAAATTTTAAATTGTCTAAATCAATCCAAGGAGCATCAATGAAATTAACACTTTCAAGTCGCGTAAGCAAGCTCGGCGAAAGCCTAACGATCGCAATCAGCACTAAAGCCAAACAGATGAAAGCTCAGGGGCAAGACGTCGTAATCCTAAGTGCGGGCGAGCCTGATTTCGATACCGCAGAGGTCGCCAAAAAGGCTGTCATAGAGGCTATGGCTAAAGGCTGCGGAAAATATACGCCGGTTGCCGGCACGCCTGAAATTTTAAATTTAATCGCGCAAAAGCTAAAGCGCGACAACGGCCTAAACTACAGGCCCGATCAGATCATCACCAACGTAGGCGCCAAACACTCGCTATTTAATGCTTTTAGCTGCATCTTAAACGAAGGCGATGAGGTTATAATACCGGCGCCTTATTGGGTCACCTACCCAGACATCGTAAAATTCTGCGGCAGCAAGCCCGTCATCGTAGACACCAAGGCGGAAAACCGATACAAAATCACCGCCTCACAGCTCAAAGCCGCGATCACGCCGCGCACGAAGGCGCTGTGTCTTTTCAACCCGAGCAACCCCGCAGGCGCCGTATATTCGCGCCAGGAGCTACAAGAGCTTGCGGAAGTGCTAAAAGGCACGGATATTTTAGTAATTGCCGATGAAATTTACGAAAAAATCGTCTTCGGCAAGAGCTTCATAGCCGCAGCAAGCATCAGCGAGGATATGTTCGGGCGCACCGTGACGATCAACGGGCTAAGCAAATGCGGCGCGATGCCCGGCTGGCGCTTCGGCTACACCGCCTGTGCGATCGATGAGCTAAATAAGGCGATGATCAGCCTGCAAAGCCAAAGCGTCAGCAACGTAGCTAGCATCGTCCAGGCAGGCGCGATGCCGGTATTGCGCGGCGAGGCGGATGATTATATCGAGGAGATGAGGCGCGAATACGAGCGCAGGCGCGATTTTGGTACGGACGCGATAGGCGCGATCCCAGGGCTTAGTGTCGTAAAACCAGATGGCGCATTTTATTTCTTCATAGATTGCTCCCAGGTAGAACCTGATAGTATGAAATTCTGCATGCAACTGCTAGATAAAGGGCTCGTAGCCACGGTGCCAGGAAGCGGATTTGGCATGGATGGGCACTTCCGCGTAAGCTTTGCGTGCTCTATGGAAAATCTAAAACGCGGCTTTGAGCGCATAGAAAAATTCGTAAAAAATTACCACATATAGGCACGCTAGCGAAATTTTGATCTAAATTTGTCGTAGCTTAGCGGCGAAATTTTTACATAAAATTTAATGCGGCTTGGCGGCAAATTTAGTGTGGCACGGCGTAGCTCAGTGCGAGATTAAATTAAAGCAAATCCGGTGCGACGCAGCACGGAATTTAACTCAAATTCCGCCCATCACAGCACGATACGACTCGGCTTAGCTCAGGTAGAGCGGTAGTTCAGTGCGGTTAAAATTAACGTTTTTTATCCGAGGCGTTTAAGTTTATTCCATGCTGTTTTATCCAAGAGTATTTAAATTTCGCCGTTTAATTCAAAATTATAACTATCGCGAGCTTGGCGATAAAGGCTAATTTGCCCTTGCTCTACTTAAGAACGATTAAGTTTCGCGCCGTTTTATTTAAAAGCATTAAAATTTCATACTTGCCGATGCTACTTCGATTTCCCCGATTCCTTTACGTTTTACTCAAGAGCGTTAAAATCTCATATCGCCGCATTACGGCGCCTGCCGCGCGGAATTTTATCTCGGCGGCGATATTTCTAGCGCGGATACGGTCCTGCGCGGCGCGCAGGCGAGATCCGACCGCCAAAGCCCAAATCCGCTTAAATTTAAAATTCCAAGCCCGCTCGGGTTAAATTTCAAACCTAGAGCCCGTTTAAGGCGCATGCAGGGCGAGCATAAATACGCGCGCCGCCCAAACGGCACATAGACGAGACGATCCGCCTCGTCCTATCGCGCCGGCAGACCTAGATAAATTTCAAATGCGGCGGCGATCCTGCTGTGATGCACCGCGACATGCTTTTGCAAATCTCGCGCCGAAATACCAATTTGCGACTTGTATTTCGGCGGCATGCCGCGACACGTTTTTGCAAACGGCTCGTTTGTGGCGGAGCAGTAGGGGCGGCACGGATCAAATATACCGCGGTTGCGTACGAGCGAAATGCCCGCCTAAATTTTACCCGTTCGCTTCTCCGCAAGCACTTACATGCGCTCCGAATTTATACGCGGCGCGGCGCTCGCATCCGCGACGCAAAAAATGAAGCGGTCTGTGCGCGCGACGCAAAATACAGAGGCGCGAAATACAGAGGCGCAGGAAGCGGCCGAGCGGTGCACGAAACGAGCCGCAAAGCTAAGAGGCTTTTAGGTTTGCGCTCTCGCAGGCCTTCAAAAATCGGTTTTTTTAAAATTTCCCCTGCGCGTAGATCGCAAAAATCAGCCTTTAATTTTTTTTCGCCCGCTCAAATTTTAAAATCGGCTCTTTAAAATTCTCCTCTGTGCGAGCTCTTAGAATTTCTCCTTTTTTTGAAATTTTAACGCACATTTAACTAAAAAATTCAATAATTTCAAATGTATATTTTACTTTTTTAAAGGAGAACATATGAGAAAAACTGCCCTTGTTTTAGCGCTTCCGCTATTTTTTACGCCCGTTTTAGGCTTTGATGTAGCCAAACTCAACGCCAAAAAAGCCGTGCCGTACGAGCAAAAGACGCAGGAATTTAGGCTGCCCGTAGGCATCGACGAAAACGGCGTCATAGACGAGGCGAAGCTCGGCGACTCGCCTTATGCAAAGACCGTCATCTACGGCGCGAAGCTCATCAACGAGACGACGAGGTATCTCGGACCGCAGGCAAAGGACGAAAAAATGCGCTTTGCGGGCAACAACCTATCCTGTTCGAGCTGCCATACGAGCGGCGGCGTCGTGCCCGATCAAAGCCCGTTTGTTGGTATCTACGCGAGATTTCCGCAGTATGTCGCGAGATCGGATCAGCTAGTCACGCTGCAAGACCGCATAAACGGCTGTTTTCAGCGCTCGATGGCGGGCAGAGCGATCCCTACGAACTCCAAAGAGATGCGCGCGATGATCGCCTACATGCACTGGCTCTCCGCAGGATATGAGGTCGGCGCAAAGGTAAGAGGCCAGGGGCTGCCGAAGGCGCAGTTTTTAGACCGCGCGGCGGATCCTAAAAAAGGCCGCGAAATTTACGCCGCAAAATGCGCCGCCTGCCATGGCGAAAACGGCGAAGGGATAAAAAACGAGGCGTTTGCTCAAAACGGCGATTACTACACATTCCCCGCGCTTTGGGGCGATGACAGCTACAATACGGGCGCCGGTATGTATAGGCTCATCGAAGGAGCAAGGTATGTCAAAGCCACTATGCCTAAAGGGGACGCCTCGCTAAGCTGGGAGGAAGCTTTCGACGTGACGGCGTATATAAACTCAAAACCGCGCAAGATCAAACCCGATAGGAAGAAAGATTTCCCCGATCTAGACGTCAAGCAGATGGATATGGACGTGGGGCCCTACAACGACGGATTTGACGAGAACGATCACCGCTTCGGCCCATACAAACGCATGATCAAAAAATAAAATCAAACGCCGTCCTTGCGGCGGCGGAATTTTGACGTAAATTTAATGCGGCTCGGAATTTAACGTAAATTTAGTGCAACGCGACACAGAATTTAATGCAAACAGCGTGATGCGGTACGGATCTTAAAGCATTCTGCTCGGCGCGGTATAGCTTGAAATTTGCGCGAATTTGCACAGCACGATACGGCTCAGCGCGAGATTTAAATACAAATTTGAGCATCTTACCGCCGACCCGTCCTACTCGCTGCTTTTGCCCGCTTTTATCATCTTTATAAATTCCTTTGCGAGCTTGGATGGCTTTTTATACACGACCGAAAACGACACGTCCAAAAGCGGCTCATCCGCGACGTCAAAGAGCGTGATGTAGTCCTTTTGCGTCTCAAAAATGTACCGCGCGAAGCTAAAACTCACGCAAAGCCCCGCCGCAACCATCGCATTAGCCACGTAAAAATAGGAGGTGTCGCAGAAAATTTGAGGCGTAAAGCCCGCGTTTTCAAAGATTTTTTTAAAATTCGATTCGCTTTTTAAAATTTTACTGCTGATTGCAAATTTATCGGATTTAAACTCGCTAAGCGAGATTTTAGGGTATTTCTCGGTAGAATTTATACTCGCTCGCGAAACCGCAGGATGCGATGAGCAGACGCTTAGAAGCAGCCTGCGCTTTTTTATAAACTCGCACTCAAGCCCCTCCGCGACAAGCTCGCCGAAGTGCGCGGCATAGACGATGTCAAGCTCGCCGCTTTTTAGCATCTCGATAAGCGCGGGTTCGGAGTGGACGTGCACGATCCTGATATCGGCCTTCGAAAACCTACTGCAAAAGACCGCGATGATCTTTTCGATAAATTTAAAGCTGGTCGAGGTCGCGCCGATAACGAGCTTACCCGTCTTGATAGACGAAAGCCCGCGTATTTCGTTATTTAGTTCCTTATTGAGCCTAAGCATATTTTTCGCTCTGGCGATGTAAATTTCGCCCGCGTATGTAAGCTCAAGGCCGTTTTTTCTATCAAAAATTTCGATCCCGAGCTCCTTTTCCAAAAGCATAATGCTCTTTGAAAGCGACGGTTGTGCGATTCCAAGCTCGCTCGCCGCTTTTGTAAAGCTTTTAAGCTCCGAAATTTTTACCGCAAATTCCATATGTCGTAAGCTCATATTTTGCCCCTTCGGTTGAAATTTTATAGCCTTTAGCTATTAAATTATATACCAAATAATATTTGACTTACATAAAGATTTAATATAAAATTACGACATTAATCTTTAAGGTTAAAAAATCTCTAAGTAAAGGGGCAAATATGCAGAGACGCGACATACTGAAAATGGGTATGGTAGGAGCCGGTGCACTCGCACTCGGCGCGGTAAATGCGCAAGCAAGCGCGGTGGACGCAAAGGACGTTAAATTTGACGAGGAGTGGGATGTAATCATCATCGGCAGCGGTTTTGCAGGGCTTGCGGCAGGCTTAAAAGCCGCGCAAAAAGGCAATAAAGTGCTAATCCTCGAAAAGATGGGTCGTATCGGCGGAAACTCCGTCATCAACGGCGGCGGTATGAGCGTGCCGATGAACCCTGTGCAGGAAAAAACGGGCATCAAAGACAGCAAAGAGCTATTTATGAACGACTGTCTAAAAGCAGGACTTGGCATCAACCACCCCGAGCTTTTAAGCACCCTAGCCGATCGCGGCTTGGACGCGTTTAAATTCCTCGTAGATAACGGCGTGCAATTTAAAATGGATCACTGCGCGCACTTCGGTGGGCACAGCGTCGCCCGCTCGATGCTAACTACAAACGATAGTGGCTCTGGCTACATCCAGCCGATGCTTGAAAAATTTGAAGCGCTAAAAGATAAGGGCTGCGAGCTTCGCCGCCGCGCTAAATTTGATGATTTCGTAATGGACGGCGAGCGAGTAGCGGGCGTCGCGATCCGCGAGGAGTATAAATTTGACCCAAATCTTTACAGCGACGATCTTGAAAACACGAGCGGCACAAAAAAGACGCTCAAAGCCAAAAAAGGCGTAGTGCTCGCAGCGGGCGGATTTTGCCGCGATAAAATTTTCCGCAAGCTTCAAGATCCACGCATCCCTGATGACGTCGATAGCACCAACCATCCTGGAGCAACTGCGGGCGTGCTGCTAAAAGCCTTTGAGATCGGCGCATATCCGGTGCAGGTCGATTGGATCCAGTTCGGTCCATGGGCGAGTCCCGATGAGAAGGGCTTCGGCACCGCTCCGATTCTAACTCAACAAGGCACCTTTAAATACGGTATTGCCGTAGACGTTCGCACGGGCAAACGCTTTATGAACGAGCTTGCAGATCGCAAGACTAGAGCGGACGCCGAGTTTAAAATTTTGCGCGAGGATCCAAAAGCCTATCCGATAACATTTGCCGACACCAAAATGGCGTTTAAAGACCTAAGCGAAGAGGTGATTTCCAAGGGCATGGCAAGCGGCAAGCTAGTAGGCGAATGCGCGAGCCTAGATGAGATCGCCAGTAAATACGGAGTGCCTGCGGATGCTTTAAAGCAGAGCGTCAAAAAATACAACGAGGGCGTTAAAGCCAAAAAAGACGAGTTCGGCAAGCAAGAAAGCGCACTAAGCGAGATCAACGAAGCAGGGCCTTTCTACGTCATCCGCCTCTCGCCGAAACCTCACCACACGATGGGCGGTCTAAAGATCAACACCAAAGCCGAGGTCTTATCATCTAAGACGAATAAGCCGATCCCTGGGCTTTGGGCTGCAGGCGAGATCACCGGCGGAACTCACGGCGCAAGTCGCTTAGGCACCGTCGCGATTACCGACTGCATAGTTTTCGGAATGATCGCAGGCGAGCAGATCGCTTAACTAGGTCTGAGCGCAAGCTCTTTAAATCTTTGCCGGTAGCGAAAGCGGGCCGGCAAGGCAGTTTTCTAAAAGGTTGTAAATGAAAAATTTCAGTTTTACGGCGCTGTTTCTGTGCTGTATCATCGCGACTTTGTTCGGCGCGCCGAGCGCTAATGACGCCAACGCCACGAACATAGTCGTTTCAGATGAGCTTCGGGCAAAATACAAAATCAAACCTCATCACGAGCATTTGTCGTTTGATTGCGTTGATTGCCACATAAATCAAGGAAGCGATCCGTCTAAATTTAAAAGTATCGGCGACAAGGGCTGTATCAGCTGCCACGGCGACAAAAAGCAGCTTGCTTTGAGGCTTAAATTTATGGATACGCTCAAGGCCAATCCGCACAACTCCGTCCACGACGGTCCTACTCTATACTGCGACGAATGTCACAACGAGCACAAGGCATCTACGAATATGTGTACCGAATGCCACGAGCACGAAGTGCCACAATGGATGGGGGTGACGCCATGAGAATTTCTAAAAAATTACTAGCGCTTATCATCTTAATAAGCGGTATTATAGGCTTTTTCGTCGTCGTGCCGGTGCACTATGCGCTTGAGAAAACGAGCACCGATAAATTCTGCGACGTCTGCCACGAGATGGATCCGATGGTGATCGCCTATCAAGACGACGTGCATTCGGGCAAGGGCAAAACGGGCATCAAAGCCCAATGCGTCGACTGCCACCTACCGCACGACAATATCGTAAAATATGTCTATCAAAAGGCCAAAAACGGCGTGTTGGAGGGCTACTCGCACTTCTTTGACGAGCCTGAAAAATTTGATTGGAACAAAAGGCGCGAAGAGCGCGAGCACTATGTGTTTGACAACGGCTGCACGAGCTGCCACGCCACCGTGATCGACAGCAAAATCACCTCCGAGCAGGCACAGCGCATGCACGCGCACTACAAAAAGCTCCTAGGCACCGAGCGCGAGCTCAAATGCGCGAGCTGCCACGTAAGCGCAGGTCACGGCATCGGGCTTCGCAACTACCTAGAGTACTGGCGACCGACGTATAAAATTTACGAAAAGAAGATGATGGAGGAAAAGATCAAAGCTAAGAAGGGATTTTTCGGCGACGAGTATAAACCTAGCGCTGAAGAGCAGGCCTTTATGGACGCTTCTAGCGCGAAGAAATAACGCTTTGAGATTATAAGCGCTTCATTCACGCTCCGCCGCAGGTTAAATTTAAAGCTCAATTTTGGGCTTCTATTTAATCCGCGGCGGTTTAAATTTAGCGGGGTCAAATTTATCCCGCTTGATCCGACGAGTAAAATTTTATCCTTTCTCATCTCTTTTTCGCTTTTTGGACAGCTTTAAAATTTATCCAAATTTAAAATTTTACCAGAAGGCAGCTGTGCAAAAATCATCGCTTTTTTTAATATCTCAGCGCCGTGCTATGGCGCAGTCAATGCCTGTAAGAGCTTAAAGGCAAATCAGTTTGCCGATGGTCTGCTTGCGGTAAAATGCTGATAAAATTTTACTAGATTAAATAGCTACGTTAAATTTAAATAGCAGGTTTTAGAATTTTAAAATTTCGCCGATCTATCTTGTAAATTTATCGTCTAAATTTAGCCATTGCTGCATTAAATTTTAAAAGCCATGTTTAGTTTGGATGAAACATTTATCAAGCGCGAGCCCGCTTGATAATGCATGATGGGGAAGAGTAAATTTTTCGGGTTTAAACGCCCTTTTTGCGTCATATACGAGGCAAAATAATGCAGATGAGAAAGAGCGGAAAATACTCCGCTCTTTAAAATTTTACTTGCCGCTTAGATCAAATTTATACGCAGCCTGCAACCATATCTCGTTCTCGTCGAACTTTCTATTTACGCCGCTAGCGTAGTGGTCGCTCCTCTCAAGCGCAGTATAAGTTACGCCCAAGCTTAGCCCCTTCACGGCCTTAGGAGCGTAGTTTGCCGTTACCGCCCAGCCCTCTATGTCCATGCTGGTGCCGACTCTTTGGCCCGCAGCCCCGCTAGCATTGATATTATTAGTGCCGCCTACTCTGTCTTGATCGCCTTTTACGTAGTGTAGCGCGGTTTTGAAGCCATCTAGGCCAATAGCGCCGAAATTGTAATCAAGCACGATCTTATGCGTATCCATACCCGCGTATCCCGTGAATACGAACGGACCTCTAATAGGCAGAGCGGTGTATGATCCAGGGCCGTTGCCGACGCCCAAAATAACGGCATCGTCGTCGCTAACGGTCGTATAGGCATACGATAGACCGAATCCGAAAAACTCGCTAACCGAGACTCTTGCGCCGAACATATCGCCATCAAGCCTTCTTGGCTCCAGCCCTCCGTCCACGCGCGAGCCTTTGTAGTTAAGATCAAATCCTAGCTTTAAAATCTCGCCTACCGGCACTTTTACGTTCGCCTCGGCAAGATACAGGCTAACGTCGCCTTCCTTTAATGCGTTAGCGGGCTTTACGTCCGTTACCGCTGCGTAAGCGCCGGTTAAAGTAGTATAAGGCAAGGATTTGTTTTGAACGTATGCGGAGAAAATATTTTCAAATTTTACGGCGACCGGACCGGTCATATTACCCAGAATCACCCTATCTTTAAATAAAGGAGCCTTTCCTTCGCCAGCCGGAGCACCCATAGCGGTTTTACTCCTTCCTTGGAATTTATAAAACCATCCGCCCCACAAGGTAGTATCGGGGATATCTTTATTAGATATCGCCACGCCCTCGAAAGCTTCTTTAAACGCCCTCGTATAGTTGCCTGCTACCAGCGGAGTAACGACATATTGTCTACCCGCCTTTATATCGGTATTGCCTATGCCGTATCCCAGGTATAATTCAGATAATACCGCACCCTTGGTATACCACTCCTTATCGTAGGCGGCCTTATTGCTTGAGCCTACATGATACGGCATCAACCAGCCTTGCCCGGTAAGCCCTATTCTAAAGCCGTAAAGAGGATCGGTAACGTATCCGAGCTCAAGACCCACGCCGAATGCCTCGTAGTCGTTATCGCCCGTAGCGGCTTCGCCTCTATTATCTACGGTTTTATTGGCGTAAGTTGTCTTTACCGTTCCGCCAAGCTTACCGTTAGTAATCGCCTCAGCTACGCTCTCCGCCGCGCTTAGCGAGGATACAACGCATGCGCAAACCGCCGCAGCTAAACTTAGTTTGATGAGTTTCATTCGAAATCTCCTTTCATAAAGATTTACAAATATTTATAAAATGAATTATATCAAACAATCTCGCCGTTTGCGATAAAAAAGGGGCAAATTTAAAATAAAAATTACGCAACTTTATAAAGATTAAATTAATTAGAGGTGGAATTTATAGCCCGATTTATGATTTCATGTTTTGGCGAATATTTTCGGCTCTCGCCCCAACCTCAACTCGCGGATAAAAGCGATCAATACCTCAAAATTTCTAAAACGCCAAACCGAGCCGCCGAATAAAATTTTTACCGAAATCAAAGAGTGAAATTCCGCCGCTTTTAAATTTTAAAATTTAGAAAGCGCGGTAAAGCTTGCTAGCTAAAAATTTCTTTTTAAATTTAAAGCGCGACTACATAGATTTATACAGCCTATGCAACCGCGCGGAATTTAGGTAGCGGATCGAAGCTCTAAATTTAGATAATCTACAGAGCCTTTGCGATAAGCTCGTTTACGTTTTTGATAAACTCGCTCGGATTTTCCAGCTCCTGCCCCTCGCTAAGGCGCGCCAGATCGTATATTATCTCGGATACTTGCGGTAGCATTAGCTTATCGACCTGCAGCTTTTTGATGATCTCGTGATCTGCGTTGATCTCCAAAATCGGCTTTATTGGCGGCAGATTGCGGTTTCCCATCTGCTTAAGCAGCTGCTGCGTCGCAAAATCGGGATCGTTCTCGTCAAAAACAAGGCAGGAAAGCGAGCCGCTTAGACGCGATGAAATTTTAACGTCCTTGACGCGTTCGCCTAAAATTTCTTTGATCCTTGCGGCAATCTCTTTGGCTTGCGGCGTCGCGGCGTCGTCGCTCGAAGCTTCCTGCTTGATCGAAGTCGCGTTTTTAACTGGCGTCTTATCAAACTCAAAAACGCCTGGCATCACGATCGTATCGATCTCATCGTCGCAGAGCAGCACCTCCGTGCCCTCGGTGTTAAATTTCTCGATCAGAGGCGAGCTTTTAAGCATCGCGGCGCTGTTTCCCGCGATATAATAAATCTCTTTTTGACCCTCTTTCATTTTTTCCTTATACTCGCTAAGCGTGATGAGGCCGTCTCGCAGATTTGATTTGAAAAGGCATAATTTTAAAATTTCCTCTTTGTTTGCGCCGAAACCGTAAAGCCCCTCTTTCAAAACCCTGCCGAATAATTCGTAAAATTTTATGTATTTTTCGCGATCGTTCTGCAAAAGCTTTTCTAGCTCGGATAGAATTTTTTTCACGCTCTGCTCGCGGACGTAGGCTAGAATTCGATTTTCTTGTAAAATTTCGCGACTTACGTTTAGCGGCAGATCCTCGACATCCATTATGCCGCGTACGAAGCGCAGATAGCTAGGCAGCAGCTCTTTGGCGTCGTCGGTGATGAAAACGCGCTTGACGTAGAGCTTCACGCCGCTTTGATAATCGACGCGGTATAGATCGAAAGGCTCGCTACTCGGCACGTAAAAGAGCGTCGTGTATTCGTGCGTGCCCTCAGCCTTGGTGTGAATGTAAAATAGCGGATCGCCGCTGTCGTGGCTGATCTGCTTGTAAAATTCATTGTAATCGCTCGGTTTTAGGCTGCTTTTCGGCAGTTGCCAAAGTGCGCTCGCGCGGTTGATCTGGACGTTTTTAACCTCGCTATGTCCCTGCTCGCCCTCTTTTTGCGCGGGAACGTATTCTTCTTTATCCATAAAGATCGGATAAGGGATGTGGTTGGAGTATTTTTTGATAATGCCCTCGAGCCTATAGCCGTCCAAAAACTCCTCATCTTTCATATGCAGAATTATCGTCGTACCGAAGTCCTCTTTCTGCGCCTTTTCGATCGCGTAGTTGCTCGCGTCGCTGCTCCATTTAAAAGCATCCTGCGAGAGCGGCTTGCGGCTGATCACCTCGATACGATCTGCAACCATAAACGCCGAATAAAACCCGACGCCGAACTGCCCGATAAGGTTGCTATCCTTCGCCGCATCTCCGCTAAGGCTTGCCATAAAGCCCTTCGTACCGCTGCGCGCGATGGTGCCCAGATTGCTCTCGAGCTCGGCCTCGTCCATGCCGATGCCGTTGTCGCCGATGCTTAGCGTTTTGGCTTCTTTGTCGATCTTGATATCGATGCGCGGCACATACGAAAGCGCCTTATATTCGTCGTTTGTAAGGCACAAATAGTTTAATTTATCCAGCGCGTCGCTTGCGTTTGAGATGAGCTCGCGCAGGAAAATCTCCTTGTTTGAATAAAGCGAATGGATCATCAAATTTAGCAGATCATTCACTTCGGTCTTAAATTTTTTCTTTGCCATTATGCGGTCCTTTTTGAAAATTTTGGCAGATTATATCATGGAGTGCTAATCTTGTCAAGAGTAAATAAATAAACTTGATATGAATACTATCAAGTTTTGTAAATTTATGCGCGTCCGAGGTATATAAAATTTAAACCTAGCTGCAGATGATACCGGCGATAACCAATCCAAATTTTACGGCGCATCTGCACCAAATTTGCGGATTTTTCTTAGCCGTCGTTTTTTGAAAATTTCAAAATAAGATGATATAATCCGCCTTGATTCCAATGCGATTTTTATGATAAAAACGAGCGTTTGACTAAAACAAAATTTATCTAGCAAAAAGGATTTCATTTGAATAACGAAGAAATCATACAACGCATAAATGAGCTGAGAGAAAAGCGGGGCAAAAATTTAAAAAGCTCAAACGAAAATGTCTGCGAGACGGATGCTAATGCAGATCTGAATGCGGACGCCGCCGTAAATTTGACTGAAAAATCAGGCGCAGGTTCGGCCGCAAATTTAAGCCAAAAACCGAGCCCTAAGCCCTCCGTCGCTACCGCAAGAAATAAACAATCGTTCAAAGATGCAGATCTCCGCGCTCCACGCAATAATCGCTCTACGCCGAAAATACTCCCTCTCGTCGTCGTATGTATAGTCGCGATCTTTATAGCGATAAAAGCGCCTTTTCGCACAGAAATTTTGAACAAAACCCGAATTCCTATCAATCAAGCTAACGAAGACACAAACAAAAATCCTAAAGAAATTTCTATTCACACCAAAGACGGCACTTTAAAAATGAAAAATCCCGTAAGATTTCGCGAAGATTGCGACGGCGGAGACGGCGATGCCTGCGCCGTACTTTCGAGCCTATTGCTACTAAATGGCGAAATTTCGCAAGAAGGCGCCAAAGATCTGCTTAAAAAAGGCTGCTACGAGCTTAACGGCGGCGAAAGCTGCACGAGACTCGCAGGCTACGAGGATAGAGATTCGCAAGAGAGTAGAAAACTGTACAAAAAAGCATGCAAGCTCGGCAATGGTGAGGGCTGCTTCATGTTCGGTTACGTCGCGTATTTTGACGACGATGACAAAGAAACGGGTACGCGATACTTTGAGCGATCGTGTGAGTTGCGATTTGCAGAGGCATGCTATTTTCTAGTGGGAATTTATTCAAATGATCCGGCAAAATCGCAAAGATATCAGGCTTTATTTGAAAAATATCAACAAGAAAACGACGATGCGATAATCAGCTTTAGGCGCAGATAATTTTACACTCAATGCACTTTTGCGCGCTTTGTTTGCGCGCTTAAATTTGCGCAAATCAAAAAAGCGTCCTTCGCCTGCAAGCATGCAAATTTAAAATTTTTACTCAAACCGAAGCACCGCGTAAAATTTACGCAAACGCAAAAAGTCAAATTTAATCGGTTTAAATTTAAAGCCTCGTGCAGAAGTCGTCTCAAATTTACACACAAAGCGCGAGTATGAAAACAAAAGTGCCTTAAATTTTACTCATCACGTCGTCGATTATCGCTTGCGCGCCGTTTCGATCCACGAGCTCAAGCAGTCCTTTGCTCGCTCGCGCCACGTCGAAGCTCTCAATCAAGCTCAATATCCGCTCGCCGCTTGCGTCCTGCTGGCGTAAAATTTCACAAAGTCCGCGCTCTTTAAGAAATTTCGCGTTATAAAACTGATGATCCGCCGCCGCGAACGGAAACGGCACAAATATCGCGGGCAGGCCATTTGCGCAGAGCTCCCACAGCGTGCTGGCGCCGCTGCGTCCGACGCAAAGATCGGCGCTTGCGATGAGCTCGTGCATGTTTTTGCAAAAGCCCACGAGCTGTATATCTAGGCCCTGCTGCGCGTAGGTCTGCGAGATGCGCTCAAACTCGCGCTCGCCGCACTGATGGATCACGCCGTAGCCGAGACCCAAGAGCTTGGGCGCAAGCTCCACGGCAAGCGAGTTGATAAAGCTCGCTCCCTGCGAGCCGCCCAAAAAGATAACCCTCTTAAGTGCCGTGCGCTGCCGCGCCGTCTCGAAAAAAATATCCGCGATCGGATAAGCGAACGCGGGCTTTTCATAGGAGCTGTAAAACGCGCGCGCAAAGGGCCTCAGTAGGCGGTTGAGCCTCCCGCAAACGGCGTTCTGTTCGTGGATAAAAAACGGCACGCGAGAAAGGATTGCCGCGATGGATGCGGGCGCCGAGCTGTATCCACCCACGCTGATGAGCGCGCGGACGCCGTTTTGCTTTAAAATTTTACGCGCCACAAGCGAGAGGCGCAGGATGTTTAGCAGCGAGGCTAGCTTGGCAAGACCCTTTTTATCGACGACGCCCGAGCTTTGCAAAAAATAGGTACGCGCAAAAAGCTCGCTATTTTCAAACCACGCGCGATCCTGCCCGCGGTTTGAGCCGATAAAGATCGCTCTGATGCCCTGCTTCGCAAGATGGGCGGCTAAATTTTTAGCGATTATCAGATGCCCGCCGGTGCCGCCGCCGCTGATTGCTATGACCATACTTTTCCTTTAAATTTATAAAATTTCGCGCTTAAATTTAAGCCGCGGCGTGCTTCGGCGCAGAATTTCAAACGCAAAATTCGCCTCTAAATTTACGCCTAAATTTAAATCGCACTCGTTCCAAAGCCCGCAAAAGCTTTAAAATTTCGCCCTTTTCGACGCCATCAAAACGAGCCCCACCGCAAACGATGCCGCGAGCAGATGGCTGCCGCCGTAGCTCAGAAACGGCACGGCGATACCCTTAACCGGCGAGATCGACGTAATGCCGTAGGAGTTGATAATGAACGAAAAGAAAAACATAAAGCCGATACCGAGGCAAAAGAGGAAATTTACGTTACTCGGCGACTTGCTCGCGGTCTGAAAGATGCGAAATAGCATCGCATAAAATAGCACCACGATGAGCAAAATCCCGATAAATCCCCACTCCTCGGCGATACCTGCGAGCACAAAGTCGGTATGCACCTCGCTCAGATATCCTAGCTTAAAGCTTCCAAGCCCGAGCCCCTGTCCGAAAAACTCGCCGTTGTTTATCGCATTGAGCGAGTGTCCGACCTGATACGGCGCGCTAGCGTCCTCTATACGCAGCCCGGCGGCTGTTTCGGGCGACATAAATGACAGCACAAAATCCTGCACGCCGCCCCACCACGAGCGCACGCGATCGACCCTGTGCGCGCTCGTGACGATAAAAACGTAAGCAAGCCCCAAAATCCCCATAAAGCTAAAGCCGATGAGCTTGAAACTCGTGCCCGCAAAAAGCGACATAAAAATCATCGTAAGCCCCAGCACCGCGACCTGTCCCAGATCGTTTTGCACGATGGCGACTAGGATCACTACAAAGCCGAAAAGCGCTACGTAAGGAAGCAGCGTCGCGATCTCGCGCCCGATGCTTTTTTTGGAGTGATCGAGCTTGCGCGAGAAGCTCCACGCCAAAAAGTAGATGAAGCCCACCTTGAAAAATTCCACCGGCGCGAGGTTAAAAAACGGCAGTCTGATCCAGCGCGCCGCGCCGTTTACGTCGGCGACCAAAGATTTAGGTAAAAAGCCCATCGCAAGCATCAAAATCCCCATGATCGCAAAAAGCGACATGCACACCGGCGTTAGGCATTTATCGGGATCGGCGCGAGAGACGATCCACATCACCGCGATGCACGCGATCCCTACCGCGCACTGACGATAAAAAAAATGCAGTGGTGTAGCACCCAGCAGAAGCACCGTATATGAGCTCAGCGACAGCGAAAATATCATGCCGATCGTAATGAGCGCGCAGGTGAAGTAATATAGCCATTTATCGGTTCTCAATCATCTCTCCGTTTTAAAATTTATTCGCATTTACGCGCGCCGTGCACGCTTCGTTTGCCGCGCGAGGCTCAAATCTTGAATCACGCCCGTGCTGCACGGCACCGATCGTGGCACCGCCTTTTAAAAAGCGTACGGCACGACCACGTATTGTCTTTTGGCACGCAATGCGATCATGCATCTTTGGCGCACGGCGCACATTATTTTTCTCGCACATAGGCGGCTTTATGGCGCACACTACGGGATAGCACGCCACAACAAGTATAATCTTGCGTTATTCCGCAAGCGCGCATTGCGTACGCTCTATTCTAACATATCGCGACGACTTTTGACGCACGCTGTGGATAGAGCGCTGCGAAGCGCAATCCACGCCGCTTTTTAAGTGCAAATTCTACTCTCGCGTATCGCGAAGCCTTTCGACACGCGCTACCACGCCGTAGAGCGCAACCTCCCACTATCTTTTAATACACAGGCGGGTGCATTCTACTCTGGCAGGCGTATCGCGGCGACTTTCGGCACGCGATAACAAGGTCGCAAACCTCGACTATGCAAAATCGCACACGAGTAGCGCGCGGTAACTGCAAAATTTTACGCCGCAACATCCATTACAAACACGCTCGCATGCCAATCGATTTTCGGTGCATGGCCAACGTAAAACGCGCCGCATCTTACAATACAGCCGCACTTTAAAATGTGATTTCGCTGCAAAACCGCGTTTGTACTGCATAGTCCGTGCGCAATTTCGTTTTAAATTCATTCGCTGCTACGTCGCAAATTTGTTAAATTTATACGCGCAGCGACACAAATTTCGTTCCGAAATTTTACGCCGCAGAGCATTGTAAACACTCGCTCGCAAAACATACCGTATGCAGCCGCACTGCGAATTATACCCACACAAAACACCGCGTGCCAAACAGCTTGTCGCGCGGCTTGCTACACAACGGTTTTTAACGTGCAGCGCGAGCACTCGCGCTGCAAATCAGTCGCTGCGAACGACTGCGATACTCCGCTACCAACCTTCAGGCGTGGCAAACTTTTCTCATGTACTCGCGCACGGCAAGCCAATACTCCGACAGTTTCTCTCGCTCGCGCAGTTGCAAAACGCTTAATATCGGCGCGGCGCGATTTAAAATTCAGGTCCGCTGCGGCAAATTCTAAAATTTTAAAATTTCAAAGCCAAAAAAAGGGAAATTTTAAAATCAAAATTTGCGCTGCAAGCCGCCCGTCGCCCCATACACAGCAGCTTCTGATAAAATTTCAAATTTACGTCGCGAATCACCGCAACCCATAGCCTTTGAACGAAATTTTATCCGTCGCAGATCGCCTATCGCTTACATATCGGTAACTCGGGAAGCTTTAAATTCTGCGTCACAGATGGAATTTAAATCCCGCCGAGCATTAAAATTTAAATCTCAAAACCCTTTCGCTCAAATTTTAAAATTTTAAATCCTGCGCTTTTTTCACTGTGCTTGCGCTTTGAAATTTCACGTCGCGGTTTAAATTTGGCGCCAAGAACACAGCGCTCAATTAAACCGCGCCTTAAATTTCAATACGTCTTAAAGCGGGCGCGCCGTAAACGCAAGCTATAAAACGCGCTGTTTGTACCTGCCGAGCGCTACCTTTAAAGCGCCCCGCTATACCGAAAAAAAGCCTTGATCGCATCCGCGCAAGCTGCCACACTTTACCACAGCCGCAGGAAAACGAGTATGAGCTGCAAGGCGCGCAAATTTTAAAATTTAAAATCCACCATGTAGATTAAAAAATTTTAAAATTCCACGGCTTCATATCCGATAAATTTTAAAATTCCACCGATGCAGACCCATCAAATTTTAAAAATTCCGGCACCGTAAGTCTAATAAATTTCAAAATTTCGCCGCTTAAATTTCATCGAAATTTTAAAGCTTACTTAATTATGTCGCGCTGGCCTTTGGCGTTGATCTCGCTTAAAACGCCCATCTGTTCAAGCTGCTCGATGATCGTCGCGGCGCGGTTGTATCCGATGCGCAAGCGGCGCTGCAGGTAGCTGATCGAGGTCTTCTCCTCCTCCAAAACAATCGCCTTCGCCTCGTCATAAAGCTCGTCAAGCACGATATTTTGCGGATTGATTATGCCGCCTTCTTGCTTGGCGCCCTCGTTTTCGATCAAAAATCTCTCGTCATAAACGACGCTTTCTTGCGCCTTTAAAAATTCCGCGATCTTGTTGATCTCATTCTCGGTCGTAAACGGCGCGTGCAGGCGGATGAGCCCCGGCGCGGTAGGCGGCGTAAAGAGCATATCACCCCGCCCGAGCAGGCTGTCCGCGCCCATCTGATCCAAAATCACCTTGCTATCGACCTTCGAGCCCACGCGGAAGCTGATGCGGCTAGGCAGATTCGCCTTTATCAGCCCCGTGACGACATCCACGCTAGGGCGCTGCGTCGCTACGATGAGATGGATGCCGCTGGCGCGCGCCATCTGCGCTAGACGCGCGATGTAGTGCTCCACGTCCTTGCCGCTCGTCATCATCAGATCCGCGAGCTCATCGATGATAACGACGATGTAAGGCAAAATTTCGCCACCCTCGCGCAGCATCTTTTCGTTGTAGTTGTCGATATTTTTCGTCCTGTTTTGCGCCATGAGCGAGTAGCGCTGCTCCATCTCGGCAACAAGATTACTTAGCGCGATAATCGCCTGCTTAGGCTGCGTGATGACGGGCGTCAGCAGGTGCGGGATGTCGTTGTAGATACTAAACTCAAGCATCTTCGGATCGATCATTATTAAGCGTAGGCTCTTGGGCGAGTTACGATACAAAAGGCTAAGCAGCATGGCGTTGATGCCCACGCTCTTGCCGCTTCCCGTGGTGCCTGCGATGAGAAGGTGCGGCAGCTTCTTAAGATCGGTGACGAAGGGCTGGCCCACGATGTCCTTGCCAAGCACGATAGTAAGCGGACTGGAAGCACTTTTAAACACGTCGCTTTCTAAAATTTCGCGAAGATAGATCGTGTCGATATTTTGATTCGGAATCTCGATACCCACGACGTCTTTACCAGGAACCGGCGCCTGGATACGGATGGTCTGCGCCCTAAGAGCCATCGCGAGATCGTCTTGCAGCGTTAGAATTTTACTTACCTTGATATGCGCAGCGGGGCGAAACTCAAAGGTCGTAACGACTGGACCCGAGTAGGTTCGCACCACGTCGCCGTCGATCTTAAATTTACGCAGCTTATCAAGCAGGTCGTAAATTTTACGATCGATCTCGCTCTCATCGATGCTACTTTTCTTTTTCGGCGGCAAGTTTAAAAAATCAAGAGGCGGCAGCTTAAAATCCTTGGGCTTAGACATCCTGCCTTTATCGAGCTGATCCAAAAGCCTTTTGTTTTCGGCGACCTCGCTTAGGCGCTCGACCCTTTTTAGTCTGCTCGGCTTTCCCTTTTGCGGCATTTTAAGCTCGCGTTCAGTGGAAGCCTGCAGACCCTGCGCGTCACCAAAATTCTGCTCATTTTCAGGCTCGCGAGCATCGTTTAAATTTTGTAAATTTCGCTCGCCTTCAAAACCGCGTCCGCTTGCACCCTGCTCCGCGAAATTACCCTGTTTCGCCGAATTTTCCTCTCCGCTCAAAGCGTCATTCGAAGCGTTAAAATTTTCCGCACCTCTCAAGCCCTGCGCAGACGAATACCTTGCGAGCCCGCCTCTTTGTGCTGCATCCGCATCGCTAGCAAAATCGTCTCCAATTTCATCCCGCGAGCTTTCATCTCTTGAGCCAATAAAGCAGTTTTTGATAATGTCGGTAAAACGGTCTTCAAATATGAGCACTAGCGAAAGCACAAAAATCGTAATATTAAAAATCCACACGCCGACGCTTCCGATCATGCGCCTAAGTCCGTCCACCGCGAAGCTGCCAACTGCTCCACCACTAGCGCCAAAGAGACTCGACTGCACCATCAAAATAGTAAAAAACAGCAAAATGGCTCCGATGCTAAACTCAAAAAATCTAAAGTCAAAACCGCGAAAATGCTTATAGGCTACGTATGCTAAGGCGAGCAAAAATAGCGGATAGATGTATGCAAAATAGCCGAATAGCTGGGTATTAAATGAGCGGATGGCATTGCCTGCGCTGCCTACAAGCGCAGAATCGGGCGCAATGGTAGCAAGCCCAAAAAATATTATGATAGCCGATACGACGATAAAATATACTTCTTTAACTATGATTGATCCTTAAATTTAAAGGGGTATTTTAGCCAAACGAAGGTTAAAATTTTATTTGAAGATGAAATTTTAATGCTTTGATAAAATTCCGCGCCCTCGCAGGCGCGGAATTAAAAGGGTTAGTTTTTGACGGCTTTGCCCAGATCCCACATAGGCATGAAGATACCCAGAGCCAAAAGAAGAACCATACCCGCCATAAAAAATAGCATGATCGGCTCGACGTAGCTTGAGATATTATCGATGATATCGTCGAATTTCTCTTTATAATAATCCGTGACGTTGCCAAGCATCTTATCAAGGTTACCGGCCTGCTCGCCAGCGCTGATCATCTGAATAAGCATACTCTCATAAAGCCCTGTATTGTTAAACGCCTCGGTTAGGCTCACGCCTTGCTGCACGGCAATTTTAACGGTAGAGAGTTTCTCTTTTAAAGTATGATTATCCACCATTAAAACAGATGTATCTAGTGCATCTGCGATAGGAATACCCGCTCGCACAAGCTCTGTAAAAATAAGCATAAATCGCGACATCGTCGAGAAAAATATGATCTTACCAAATAGATAGACCTTTAAAATCGTCTTGTCAAAGCCCTTTTTAAACTCAGGATTATTGCGATATGCCCATCTAAGAGCTATGATAGTGCCTATAATGCCTGCTAAAACAAAAATTCCATAATTATTAAGCGTGCTTTCGATGCCAAGTAGAATTCTAGTAGGTAGTGGCAAATCTGCGCCCAAATCCTCAAAAATTTCACGGAATTTCGGCACAACATACATCATCAAAACCGAAAACGCAATCGCCATAACGATCATAAGGATCATCGGATAACGCATCGCCTTTTTAAATTTACGCTGGTTCTCCCAAAGCTCTTGAAGCATGGCGGCAAGCTTGGCTAGGGATTCTGCCATATTACCGGTAGCTTCGCCCAGACTTACCATCGCAACGACGACATCACCGAGCTGGCCTCTAAATTTCTCCGTAGACTCTGTCAAGCTAAGACCTGCGTTAAGATCATCGTTCATCGCGCTGAAAATCTCTTTTAGCGTCTTATCCTCTGCCGCCCTTGCGACTTCCTTGATCGAGTCGTGGATTGAAATTCCGGCATTTGTCATAACGGAAAGCTGGCGGATCGACGCTACTAACGGCAGCGTTCTAACTCTTCCGCTACCACCTAACATACGCGAAACCTGCGCCTTAAAATCGCCGCCCGTATTGGCTACGACTTGGGTTTCACCTCTTTTTACGATCGTCCCGCCTACGCGCTGCTTCATAAGGTTGTTTGCTTGCACTTTATCGCTGGCTTGCAAAAACATCTTTCTTCTTGCGCCCTTGGCGTTGTATTCAACTTCTAATTGCTTTTTCATTGTTTAGCCACCCTATAAATTTCTTCTATACTAGTTACTCCGCGCGCAGCACGTATAACACCGTCTTCAAACATATCTATAAAACCCTCCTCCTTCGCTAAGGCTCTCATATCGTCCTTCGAGCCACCGTTAGCGATCAAGCTCTGCATTTTATCGGTAATAGGTAAAATTTCACTAATCATCTCACGCCCCATGTAGCCCGTTTGACCGCATTGATCACAACCCACAGCCTTAAAAAATGTGTATTTTTCAGGCAAAAATTCCTTCAGCTGATCAAGCATCGATTTAGGAAGATTCGTAGGCTGCTTGCAGTGTGGGCAAAGCTTTCGCACAAGACGCTGCGCCTCTACCGCAATCAGTGCACCACTTATGAGATAGGCCTCTATACCCATATCTACTATTCGTGGGATCGCGCTAACGGCGTCGTTGGTGTGTAGGGTCGAGAAAACCAAGTGCCCCGTAAGAGCGGCTTGGATCGCGATCCTAAGGGTCTCTTGATCGCGAATCTCACCGATCATTATGATGTCGGGGTCTTGTCTTAAGATCGAGCGCAATGCTGAAGCGAAGGTAAGACCTGCTTTTTCGTTAACTTGGACTTGTTGGATTAAATTTACTTGATACTCTACCGGATCTTCTACGGTAATGACCTTTGTATCAATATTTTTAATATCGTTTAGCGCCGCATATAGCGTCGTAGACTTACCGCTTCCCGTAGGTCCGGTAACCAAGATAATACCGTATGGAGCCTTCATGGCGTTATTAAATTTCTTAAAGCTATCAGGGTGCATGCCGAGCTTTTCCAGGCTTATGATAACCTTGGATTTATCTAGAATACGCATAACGGTAGATTCGCCGTTGATGATAGGCAGTGTCGAGATACGAAAGTCGTACTCGCGACCTGAAATTTTCATACTAAACCTGCCGTCCTGCGGCTTGCGGCGCTCGGCGATATCCATGTTAGAAAGCAACTTCAAGCGGCTTACTAACGGCGGATAGATATCCTTATCAAAGATAAAAATTTCAGCGAGCATTCCGTCGATTCTGGTGCGCACGACGCAGTTATTCTCGGTAGGCTCGATGTGAATATCGCTACCGCGCATCTTAATAGACTGGCTAATTATCATCTCAATGAGCTTCAAAATCGCCGAGGTATCATCGCTGCTTCCGCTACCGCCGGTGTTAGCAAGCTCTTTGCGGATCTCCGCTACGAGCCCTTTAATGCTCTCTGAAAGCTCAAGCTTAGATAGATATTTATTTACCTGATTTGGATCGGCTACTACGATTTTAAGCAGCTGTTTGCTAAACATAGCCTGCGCTTTATCTTGCGACTCAAGATTAAACGGATCAGAAAAAGCAACGTAAATATTCAGATCATCCGCTTTAACCGGTATCACGCCGTATCTTTTAAGCTGTGCGGTAGGAGTGCGTTCCGATAGCCTAAAGTCTATGTCGATATCGTCTAAGTTCATATACGACAGGTTCATTTTTTTAGCTAGAATTTGCAAAAATTCCTTCGGATCCATCGAAAATTTTTCGCTTATATCGTCAAATTCTATCTGGCGGCGCTTGTATAGCTCAACTAAAATCGAGCAAAAATCATCCTGGCTTAGATAGTTATCTCCGACTAAAACCTCGCCTAGCGTCAAACCGATATCCATCTTGTCCTTGATTTCCGGAACAACGGTGCTAGTAAGGATATTGTTTCGTATTAAAATCGCAACGATCTGCTCTTCAATCTTTGTCATCGCGATCACCAATAAATTTTAATTGAACTAAGCTTATCGCCAGCATAAATTGCAATTACCATCTTTTTTACCTCTTCCTCTTCTTTGATAAAAAGCTCGGCGCGCTCGCCGTTTTCTAGGGTAAAGACATACGTATCACTCTTTTTTACGTATGCTCTCTCCGTAAATTTATCAAAAATTTCAGACAAAATATAATTGATCTTAGGCGTTCTTATATAGCTTATGTCTACGCCATCACAAAGTGCCAAATAAAGCATCTTTTTTTGAAAAACTATAGTCGAATAAAGAGAAGCATTCTCGCGAGCCTCTTTCGTCTTATAAAGCATCACCGTAGGCACGACGAGCTCATTTACTTTATCCATCTTTAGGCACGCCTTGGCATACATATTTGCAAGCGCCTCGCTCTGCTCCTCGATGAATAAATTTCGCACGCTTTCTTGGCAGATACGGTTATACTGACCGATCTGATCCCAGTTGCGCACGTCATCGGCGCTAACTGCAAATAACGACGCGATCGCAAAAGCTAAAATATATAAAATTTTCATAGTTTATCGCTTCTTATCTTCGAAATTAGGTTAGAAATTTCGCTATTTTTCGCCTTTGCATTAAAGGTTTCAAGAGCGTAAAGCGCGTCTTCCTTACGACCCTTTTTATAATTGGCTTTAGCAAAAATTATCCAGCTGGCGACGTTGTCCTTATCAAGCTCATTTGACGTAAGAGCCCATTTGATCGCATTATCGTAGTCTTTCTTATTATACGCTTCTTCAGCTAGCGATAGCGAATACTCGATCTTATTCGTCGCGTAAAATTTGCTCTCCAAGCTCTGCTTATCTTCGCTTAAATTTGAAGTTTTTATCTCAATTCTAGAACTTAGTGGAGCGCTACTTGCGGTATTTGTAGAACCTCCCGAGAAATTTGATTTAGGTGGCAATGGAGCACGCCCAAAATCTATAACCTCGTTTTTAGGCGGCTGATTTGCAAAAGCTGCGTTATTGGCATTAGGCACATTAAATGTAGGAGCATTTTGATTGCCAAAATTCTGTCCGCCAAAATTTTGACCGCCGAAATTTTGTGCCTGAGCCTGCCCGCCATAGTTTCCGCCATTTTCGTAATTATTGGTTATCTTAAACCCACCGGAATCCTCGCTGGATAGTACACCCACGTCGTTTAAATTTAAACTTGGACGTTCCTTTTCGTGCTTAGAAGTACGAGCAACTTTCGGCGCGCTGATATTATAATCTTCTTTGGAGATATTATTTTGCACTGCAAGATCTGCCGCCTGCTGCTCGGCATCACTAGCAGAATTTGTAGCTCCGCCCTTATCCTCAATATTTTGATTGATACTTGCCATACTGACGCTATCACTATCTTTAAGCAGCCAGAATATCGCTCCGATCGCAACCGAGATCAATATCAAAAGCCCCAGAATCGTCTTGTCGAATCTCAATACGAAATTCGGCTTAGATTTTAGGAAAGAAAACTGCTTTCTGTTTTTGTTATACTCTTCCCATTTTTTTTCAAGTTCGTTTACTTCGTAAAATTCAAGCATTTATTATCCCCGAGCCTATCGCTGCCATCTCTATAATTTTATTATTAATCTGCGAAAAACTAATTTCCGTAGGTTTATTTACTTCGTAATACTCAAAAAGCTCATACATCTTATACATAAGCTTGTTGATGTTCCTCATATTGCCATCCGTTAAATTTAAAATCAAATCGAAATTATCGTCGCTAAACATAAAATAGTATTGTTGAAAGCCATGAAGCACGAGCTTTTTTTCAATATACAGCTTGACTTCACCTAAATTTGAATTAGGAAGCTCGATGCTCTCCCAAATTCTAGTTTTAAAATAATCCTTTGCGAGGCGATCTTCCTCGTCTGTCTTATGAACCGTAAATAAAAATTTAAATAATCTGGTATCCGCCATAAGGCGAATTTTTTCTATTAAATTTCCTGGATACAGCTGAGCTTCGTCGAGCAAAATAACGACCTGCTCTACCGCGCCCACGTTCGTAGAAATTCCAAATCTCTCTCTGTAAACCCGCATAAAATTTTCGTAATTATCAATCGGCTCGCTAGGAGTAGAATGAAAAATCTGCGAATAAAGCTCTAAGAAAAATTCTTTCTCATCAAAAAACGGCTGCGGTACAAATACGACTCTTACCTTTTTTTCAAGATCGACCTTGATCTTATTAAGCAAAAATGTCTTGCCGCAACCCGGTTTGCCGTAAAAAAGTATTAGCTTTAGCGGTTTTTGCAAAGCATTTAAAATTTTATGATAAGCAAGGGTAGATTTATCGAGATTAACGAAGTCTGAGACTTCGTTATCCTCGATAAAAATCTCCTTGATCGCCGTATAGTTATTACTCATTTTCGTAGATGGATTTTGAGTAACCTAGCTCTTTAAGAGAGGTAGCAAGCGGCGCGCCGGTATTGTCGATGATATGTGGAGTTACTACGAAGATTAGCTCTGATGTGCTCAAAATATCGGCAGTACTTTTGAAAAGATTTCCGATTAATGGAATTTCGGCTAGCACAGGCACCCTAGTGTTATTCTTGGACTTAGTTGCACCAATCAAACCGCCTAAAATTACAGTATCGCCATCATCTACCCAAACTACACTAGAGAGTTTCTTTTGCAAGGTATCAGGTGCGATATCTCTTCTGCCGTTTTCTTTTCTTACGTTATCTTCGGCATATTTAAGAGAACTTAAAGACGGATTGATTCGTAGCATAATCCTATTATCATCTGAAATTTCAGGCAAGATATTCAAAAGAATACCTACAAAGATCGAATACTGATCATCTGACTGAGTATCTCCGCCTTGATAATCACCTGTAGTAGTAGATTTCAATACGTAGTTAATAGTATCACCTACGGAGATAATAGCAGGCTGATTATTCATCGTAGTTACCTTAGGGCTAGATATGATTTTGGTTTTGCCCTTAGTCTCTAGGAAGTTAATTAAACCGTCGATATTAAAATTTAGATTGGCCCCTATCGTCCAAGTTCCGTGAGTATCGCTAGCTTTTCCTCTATTTCCGTTATCTATGTGATAGCCTGAAAGCTTAGTCGGATCTCCACCTACATAAGTATTAAATCCTAGTTGAAATTTACTCCAATCAATACCGGTAGTGTATTCGTTATTTAGCTCGACAGATATGATATTTACGTCTAGCAAGACTTGGCGACTAAGGCGTTTTTGCATACCGCTTAGATATCTATCTACGCGAGCTATCTGAGACTTCATAGCAGTAACGGTTACTAAACCGGCATTTTGATTTATAATAGGAGCGACTGCGACGTATTTTTCGGTACCGTTATTTAGAACAGAAGTGATTTCTTCACTAATCTTCTCCCAAAAATCAAATTTCTCTTTGGTAGTGATCTTATTATCTTCTTTATTTTCTTTATCGTCGCTATCATCCACTTTCGTAGGTGCGGAATCGACAGAAGATTTAGTAACAGCAATACCTTCTCTAATAGAAGTGATGTAATCCACCTTAAAAGTCCTAGTCTCTAGCGCTGAAATTTTTAATATGCCATGAGAATACTCATAGCTTAGATTATTCTCTTTTATGAGTAGATCTAAAACTTCGCGTAAAGAAAGGTCTTTGATGCTTACGCCTTGTAGTGGCTTACTCATCTCCTCTTGAGCGATAGCATCTTTTGCTACCACTGAGAAACGGCACATATCGGATAGCTGAGTTAGCATCTCGTTTAGCGTAACGGTATCGTTAATCTTAATATTTAGCGCCTTTCTATCGCAGTTACCTGCAGTTGCGGGAGCGGCATATAGACTAGTAGCCGTAACAGACAAAGCAAGCATAGCAGCTATGCTAAGCTTTTTACTTATATGTAATAATAACATTTTGACTTCCTTGTTTTAGTGTTAGTTCGACTTTATTTTCATCGTCGTTGGTAATAATAACGCTATTACCCGTTATTTGCACGATCTTATATGAGCCTACATACTCGCCCAAACCATACCACTTATCGTTTAGCTTAACCTTATCACCCATAATATCTACTAGCTGATAACCTAGATCCACCTGCTGATTAGCTTCTCTAGGCGCATTAGCTTCTTTAGGATAAAACGGATCTTGCAAAGAAGCTATCTGCTCATCGCTAAGACCTACTCTAGGTTTGCTAAGATTATCAAATATAGCATCGTATCCAGCCTTATAGGCACCATTGCTAGGCGCTACCGTCTGATTATTATCTACGGCAAACAGAGTAGCAGAAAGCAACAAAGAGCATAAAATTAACTTTTTCATTAGTAATTTACTCCCCAGATAGATATACCGATGCTTCCACCGATTTTGCCATTTTTAGTGGCATTGATATCCATCTTATTTACATCTACGATCATCTCCGATTGTTCTATAAGGTTGATATACCTAAGGACGTTCGAAAATGCTCCTTCAAATTTCACATCTATATCCAGCAAAGCTTCAGGCTGAAAAATTTGTTTGATGCTAGGCTCTCTTCTATCGCTGTGAATAGCATAAATTTTAATATTGTTATTCTCTGCGATCGTTGAGAGGCTATCCATAAATTTAGCCCAGTTCTTTTCATTATAGGTAAGCTTTGAAATTTCATTTAGCTTGTCGTCTAGATACCCACGCTCTTCAATGATATTGTTAAGGTTGGTCTTAGCACCATTGAGGATATTGCGCTTATTATTAACAAAAGCCTCAGGATCACCACCAAAAAACTCGTTATACTCTCTTTGTGCACCCTCAAGCTTAGTCGTGGCAGTACTTAGATTTGTTTCGCTCTCTTCTAAATACGGATCCGCATAGTTACTCAAAATAAAGTAAGCTACCAAACCTACAAACAACAAAGCTATGTAAAAATAGTTATTTGCACTATTTCCCTTGGAGGCAAACCATTGATCAAGTTGATCTAATGAACTTTTCTTTTTCATTATTTAACCTCCACACTGATATTACTATCGTAAAAGACGGTTTTATTACCCTCTTGTAGTGCGATTGTTTTGGTATCCACGCCATACCCCTCTTTTTTACTGATATCCTCTAAAAGCTCGGTCATTTGCTTATCGTTTTTGGTGCGCACCTGAACAGTTAGAGTCCTATTCTCATCACCGATCCTAACCATATTGCCCTTATTTTTAACGACCATATTGGTTAGCTCGAAAATAGAAACGCCTTTCATGGCGTAATTGTTTTTCTTATCTGAGATAGCGTTAATTAGTTCGCGCCTATCGTTAAGCTCCTTACCACTCTTAGCAGCCTGAGCATTTACCTCTTTAGTCTCTTTATCCAAACGCGCACTTTCGGCTCTAGCAGGAACCATCTGATCTTCTAATCCCTGATATTCGCTAGTTTTATCATTAGCTACCATATTATTATAATAGCCGTAGCCAAAATTATACGCAGGATACACAGCGCCAAGTAAGCAGCCTAGCAGCATATAGCCTATCAGCTTGCCGGTTGATCTTTGGGTCAAAGGTGGAGGTCTCATAAACGGCGAGTAGTTGTGATCGTCGTCTTTAGTAACTAAATAATCTTGACCTACCAAGAACATCAAAATATCTAGCTGAGTGAGCGGATAATCTTTTGCGTTGATTGCAACGTTAAAATTAAAATCCTTGTATCTTAGCTTTAGATTATTTTCTACAAAAACCTCGATCGCAGGAATTTTACCGATATCCGTTCCGATATAAACGTTTTGAATATTGACGTTGTAAATTTTACTAATACCGTTCAACACGTCGTTGATATAGTAAAACATATCGTCAAAAATTTGGATCATATAATCGCGTTCGGTCGGATTTTCTAAATTTACTCCCTGCTTGGAGAGCAGTCTATAAAAGCTCTCTTCATCGACCCTGCTACCGACTAGCTCGACATATTTTTCATGCAAAAATTTTAGGTTGTATCTTACTTGGCGGGATTGAAAATATTCGCCGTTTTGATACACTACCAAAAACGCATCGTCGCGTTGCAAGTAGATGAAGCAGTCGATTCCGTCGCGAGTTAGAACGCCTCTATTATACAAGCCCTCGTATAAAAACGGAGCCATAGCCACATAGTCGATGTAGTTCGTCCTAGCGGCGATCGCATCGAATTCTGAAGTGAGTTTGGCATTATCTACGACAAAGACGTTGAAAATTCTATCATCGCCGCCAGCGCCTATTACCTCACTATAGGTGATTTTGTAATCCAAAGCGGTGTCAAGCCCCAGCTCCTCATACACCTTAACGACGATCGCATCTAAAAGATCCGCGTCCTCTACCGATCTGCTTATCTCAACCGTCGCAGTCATTATATCCTTATACGGAATATATGAGACGTAAGTTTCCTTCGCACGATTCGCTTTTGAGAAGTCGTGCTCGAAAACTTCATTCTCACTTAGACCGAATATGGTTTGCGTGACTTTGTTAATCGCAACAATCGAACTAGCATTTTTACTATTCTTTGCCATAACACTCCACTTCCAAATGAAATTTTCTACGCTGCTAATACTAATAGAAATAAAATAAAATGTCAATAGATAAAATCGGTTTTCACCATAAATTCGTCATTTTTCCAGCTTTTTTTTACAAAAACTGTTAATTTTAAGTAAATTTTGACCTTAGAAAAATTTGAAATTAACTTTTTGGCTCGAATTCCGATCCGTTTGATCGCCTCGCCGTTTTTGCCGATCAACATCTCTTTGTGTGAATTGCTGTCCGTTATGATCCGCGCATACACCGAGGTTAGACCCGGTTTTTCGACTACTTTTTCCATCACGACGTCGCTGCAATACGGGATCTCGTCACTCATACTCTCAAAGATCGCCTCAAGTATGAAGTCGCGATAAATTTCGCGTTCGTTGGTCGCGCTTAAAATTTCGGGGTCGTAAAAATACTCGTGCTCGGGCAAAATTTTACAAATTTCGTCCAAAACCTGCTTTTTATAGACCTTTTTTTTGATGCTAACGGGGATTATCGCTTCGAATTTATCGGTAAATTTTTGATATTGCAGCAGCTTTTGCACGATCTTTTCGTCATTTACTTCGTCAATTTTAGTTAAAATCACGATGTGTTTGATGCCTGCGTTTAAATTTAAAAATTTTTCGTATTCCGCGGTATCATCGTGTACCGGCGCCAAAAACAGCACCAAATCGCAACCCTCAATAGCTCCGAGCGCTACTTCGACCATCAGCTTATTCATCAGCTTGGCGCTTTCGTGCAGCCCCGGCGTGTCCGTGAAAATCACCTGATCTGTGCCGTTCATCGCGATGCCGTTAATCTTACGGCGCGTGGCGTTGATTTTGTGCGAGACGAGCGAAATTTTCTCGCCGCAGAGATAGTTTAACAGCGAGCTCTTGCCCGCATTCGTCCGCCCGATGAGCGTTACAAATCCGCTTTTCATATTTTCCTTAAATTTATAAAATTTTATCCTGCTTGCGACTGGGGCATTAAACCATAGCAAGCAAATTTAAAATCTCGTTTTGCGCAGGCTGGCTCTTGCACGAGCGGCTAAATTTTGAAATTCTGCCATCACATAAGTGGGTAAAATTTAAAATTTCAAGCTGCACGGTAGCGCTAAATTCCGCTCCCCTAGGCGCAAAATTTTATCTATTTCAAATTCTGCGCGCCGTAAATTTTGCGGCTTCATAAATTAACAGCGAAATTTTAAATTTCATCCCACGACTACATTATATATAACCCGCACCGCGCAGAATTCAATCATCCTAGAAATTTTACAGACTTAAAATTTTAAAGCATCGCCAAATTTAAAAGGACGAAATTCTGCGCATTTTAAAATTCCGCTACATTTTGCGCCCGAAATCCCAGCGCTTTGCAAATTCTAAGAGCGCATAATTTTCGCTATCCGCAAAATTCCGCGACTCTGCAGAATTCTAAGAGTAGCTACCGCGCCGCCTTATAAAATGTATTTCGCCAGATCCTCGTCGCTTGCGATGCCTGCGAGCTTTTCGCTTACGAGCTTTTCATCCACGACGATCTTTTGCCCTTTAAACTTATCCGCTTCGAAGCTGATATCCTCAAGCACCTTTTCCATTATCGTATGCAGCCTTCTAGCGCCGATGTCTTCGACTTTTTCGTTCGTGCTTGCCGCAAATTTCGCGATCGCCTTGACTCCGTCCTCGCTAAACTCCAGCTCCACACCCTCGGTCTTTAAAAGCGCCGAGTACTGCTTAAGAAGCGAATTTTTCGGCTTGGTTAAAATTTCACACAGCGCCGCCTCGTCTAAGCTGTCAAGCTCGACGCGAAGCGGAAAACGTCCCTGAAGCTCGGGTATGAGATCGCTCGGCTTGCTGATATGAAAGGCGCCCGCGGCGATAAAAAGGATGTGATCGGTATCGATATTGCCGAATTTCGTGCTTACGCTGCTGCCCTCCACGATCGGAAGCAGATCGCGCTGCACGCCCTCTTTGCTCGGATCCTGCCTGCCGCTATTGCCACTTGAAACCGCCACCTTATCGATCTCATCGATAAAGATGATGCCCTCGTTTTGCGCGCGCCTAACGGCTTCGGCTTTGATGCTCTCCATATCGAGGACCTTCTCGCTAGCCTCGCTTTTGAGGGCAACCTTGGCGTCTTTGACCTTCATCTCTTTTTTGCTTTTGCGCGTCGAAATTCCGATTACTTTGATGAAGCTTTCCTGCATATTCGCCATCTCGGGCGGCAAATTTGGATTTGACTCAAGCGCGTTTTCGCTTACTTCGATCTCGATGCTAAGATCGTCCAGATCGCCGCGCTCGAGCTTAGCTGCCATCTTTTCGTAGCTTTTTTCGTAATCTGCGATCTTCTCCTCGCTCGCTCCGCGCGGAAGCGGCGGAAGGACTTTTTCTAAAATTTTACGCTTGATGTAATCATCGATCTTGTCTTTGTTCTTTTCAAATTCCTCGCCGCGCACTAAATTTACCGACGCAGCGGCCAGATCGCGCACCATGCTCTCCACGTCGCGCCCCACAAAGCCTACTTCAGTATATTTGCTCGCCTCGACCTTAATAAAAGGAAGTCCAAACATCTTCGAAAGTCTGCGCGCGATCTCGGTCTTGCCCACGCCGGTAGAGCCGATCATCAGGATGTTTTTGGGCATCACCTCGTTTTTCATCTCATCTTCGAGCGCCATTCTGCGGTAGCGATTTCGCAAAGCCACCGCTATCGTGCGTTTGGCGCTATTTTGTCCGATTATATATTCGTCTAGTTTCTCTACGATCTGCTTTGGCGTCATCATCTCTTTTCGTCCCAAATTGCGTATGTTTTGATGTTCTCATTCGTGTAAATGCAAATCTCGCCCGCGATTTTAAGGCTTTGCTTTACGAGCTCCTCTTCGTCTAAGCTTGCAAATTTATCCAAAGCTCGCGCCGCGCTAAGAGCATAATTTCCGCCGCTTCCGATCGCTGCGATCTTGCCGTCGTCCGGCTCTACCACATCACCCGTGCCGCTAAGCAGAAAGATATTTTTGCGATCCAGCACCAGCATCATCGCTTCGAGCTTTCGCAAATACTTATCCTTGCGCCACTGCTTGCTAAATTCTATCACAGCCCTTAAAAGATCGCCCTTTGCGCCATCTAAGCACTTTTCAAACATATCAAAAAGATTAAACGCATCGGCGGTGCTGCCCGCAAAGCCCGCCAAGACGTTACCCTCTTTGCCGATCTTTCGAATTTTAGTCGCATTACCCTTCAAGACGGTGTTTCCGAACGTAACCTGCCCGTCGCCACCGATGACAGAGCCCTTCGCGCCTTTGTAGGCTAAAATGGTAGTCGCTTCAAACACTAGCCACCTCTATCTCAAATTTAGCGCTTATGCCATGCTTTAGCTTGACATTTACGTCGTAAATCCCGGTCGTTTTGATAGCCTCGGTCTCTAAAATTTTCTTATCGATTTCGATCCCTTTTTGCTCTTTTAGCGCGGTTGCGATCTCATCTTTGGTCACCGAGCCAAAAAGCGCGCCACTCTCGCCCGTCTGCTTTACGATCTTTACGCGGATCTTAGCTAGCTCCTCGGCTAGTTTTTGCAAGCTTGCGACCTCGTATTTTTCTAGCTCGGCTTGCTTTTTCTTATCCGCTTCAAATTTACGCAAAACCTCAGTCGTAGCGGCTTTGGCGTAGCCTTTGCCAATTAGGAAGTTATTGCCGTAGCCGTCCTTGACCTCCTTTACCTCGCCCGCCTTTCCGAGCCCTTTAACGTCTTTGATTAGTAGTACTTTCATCCATTATCCTTTCAAATTTAGCTTTAAATTTATAAAATTTTATAAGCGGCGCGGGCGGATTTAAAATTTCGTGAAATTTTATGAAATTCGCCCGCAGCCGCTCGCTACTTTTCTGATAAATTTTAAAATTTCGTTTTGTGAAATCCGCCTGCACACCTTACCACTATAGGCAAAATTTCATCTAAAGCTTGCGTCCGTTCTTGCCTGCGATGATAAATCTTAGCGCGCTTAGCTTGATAAATCCGTCGCCGTCTTTTTGATTGAAAACCTTGTCCTCTTCAAACGTCACAAAATCGGTATTAAACAAGCTATCGCTCTTGCTTTCCCTGCCCAGCACAGTCACGTTGCCCTTATAAAGCTCTAGCTTAACCTTGCCGTTTACATGCTCTTGGGATTTGTTTATCAGCTCTTGAAGCAGCAAGCGCTCAGGGCTGAACCAAAAGCCGTTGTAGATAAGCTCGGCGTAGCGCGGCATTAGATCGTCTTTTAGATGCGCCGCGCCGCGATCTAGCGTGATGCTCTCGATCGCGCGGTGAGCCTTTAGCATGATCGTGCCACCCGGAGTTTCGTAGCAGCCGCGGCTCTTCATGCCGACGTAGCGGTTTTCAACAAGATCAAGCCTGCCGATGCCGTTTTTAGCGCCGAGCTCGTTAAGCGCTGCCAGCATTTCGTGCGGCTTAAGCGCCTTGCCGTTTAGTTTTACGGGATCACCATGCTTGTATTCAATCTCGATGATCTCGCTCTTATCTGGCGCATTTTTAGGGCTTACGGTCCATCGCCACATATCCTCTTCGGGCGCATGGGCGGGATCTTCCAGCACCAAGCCCTCGTAGGAGATATGAAGGATATTCGCATCCATCGAATACGGCGACTTGCCGGGCTTTGAAGCGATGTCGATGCCGTTTTTCTTAGCGTAGGCAAGTAGCTTCTCGCGAGAGTTCAGATCCCACAGCCTCCACGGCGCAATCACCTTAATATCGGGATTTAGCGCGTATGCGCCAAGCTCGAAGCGAACTTGGTCATTGCCCTTGCCGGTCGCGCCGTGGCTTATGGCGTCCGCACCGGTTTTTTTCGCAATCTCAACCAGCTTTTTAGCGATCAACGGGCGCGCAATCGATGTGCCTAAAAGATATTCGCCCTCATAGACGGCATTTGCGCGAAACATCGGAAATACGTAATCGCGCACAAATTCCTCGCGCAGATCCTCTACGAAGATATTTTCCTTTTTGATGCCTAGTTTCAAAGCTTTGTTTTTGATTGGCTCCAAATCCTCGTTCTGACCGATATCTGCGGTGAAAGTCACCACATCGCAGCCGTAAGTATCGCCGAGCCACTTTAAAATAATGCTAGTATCTAGTCCTCCGGAATACGCCAAAACGACCTTTTTTACATCTTTTTTTGCCATCTCAAATCCTTTACGTAAAATTTGGCGAAATTCTACCAAAAATAGTTTAATAGTTGCTTTTAAGGCAAATATCGCTAAACTCACACCTATGAGAATCGATAAATTTTTAAACGCAGTAAATATCACCAAGCGCCGCGCCATCAGCGAAGATATGTGCAAAAGCGGCGTCGTAGCCGTAAACGGCGCGGCAGTAAAGCCCGCCAAAGAGCTTAAAATCGGCGACGTTATCACTATAAGTTTTTTGGATAGAAAACAAAGCTTTAAAGTCCTAGCCTTTCCTAGCGCAAAAAATACGCCCAAAAGCGAGCAGGCAAAGTATGTCCAAGAGCTTTGAACTCATCTGCGGCGAGGATGAAATTTCACGCCTCGTGCAGGCTCTGCCAAAAAGCGGCATAATATTGCTAATCGGCGATCTTGCCAGCGGCAAAACGACTCTTGCGCGCGCGATCGTGCGGGCGCACGGGTTAGACGAGCACGTGAGCTCACCTACGTTTTCGATCATGCAAAATTATGGCCAAATTTATCATTACGACATCTATAACGGCGGCTGTGAGGGGATTTTAAAAAACGGACTATTTGAAAATTTATTTGAAGAGGGGCTTCATCTGATCGAATGGGCGGATGAAAATTTGATAAATTTACTTAAAAAATATGAGCTTGATTTTTGCGTAGTGAGGATCACGCCGCACGCGCAAGGGCGAAAATACGAGGTAAGCTATGCATAAACTGGAAGTCAGGGGTCTAAAAAAAACCATAAAAGGCACGCCGATCATTAAGGGCATCTCACTAGAGCTTTACAACGGCGAGATCGTAGGGCTGCTAGGGCCCAATGGAGCGGGCAAAACCACGACGTTTTATATGATCTGTGGGCTGATAAGCGCTAGCGGTGGTGATATCTTGCTTAATGAGAACAGCATCGCGAAGGTTCCGCTTCACAAACGCGCTAAGCTCGGCATCGGCTACCTACCACAAGAAAGCAGCATCTTTAAGGAGCTCAGCGTTGAAGAAAATTTAATGCTCGCTGCAGAGATTACCTATAAAAATAAAGCGGAAGCCTCACGCAAAGTCGATGAGATGCTAAATCTACTCAACATCGAGCCGATCAGATTGCGCAAGGGCGTGAGCCTAAGTGGCGGCGAGCGCAGGCGCTGCGAGATCGCGCGGAGCCTGATGATAACGCCGAAATTTCTACTTTTAGATGAGCCGTTTGCGGGCGTCGATCCGATCGCCGTTAACGACATCCAAAGCATCGTGCGCGATTTAAGCGATCTTGGCATCGGCGTGCTCATCACCGATCATAACGTCCGCGAAACGCTTGCGATCTGCGACCGCGCCTACGTCATTAAAGACGGTGAGCTGTTCGCCGGCGGCACCGCAAAAGAGATAGCCAGTGATCCAAATGTCCGTAAATTCTACCTCGGCGAGGATTTTAGCATTTAGCCGCGCAGGGTTGCTTTAGTTCCTCTAGCTCCCGCTTCGGCGCGCGCATTAATTTCTGCGATTTAAATTTTACGATTTAAAATTCAAGTGTACGGCTGCGATTAGTCGTGCACTTGAATTTCGCGTATTAAATTTTTGAAAAGTGCCCAGGTTCGTTTTAAAATTTTTAAATTTCAAAGGGCGTTTTGTGCACTGCAAATTTTAAATAATTTTTGCGGCAGGTTCTCTTTTCGCGACCGAAATTTTACACCCGCGGTGCATAAAATTTAAATCGCATTTTAATCGCGCTTTGTTTAAATTAAATCAAATTTTAAAGCGTGTGACGTCTTTAAACGTAACGCTTTCATCTGCGCATCAAAATCACGCGGCAGTTTGCAAAAAATATTCGCTCGTAGAATTAAAATTTTAAAGCAACAGCCTAAATAAATTACGTATGCAAAAACGCCCGCAGTTGCGCGATACGGCTTAAATTTCACGGCGTAATTCCGCGAGCGGCAGAGTAAACCAAAGCGCACACAAAACCTACTCGCTTCGGCTTCGACGCATCAAATTGAAAGCGACGCGCGAAGCAAGGCTGTCCGACCCGCTAGAATTTTTCCGATTAAGCCACTTTGTTTAATTAAAATTGCGCTTTTATTTGCTCTGTGGGTTTAAATTTCGCTCATCTTAAAGCTCGCTGCGAATTTTAAAATTTTAACCTGGCACTCGTCGCTTCCCTTAAAATTTTAAAATTCTTAAAATTTTGGCGAGATCAAGGAGAGATTATGAAAAAAGTTCTACTTTCGTGCGCCTTGGCGGGCGCGCTTTTTGGCCTAGAGATCGACGGATTTAGCGCACCTAGTGGTTCACTCATTACCGATGACGCTTTTTATATCGCAAATCGCGGCAGTAGTGAAGATCCACAAGAGCGCGACGGCTTCATCAGCCGCATAGTAAAAAATTCTAATGTCGTGGAGACTAAATTTATAAGCGATCTGATAAATCCGGGCGGAATGGCGCAGATCGGCGACGTGCTCTACGTGTGCGATCTGGACGCGATCAGGGGCTTTAGCAAAGGCCAGGAGGTTTTCAATCTAAAAATCGAGGGAGCGCAGGCCTTAAACGACGTCGTAGCGCTCGGCAGCGAAGTTTTGCTCGCAAGCGATCCCGCACGTGGAACGATCTGGCGCATCGACCTGCTCTCGCGCACCGCGGATGAATTCGTACGCATCGATCCATCGCTAGGCAGCCCAAACGGACTTTTGGCTAAAGGCGATAAGCTTCTGATCACTACATTCGATCTTAGCGGAAAGGTTCTGGGGCGCGTGCTAAGCATGGATTTGAAATCCCGCGAAATTTCGATCTTTGCCAATATGAAGGGGGTTTTCTACGGCATAGTGCGCGGAAAAAACGGCGAAATTTTAATCAGCGACTGGGGAGAGGACCTTTTAAGCGGTAAAATTTGGCGTATCGATGCAAACGGACAGATACGCAAAATAAACCTCGGCGCGATGCAAAGACCTGCAGACATCTCAAGTGACGGCAAGGTTTTATTGATCCCAAAAACGTTGGAAAACAAGGTGGAGCTGATAAATTTGCCCTGAATCAGCCTCTTTTTCGCTCCGCCGCTTACGCGGCGGTGTCCGTACAGAACCGAAGCTGGTCGCTGCGGTGCCTAAACTAATCGCCTTTTTTAGCGCACACTCAAGAGTCAAGTACGCCCAAAAGCTGCGCGTGCCGTCTTGCGACATGCAAATGCCGAGCCTGCCGTAAAATTTGAAAATCCATCTGCCTTCCTTTTAAATTCCATCGCCGCGGATATTTTCGCAGGCAGAGCGGCGCTAAATTTCAGCGCAAAATTTAACGCCAAGGCGTGCTTTTAACATACCTCGTCGTATCTGCGCGAGACCGAATTCTACGCGGACGATCTCGACTCCTGTGCGCTGTCGCTGTAAGGGCGTACGAAGCCTACCATTTCGCGCAGCGCTTATATCTAGGCCGCTACAGGCGGGGACGCCCGCGCGTGGAACCTACCCCTCTACGCGCCCCTCCCACACGGCGGGAGCGTCAAGTTCTGTGTATGAGTTTAAAATTTCATACGGCTCGTAGCTAAATTTATACGCTAGGCTCTGGCACTGCTTCACCGCGTAGCCCAGATAGATCCAGCGCAGCCCCAGATCTTGGGCGAACTCGATCTGTTTTAAAAGCGAAAATTTACCCAGACTTAGATGCGGCAGATACGGATCGTAGTAGCAATACACCGAGCTGATGCCGTCATCCACGATATCGATGAGATCGACGCAGATAAGCCGCCCGTCCTCGCCGTAGTAAGAAATTTCTTTGCCGAAGTCGCCGTGGCCCTGGACATAAATTTCATCATACCGCTCAAAATCGATCTCTTGCAGAGGCCAGCCCTTTTTTAGATGCATGTAGTCGTGATAAAGCGCGAAAAGCTCCAAACGCGCATCGTTTAAAAGCGGGCGAGATTGCCATATATAGGCGGTCGTGCGATTATTTTTATAGACGCGACGGTGCGATCTGCTAAATTTAAAATTTGCGGCATCGATGCGCAGGCTTTTGCACTCCGCACAGGTTGCGCAAATGGGCTTTTGAAAATACCTGCCGAAGCGGCGGTAGCCGTGCTGAACTAAGCTTGAATTATACTCAAAGTCGCAGTCTTTTACGTAGAGATACTCGCTGCGCGCGGCTCTGCCATCCAGATAGGGGCAGGCAAAATCCAGCGTGCAAAATGGAATTTCAGTCATTCAGCTTTTTGATGTTTGCCGCGTCCACGTATTTTAAAAACTCGTCTTTGAGGCGATTTTCGCGTGCGGCGATGCTCTCTTTGGCTACGTCAAGCTCTTCCGTCACGACGCCGTCTAAGCCGCTTTCGCTTTGCGAACTCGAATCATCATCTCTGAAAATATCTTTAAACTCGTCGCGATTTGAATCCCTCTTTTTAGGCTTTTTGGGCGCGGAGCTTGCCGCCTTGTCCTTAAGCATATCCTTTTTTATATCTTTTAGGCTATCTAAAAAATCCATACTCTTTCCTAAATCCGCGCCGATTTGCGCATCGCAGCGATGATGGCGGCGATCGCTTCGTTTTTATTCGGCTGCATATCGTCCATAGTGTTTTCTAAAATTTTGTCTAAATTTTTCTCTACGTAGCTTGTATCGAAAAAGCCAAGTCGGAACTCGCGCGACTTGCTGATGCTGAGCAAAAACGGAATGATAGTACGCACTCCCTCGATGCGAAACTCCTTCAGCGCGCGCTCTAGCTTATTAACGGCCAGGTCGTAGTCAGTGGTTTTGATGATGAGCTTGGCTAGAAGCGAGTCGTAAAACGGCGGAATTTTATAGCCCTTGTAGATGTGGCTATCGACGCGCACGGAAGGACCAAGTGCAGGATAATAATCGCTAACGGTGCCGGGGACCGGGGTGAAATTTTTCCAGACGTTTTCGGAGGTGATACGCGCTTCGATCGCGTAGCCGTGCGGCTTAATATCGCTTTGCTCAAGCTCTAAAATTTCGCCGTTTGCGATGCGGATCTGGCGTACGACCAGATCGACGCCCGTAACTTCCTCGGTGATGCCGTGCTCGACCTGGATACGGGTATTCATCTCCATAAAATAGAAGTTATTGTAATCATCGAGCAAAAATTCTACCGTGCCGACGTTGGTGTAATTCACCGCTTTTGCCGCAGCGACTGCAGTCGTGCCCATCGTTTTACGTAGATGTTCGCTTATGGAGGGACATGGCGCAATCTCGATGATCTTTTGATGGCGGCGCTGAATCGAGCAATCGCGCTCGCAGAGGTGGATGATGTTGCCGTAATTATCGCCAATAATCTGAAACTCGATATGGCGCGGCTTGACGACGAGTTTTTCCATAAAAATTTCATCGTTGTTAAAAAAAGTCTTCGCCTCCCTCGTGCACGAGTCGTAGGCGCTCTCCATATCTTTCTCTTCCCACACCTCGCGGATACCGCGCCCGCCGCCGCCGCCGCTAGCTTTTAAAATCACGGGATAGCCGATCTCGCGCGCATATTTTTTGATCGTATCCATGCTCTCGTGATTGAGCTTTTCAGTGCCGGGCACGATCGGGATGCCGTTTTTGCGCATCAAATAGCGAGCGATGTTTTTGTTGCCCATTTTGCGGATAACGTCGGGCTTTGGGCCGATAAAAATAATGCCCGCGTCCTCGACCTCTCTTGCAAAGTCAAAATTCTCGCTCAAAAAGCCGTATCCAGGATGTATCGCATCAGCGCCACACTCTTTGGCGACTTCGACGATCTTTTTGGCATCCAGATAGCCTTTTAGCGCGTCCGCGCTTACTTCGTAGGCCTCATCGGCGATTTTTACGTGCAAGCAATCGATGTCGGGTTTGGTATAGATCGCGACGCTTTTAATATGCAGATCTCTGCAGGCCCTAATGATGCGAACCGCGATCTCGCCGCGATTAGCGATAAGAATTTTACGTATCATAAATAATTGCCTCTTTTAAAGAAATACCGCGGTAATAATAGTATAAAAAATTTTATAGCAAGTTGAAATTTGCAAAAGGCAGTTGAAATTACGGATGAAATTTAAAGAAGATTTATGGTGCCCGAGGTCGGAATCGAACCGACACGAGGTCACCCTCGCCAGATTTTGAGTCTGGTGCGTCTACCAATTTCACCACTCGGGCATTTTGAAAAGTTTTGATTGTATAAATTTAAAAAAAGATAAGCCCCGACAAGCGGGGCTTGGAGCAAGAAAATTATTTTTTCTTCTTGCCTTTTGCGGCTGCAACAGCCTCTTTTAGCTGTTTGCCGACTTTAAATTTTACTACTTTAGTAGCAGGAGATTTATAAGTTCTGTTTGTGCCAGGAACTTTACCCTCGCGAGCTGCACGCTCTGCAATACCGAAAGATCCGAAGCCGATGAAGCTTATGTCATCACCTTTTACCAAAAGCTCTTTGATAGCCTCAAGTGCAGAATCAACTACATTAACAGTATCTTTTTTAGAAAGACCCGCCTTATCGGCAACTACTTGGATAAAATCAGCTTTTTTCATGCTAATCCTTTAAAATAAAGTGGTTTGGGCGGTATTCTACAATAGTTTCGCAAAAAATACAATAGTTTTTTAAGAAAAAAACGCAAAAATCGGCAAAATTTAGCCGATTTTAGCCCAAATTCGTCAATTTTTCAGATTTTGCTTCTTTAAATTTCAAAATTTTTCCATATTTTTGGAGCTTATTTTTGAAATTTTGCCAGATTTCAAAAAATTTCAAGATTTTACCCCTTCTCGCCTCATTTTTGTAAAATTTCGCCCAAATTTGCCGCTTTAAAATATATAAACTATATTTTGTTATAATCCGCGCAAAATTTCAAAGGTTTTTTATGACTAAAATTTTAATGATAGAGGACGATTTAGAACTCGCCGAAATTTTAAGCGAATATCTGCAGCAATACGATATCGATATTACCGTCGCGGACGATCCGTTTTTGGGACTTTCTAAGCTAAATTTAGAAAATTTCAACCTCGTGATTTTAGATCTCACGCTTCCTGGGATGGACGGGCTTGAGGTCTGCAAAGAGATCCGCAAAAACACCGATATACCGATCATAATCTCAAGCGCCCGCCACGATCTGACCGACAAGATCAACGCCTTCGACTTCGGTGCGGACGATTATCTGCCAAAGCCCTATAATCCGCAAGAGCTTTTAGCGCGCATCAAGCGCCACATCGAGCGCTACGACATAAACTCCATCCAGCGCGCCGCAAAACCGAAAAAAGACCTCGAAGTGGACGATTTCCGCCACGTCATCAGCTTCAAAGGACAGCCACTGTCGCTCACCATAGCCGAATACGACGTGCTTTCGTATCTCATCAAAAAGGAAGGCGGCGCGATCACCCGCGAGGAGCTCATCTACAACTGCAGCTCCATAAGCGAGGAATCCTCGAGCAAAAGCATCGACGTCATCATCGGTCGCATCCGCCTAAAGCTCGGCGAAACGTCCAAAGCGCCTAGCTACATCCACGCCATCCGCGGCGTAGGCTATAAGCTGATACAATGAGCGGGTCTGCGCCGTACGGGCGATGCGATAAAATTTAGCCGCACGCGGCTATAAATTTATAATAGATGTCCGCGCGGCGAAACTGAAATCGCAAGTCCAGTCCGCGCGATTTCCCCTTTTAAATTTAAGACGCCGCAACTGAAGCGTTAAAATTTTACGATAAAATTTTGTAGTTATAAATTTAGCACGCGGTTAGATGCGCGCGGAATTTATCGTCGAATTCCGCAAGCAGTTCGGCTCTACGCGCGGAACGAGTTGTAAAAGGTAGAACCAATCGCATAGCAAGAAGAGGCAAATTTTAAAAATTTAAAGCAGCGCGGCTATTAAATTTAAAAGCACCCTGCTTTGCGATGAAATTTTAAAATTTACGCACCACGCCTTTAAGACGCGCCGTAAATTTAAAGCCGAATGAGCCGTAAGCCGATCCGTGCGCCAAAGCCAAAGTAAGCCCGCGGCTTCAAAGCTTTGAAATTTTCAAAATTTAAGGATCATATAAATTTAATGAAAGTAAGATCGTCGATTTTTTATACCATCACGTTCATCTTCGCACTCGCTGCCGTGGGCGTTTCGCTCGCTCTACTCTGGCTCATTGGCTACGATCAGCAAAACTACACCCGCGAGCTAAACTCCAAATACTCCATCGTTGCGCGCGCGAACCTATATCAGATGAGTAAGCTCATCAGCGATGTCGAATACGAACGGCAGGTCGCGAATTTCGAGTTTTCGACTATCCGCGATGAAGCCAAGCGCGATGAGATCATCAAAGGCGCCGAAATTTTAGACAGCATCTCCGCAGACATCGGCTCTGCAGATATCTTGCTGTTCAAGCGCAAGCACTACTTAAAAATCACACACGCGGGCGAGACGCGGCTTTTAAACGACAAGGAGTATCAGCCTTACCGCTACGATATTTTCAAGGCGATCTACGGCGTCATTTTGGTGATCATCCTGCTTGCGTATATCTTCATCATCCGCAAAATTCGCCCCCTTCGCAAGCTCAAGCGCCAGATCGATAAATTTGCTAAAGGCGATCTTCAGATCAAGGACGTAAGCGTAGGAAACGACGAAATTTCCGAGGTTTCGCATGCATTTTACGAGGCGGTCACGCAGATAAACAAGCTTAACGAATCGCGCCATCTGTTTTTGCGAAACATAATGCACGAGCTCAAAACCCCCATCACAAAGGGTCGCATCGCCGTCGAGATGATCGAGCGCGGCAAAAATCAGGAGCGCCTCATCTCAGTCTTTGAGCGACTGGAGAGCTTAATCAACGAATTTGCGGCGGTCGAGCGCGCGACTGCGGGCACGGCGCTAGGCGAATGCGGAATTTTTTCAATGGATGAAATTTTAAAAGAAGCGCTTAGTATCGCGATGATCGAGCCCGGCTGCGTCACGCTGCAAAATCCGCTAGGTCTAAGCCTAAACGTCGATCTGAAGCTCTTTTGCGTCGCGGTGAAAAATTTAATCGACAATGCCGTCAAATACGCCGCAGACGGTAAAATTTTAATCCGCCTAAACGCCGAGACGATGGACTTCATAACGCTCGGCGAGCCGCTGCAGAAGGACTTTAGCTACTACAAAGAGGCCTTCGTCAAGGGCACGAACGCCAAACAAAGCTTCGGCCTAGGGCTTTACATCGTCGATAATATCGCCAAAGCGCACGGACTAAAATTCCTCTACCGCAGGCAGGACGAGCTAAACGTCTTTTATTTCGAGGGGATCGAAAAGATAGCTGCGTTATGAAATTTAAGCACATTTTTTATATCATTGCGCCAAAAATTCGAAACGAGAAGATGCGAAATTTCATATTTTTAGCGCTATTTTTAAACGCGGTCATATTTTTTCTACCTCGCAGCGCACAAGCCGAGAGTTTTATCACCGACGAAGAATACGGCGCGATGCTGTATAAAAACCCGCGCGGCATCGGCTGCGACAAGTGCCACGGCGAGAAGGGCGAGGGCTCGCTGATCGCGACATATAAAGAATTTAACCGCACCGCGGGCGCCTACTACGAGCGCGCCCTAAATGCGCCGCCGATCAACGCTCTCTCGCTTCAGGAGCTCGCCGACGGGATCAGCAGCTCGCGCGACGTGATGCCAAGCTACTTCCTGACGCAAAACGAGATCATCATCATCTACAAATATATAAAATCGATAAATCAACCCAAAAAGAAGGAGAAAAAATGAATAATCACGACGAATTTTTAGCAGCACAAAAACTTATCCCAGGCGGCGTAGATTCGCCTGTGCGAGCATTCGGCAACGTAGGCGGCGAGCCTTTTATGGTGGATCGCGGCGAGGGCTCGTACATCTACGACGTTGAAGGCAAAAAATATCTCGACTTCGTGCAGAGCTGGGGTCCGCTCATCTTCGGTCACGCCGATGCTGACATTGAGCGCGCCGTCGTGCAGACCGCCAAAAAGGGGCTAAGCTTCGGCGCATCCAGCCCGCTTGAGACGCAGCTTGCTTCGCTGGTGCTAAAAAATTTCGATTTCCTAGACAAGATCCGCTTTACCAGCAGCGGCACGGAAGCTACGATGAGCGCGATCCGTCTTGCACGCGCCTTTAGCGGACGAGATAAAATTTTAAAATTTGAGGGTTGCTACCACGGTCACAGCGACAGCCTGCTCGTCAAAGCGGGCAGCGGCGCGAGCACCTTCGGTAACGCAAGCAGCGCGGGCGTACCGCAGGACGTCGCAAAAAACACCTACCTAGCCAGATACAACGACATACAAAGCGTAAAGGACGTCTTAGCGCAAAACGACATCGGCACGATCATAATCGAGCCGATCGCTGGAAATATGGGCTTGGTGCCGGCGGATCCCGAATTTTTAACCGAGCTTCGCGCGCTGTGCGACGAGAAAAAGATCGTATTGATAATCGACGAGGTAATGAGCGGCTTTCGCGCGAGCGAGCTGGGCAGCTACGGTATCTACGGCGTCCGCGGCGATCTGGTGACCTTCGGCAAGGTCATCGGCGGCGGTATGAGCGTGGCGGCGTTTGCAGGCAAGCGCGAAATCATGGATATGATAAGCCCGCTAGGAGCGGTATATCAAGCAGGCACGCTAAGCGGAAATCCCGTCGCAATGGCTGCGGGCATCGCTAGCCTAAGTAAAATTTACGCTAGCAGCGACCTTTACGAAAGGCTCGGCGAGCTTGCCCGTAGGCTTACGGACGGGCTTTGCGCCATAGCGCGGCATCGCGGCATCGCGCTGCAAACCGCCTGCGTAGGCTCGATGTTCGGCTACTTTTTTGCAGACGAAGAGGTGCGCGACTATGACGGTGCTTTGCGGGCAGACACCGCGCGCTTTGCGAAATTTCACGGCGAGATGATTAAGCGCGGCGTATTTTTGGCGCCTAGTCAGTTTGAGACGGGCTTTATCTGCGCCACGATGAACGAAACGCAGATCGACTTTGCGCTAAATGCCGCAGACGAAGCGATGGCGGCGCTTTAGGGGCTGCATTTTAAAATTTTACGGATTTTAGATGAGAGTAACGAAAAATTTAAACAAAATCGTAAAGGGCGCCTGCGACATCAGCCTAGGCATCTCGATCGTCGTAGCGATCGGCATCGGCGTAGCGATCGGGCTTGGGCTGCGGCACCTCACGGGCTCGCTGCTTTTATTATGGCTCGGCATCGCTATCGGCATCGCGGCGGCGTTTTTGAACGTTTACCGCGCGTGCAAGGCGCTAAACTCGAGCCTAAAGGAGCTTGAGGACGATCCGAAATACAAGGCGGATCCGAAAAATTTTGACGACGACGATGAATGGGATGAGCGAGATTGAATAGGCGATTTTTGCTCATATACTGCGCGCTAAATGCGGCGTTTGCCCTGCTCGGGCTGGCGCTTTGCGGCTCAGGATTTTTCGGCACGGGCTCTTTCGGCGTGCAGGCGCTTGCGTGGCTTCTTAGCTTGGAGGCTGGATTTTTAGGCGCATTCGGTGCGGTATATTTTTCGTTTCGCGCTTACCGCAACAAAATAGAAGATGAGCTCAGAGCCGGCAAATACGATGAAATTTTACGGCAAAGCCCTAAAAATTCCTCCGATTTTATAAGCGGCAAAACTTCCGCAAACGATACGAATTCCGCAAGCTGCGGCGGCGAAAACCGAGGCGGCACAGGCGGCAGCGATGAAATTTCATACAGCGAAGTTTACGGCGGCGAAATTTTAAAAAGCGAAAGCTTTAGGGGCGTAAATTTAGGCGCGGAAATTTCAAATGCTCAAAATTCCAAAGGCGCAGTAAATTTCACGAGCGGCGATAGCTGCGTCGAAAACGATGATAGCCACGCCCTGTACGATGAAACCGCCGCCGAGTGTGCCGCAAACTCCGCCGCCAATATAAATTTTACTCACAGCTCGAATTTAGACGCCGAGTGCGACAAAATCGCTACCGGCGAGTGCGATATAAATTCCACCGAGAGCAGCCGTGACGAAACCTCTGCTTGCGGCATAACCGCTCTGGAACACACCGCCGCCGATAAATTTAACATGAAAGATGGCGCGACTTGTAGCGACTCATACGGCGGCATAAACGACGAGGCTAGCGATAGTTCGCAAGGCGGCATAGGCGCGCGTTGCGGCGACTTAAAAAATGTAGCGAGCAGCGATCTGGGCGGCGGCTTAGATAGCAGCGAGCGGAGCGACGGCGCAGATCGCAGCAATCATAGCGATGGCACAGATAGCGGCAATCGTGGCGGCGATGTAGATAGCGGCAAGCCGGGCGACGGTACGAGCGATTTTGGAGGTGGGATTGACGGCCCGCGCGACGGATCAAATGATGATTTCGACGGCGCGGACGGCAGCATTGATGGTTGGGATGATGAGTGCGAGAGGGGCGAGGTTCGGAGCAACTTTGCGGGGGCGTTTTTCTCTCCGTTTAAAATTTTGTCCTACGCGGCGCTCGTGGCGGCGATCTACCTGCTTGCCAAGCTGTCCTTGCTAAACCCGCTAGCGATTATCTTGGGCGTTGCGATCATTCCTCTGGGCACGATGATCGTTGCCTTCGCTGACAAAGACGCGCGCTAAACTCAAACGGCGCGAGTGGACGCTTTAAATTTTAAAATTTAGCTTCAGCGGGATTGAGCGCAGATCGGCGCAGGATAAAATCGCGGCGATGCCTGCCACCGCGAGCCATACCACGGACACCGCGCGTTTCAGCACGCACTCGGGCGCGCTAAATTTATAAAATTTGCGCCGCACATCTTTGAACTTCTGCGTAAATTCAGATCAACGCGGCGAGCCGTAGAAATTCTACGCAGCATTTAAGCGCGTAATTCTAAAATTAAATTTAACCGCCGCGAATTGCAATTCAGCGCGAAATCCTTATCTATATTTAATTAAATTTTAGCTACCATTACGCAAAATTTGAGGAAAAATTATGAATTACGATACCTTGAAAAAAATCTTTTTTCGATTTGATCCCGAAACCGCTCACAAGATCGCAGAATTCGGACTTCGCGCGCTCTATGCGACTCCGGGCGGGCTTGAGGCTTTGGCAAAATTCGGCGTTTATAAAGATGAAATTTTAACTCAAAATATATGGAATTTAAGCTTCGATAATCCAGTAGGTATCGCGGGCGGCTTCGACAAAAACGCCACGATGATCGCGCCGCTGGCCGCTCTTGGCTTCGGACACATCGATTTTGGCACCTTTACGCCGCGTCCTCAAAGCGGCAACGAAAAGCCGCGACTTTTTCGCCTCGTTAGCGAGCAGAGCATTCAAAACGCGATGGGTTTTAACAACGAAGGTGCCGATGTTATCGAGCGTCGCGTGCGAAAAATTTATCCTTTTAAAATCCCGATCGCCGCAAATATCGGCAAAAATAAGGCCACTTCGAACGAGGACGCGCTAAGCGATTACGAAGCCTTGGGTCGTAAATTTAACGGGCTGTGCGATTTTTTCATCATCAACGTAAGCTCGCCGAACACCCCAAATCTGCGTGCTTTGCAAGAAAATAGCTTCATAAGCGAGCTAATCGGAGCGATGAAAAAAATCACGAACAGGCCGCTCGTCTTAAAGCTGGCGCCCGATATGAGCGCGGATCAGGCGATCGCGCTGTGCGAGTGCGCGGTGCAAAGCGGCGCAAGCGGCATCATCATAAACAACACGAGCGTCGATTATTCGCTAAGCCCCAATGCTAGGGACTTTGGCGGCTTAAGCGGCAGGGTGATTACCGAAAAATCGCGCGAGCTTTTCGCACAGGTCGCTCGAGAGCTCTTCGGCCGCACGATCCTAATCAGCTGCGGCGGCATAGACAGCGCGCAGGAGGCCTATGAGCGCATCAAATCGGGCGCGAGCCTGGTTCAAATTTTTACCGCCTTTATCTTCAAAGGCCCGTTCGTCGCAAAATCGATCAACGAGGGGCTCGCGAAGCTTCTGCGCGCAGACGGCTTTAATAGCATCGGCGAGGCGGTCGGAGTAAATTTAAAAGATCGCGCAGGCGAAGGATACGGCATCAGAAATGATCAGACCGAAAATCGTGGCGACGGCGCGGATTTACGCGCTTGCGAAGACAAAGAGGCGGAAGCTAAAACGGATGAAATTTCAAAAACTACCTCCAAAAGCGACGTAAGCTCCAAACGCGGTAAAATTTCAAAGGACGTTACGCAAAAAGACGCCGCGCAGAAGGATACTCCGCAGGATAATGACGACGTGCAAGATAACGCCTCACAGAAGAAAGACGCCGATGCAAAAAATCTCTCGAAAAGCAGCGCAAAGAGCGAGAATTTAGAGGCCAAAAAAGCAAAGCAAAGCGGCACGGCGAGCAAAGCTGCCAAAAGCAAAACCGCAACTAATGCCGCACCAAAAAACGGCATAGAAAGTAAAAATTCTAAAACGAAAGCCGCGCCAAAAAGCAGCGCGGAAAGCAAAAGCTCCAAAGCTAAAAACGTAAAACGAAGTAGCGCCAAAACTAAAAAAGCTGAGGTAAAAGAGGCTAAAGAACTTAAAGAAACCAGAGAAGCGAGCGGCTCCCAAGACGCGGAGCAAAACTCAAGCAAAAAACGAAAGGCGAAAAAAGATTAATGTTTCCGAAATTTAAGAAAATCACGCTGCAAAATGGGCTTCAAATTTATCACATCCCGATGAATAAAGGCAGCGGCGTCATCAGCGTGGATGTGTTTTACAACGTCGGCTCGCGCGACGAGACGATGGGCAAAAGCGGCATCGCACACATGCTGGAGCATCTAAATTTTAAATCCACAAAAAATCGCAAGGCGGGCGAGTTCGACGCGATCGTAAAGGGATTCGGCGGCGTAAATAACGCAAGCACGGGCTTTGATTACACGCACTACTTCATCAAGTGTGCGAGCTCAAATTTAGAGGTCTGCTTGGATCTTTACGCCGACATAATGCAAAACTTGAGCCTCAAAGACAAAGAATTTCAGCCCGAGCGCAAGGTCGTGCTTGAAGAGCGGCTGTGGCGCACCGATAACGATCCGTTCGGATACCTATTTTTCAGGCTCTACAACGCCGCGTTTTTGTACCACCCGTACCACTGGACGCCGATAGGCTTTCGCAAGGACATCGAAAACTGGAGTATCAAAGATATCAAGGAATTTCACGCTAAATTTTATCAGCCGCAAAACGCCGTGCTGCTGATCACCGGCGACATCGGCGAAAAAGCGGCGTTTGATGCGGCCAAAAAATACTTCGCTCCGGTAAAAAACGAGAGTGAAATTCCGCGCCTTCACTGCACCGAGCCAGCGCAAGACGGCGAGAAGCTTAGCGTTATTTACAAAAGCAGCGAAGCGCAGATCGTGGCGGTCGCCTTTAAAATTCCGCCGTTTAACCACGCCGACGCCGCGGCAATCAAAGCGATGGATATATATCTTAGCGGCGGCAAGAGCTCGCTTTTACAGCGCGTGCTGGTCGATGAGAAAAAGCTCGCCAATCAGATCAACATCTACGATATGAGCGGTAAGGATGAGAATTTATTTATAGTCTTTGCCGTTTGCAACCAAGGCGTAAGCGGCGAGGCGCTGAGGAGTGAAATTTTAGCGCTGATCGAAAAAGCTAAAAAATCTAAAATAAGCGATGACGATATGTTAAAGATCAAAAACACCCTAAGTAGCGATCTGATCTACTCCCTCGACAGCGCTAGCAAGGTAGCGCAGATGTACGGCAGCTACATCGTCCGCGGCGATCTGGACGCGCTATTTAAGCTGGAGCGCGAGATCAAAAGTCTAGATAAAAACGCGGTTAAAAAAGCGATGAAAACCTATCTAAGCCTTAAAAGCTCCACGAGCATTATCTTACGAAAGGAAAACGATGAATAAAAATGTCATAATCGGCTCTATGACGGCGCTGATCACGCCTTTTAAAGAGGGCAAACTGGACGAGCAGACCTACTCCAAGCTCATCAAAAGACAGATCGCAAACGGCATAAGCGCGGTCGTACCCGTAGGCACCACGGGCGAGAGCGCGACGCTGACGCACGACGAGCACCGCGTCTGTATCGAAATCGCCGTAGATGCGTGCAAGGGCACGGACGTCAAGGTGCTAGCGGGCGCGGGCAGCAACGCAACTCATGAAGCGATCGGGCTAGCGCAGTTTGCACAGGCTCACGGCGCGGACGGAATTTTATCCGTAGCGCCCTACTACAACAAACCCACTCAAAAGGGGCTCTATCTGCACTACAAGGCGATCGCGAGCTCGGTAGATCTGCCCGTGCTGCTATATAACGTCCCGGGACGCACCGGCTGCGACATCGCCGCAGATACGATCATCAAGCTTTTTAACGACTGCGAGAACATCTACGGCGTCAAAGAAGCTAGCGGCAGCATCGATAAATGCGTCGATCTGCTCGCGCACGAGCCGCGCCTTAGCGTGCTTAGCGGCGAGGATGCGATCAACTATCCGATCCTAAGTAACGGCGGCAAGGGCGTGATCTCGGTCACTGCAAATTTACTGCCCGATTACACGGCAAAGCTAACGAAATTTGCGTTGCAAAATGAGTTTTTAAAAGCCAAGCAGATCAACGACGATCTCTACGCGATCAATAAAATTTTATTCTGCGAGAGCAATCCGATCCCGATCAAAGCAGCGATGTATATCGCGGGCCTCGCGCCGAGTTTAGAGTACCGCTTGCCGCTTTGCGAGCCGAGCGCGGAAAATCTCAAAAAAATAGAAAACGTAATGAAACAATACACTATCAAAGGATTTTAATTGACGAACGAATTTAAAGGAAAAACGCTAGTTATCAGCGGCGGCACGAGAGGCATAGGCAGGGCGATAGTTTTGGAATTCGCAGCTGCGGGAGCAAATATCGCTTTTACGTATAATTCCAACGAGGAGCTGGCGACTTCGCAAGCAGCCGATCTTGAGAAGGCTTACGGCATCAAGGCGCGCGCTTATGCGCTCAATATCTTGGAGCCCGAGACCTATAAGGAACTCTTTACCAAGATCGACGAGGATTTTGCGCGAGTGGATTTTTTCATCTCAAACGCTATCATCTCGGGTCGCGCGGTCGCAGGCGGATACACTAAATTTATGAGGCTAAAGCCGCGCGGCATTAATAATATCTTTACCGCAACCGTAAATGCCTTCGTCGTGGGCGCGCAAGAAGCCGCAAAACGCATGGAGGCGGTAGGCGGCGGCTCGATCATCTCGCTTAGCTCCACGGGAAATTTAGTCTATATCGAAAACTACGCGGGTCACGGCACGGCGAAAGCCGCAGTTGAAGCGATGGCACGCTACGCCGCAACCGAGCTAGGAGAGAAAAATATCCGCGTAAACGTAGTAAGCGGCGGCCCGATAGAGACGGACGCGCTTAGGGCCTTTACGAACTACGAAGAGGTGCGCGACAAGACCGCCGAGCTTAGCCCGCTAGGACGCATGGGGCAGCCGGAGGATTTGGCGGGAGCATGTTTATTTCTATGCTCGAGCAAGGCTAGCTGGGTAACGGGGCACACCTTCATCGTCGACGGCGGAACGACCTTTAAATAATGCTAAATTTACCCAATATTTTAGCGAGCTTTCGCGTTGCGCTGGCGCCGTTGTTTTTTTGGCTGATCTTACTAGCCGGCCGTGCAAACGGCGGTATGGTGGGCTCTGTGCACGTCAGCTGGATCGATTATTTTGCCGCGTTCGTATTTGTCATCGCCTCCGTCACGGACTTTTTTGACGGATACATCGCGCGCTCTTGGAACCAGAAGACCAAACTAGGCGCCATTATCGATCCGCTTGCCGATAAGATGCTGACGCTTGCGGGCTTTTTGGGGCTTATGTTTATCGGGCGCGCTAGTCCGTGGGCGATCTACCTGATCCTAATCCGCGAGTTTTTCATCACTGGCCTTCGCGTGGCGATGGCGGGCGACGGCGTAGAGGTCGCCGCGTCGATGGCTGGTAAGGTAAAAACGGTCTTTCAAATGATCGCTATCGGCTGGCTAACGATGCAGTGGCCATATGCAAACGCCCTACTCTGGATCGCAGTTGCGCTGACGCTATATTCGGGTTTTGAATACGTCGCGGCGTATGCGAAGGCGACAAAAAAGAGTTAGAATTTAGGCTATATATGGCTTTCGTAGTTGAAGAAAAAATTGGCGAAGAAAATGCGAGAAAATATAATCTCGACAAAGTTCAAAAGGATATTAGAAATAAAATTTTCAAATGCGATTGTCTCTTTGCCGTAAAAAAACAATGGATAACTGGCTACAGAGCTTCATCGCAAGACGCTAGAACCCGCGCTTAAAGTGGGTTTTAGCGATAGAATTTCAGCGTAAAATTTCACCTATTTTAGTAGCGCGGAATTTTAAAATTTCACGTTCAAATTTTACCGATAAATTTCCTAAACGCTTAATCCGTGCACGTACGGTCGCGTGCTAAGCCTATAAAATTTGAAAGATAAAAATTCCGCCACACAAAATTTCACGGCGTAAAATTTCGTTTAAACCGTCGCGCAAAATTTCAGGGCGGCGCGGCAGTGTTTTAAAACACGATGGAATTTCAAAGCGCGACAAAATTTTAGAGCATTACGACTTGTCAAAACATAATGAAATTTTAAAGCATAGCGACAGTTCAAAGCACAAAGCTCCGTGCAGCTAAATTTTATAACTCGCTCTACAAAATCTCGCGGTAAAATTTCGCTTTTAAATTTTAAATTCCTCACGCCGATCGTCCGCCTGCGCGCCCTTAATTTAGCTAAATTTATAGCTCGAAACGGCGGTGAGCTAAGCTCAAAGCTAACCAAGTTTAAAAAAGCGAGCCAAGGCTTTAAACGGCAATCTAAGCTTAAAATTTACAAAATCATAGTAAGCTTAGCCCATTTTTTACAAAGGTCTGAAATTTGAAAAGCATAATTTTAACGCTCGCGATCCTGGCGGTCGGATTTTATTTTTACTCGATAAATTTTATGGTCACGGTGCTGGCGATCAGCTTCCTCATCTTTTTCCACGAGCTGGGGCATTTTTTGGCGGCGCGGGCGCTGGGCGTGGGGGTGAACGTCTTTAGCGTGGGTTTCGGCGAGAAGGTCTTTACTAAGCGTATCGGCGCGACGCAGTACGCCATCAGCGCGATCCCTCTGGGGGGCTACGTGAGCCTTAAGGGGCAGGAGGATTTGGATCCCGCCGCAGTAAGCACAGACCCCGACAGCTACAACTCCAAAGGCCCGATCGCGCGCATAATTATACTTTTTGCGGGGCCGTTTTTCAACCTGCTGCTTGCGTTTTTGATCTACATCGCACTGGGCTACATCGGCGTCGAAAAACTAGCGCCGAAGGTCGGCAAAATCTCGTCGGGCTCTGCCGCAGCAAGCGCAGGGCTAATGCTAAACGATGAAATTTTATCGATCGACGGTAAGCAGATCCGCGAGTGGGACGACATCTCAAAGCAGGTAACCGCAACACCGCTAAGCCTAGAGATCATGCGCGGCGGCGAGCGGCTGAGCCTGCAGCTTACACCAAAGCTCGGCGAGAAAAAAACCATCTGGCGCGAGAGCATCAGAGTGCCGCTCATCGGCATTTCGCCCGATTACAACGCGACCGTGACGCTATATCACAAAGGTGCTCGCTCGCTTAGCTTCGCGTGGGATCAGACGGTGGAGGCATCAAAGCTCATCTTGGTAGGTCTTGAAAAGCTCGCCAGCGGCGTCGTTTCGCCCAAGGAGATGGGCGGCATCGTCGCTATTACAGATATCACCTCAAAAGCGGTCGATTACGGCGCGGCGGTCTTGCTCGCGCTCGTGGCGCTAATATCGGTAAATTTAGGGCTTATCAACCTCTTTCCGATCCCCGCGCTCGACGGCGGACACATCGCGTTTAATCTCTTTGAGCTCATCTTCCGCCGCCCGGTGCCAAAGCGGGTATTCGTGAGTGCTAGCTATGTAGGCATGGGGATTTTAGCGCTTTTGATGATATTTACGGTGCTAAATGATTTTGCTAGAATTTTGGGATTTTACAAATGAGGCTGGATGAAATTTTAAAGCGCATTGAGGCTGCAAAAGCAGGCGCGGGCGAAGTGCAGCTAGTCGCGGTGAGCAAAAACGTAGGCACGGATGAGGTGCGCGAGCTGTATTCGCAAGGACAGATCGCGTTTGGAGAAAACAGAGTGCAGGAGCTGAAGCGCAAAAGCGAGCTACTGCGCGAGCTGCCGCTAAAGTGGCACTTCATAGGCACGCTACAAAGCAACAAAATCAATCAGCTCATCGCTCTGCGCCCGACGCTGTGGCAGAGCTGCAACAGTTGCGAGCTCGCGCTTGCCGTAAATAAGCGGCTGAATTATCCGCTAGATACGCTGCTGGAGATCAACGCCGCGGGCGAGAGCTCCAAAACTGGGCTCGATAAAAACCGCGCGGTGGAGGAGTTTTTGCGCATTAAGCAGGAGTGCAAAAATCTAAATTTAATCGGCGTGATGAGCATCGGAGCGCACGTGAGCGAGCCAGCGCAGATCGCGCGAAGCTTCGAGGCAACGCGAGAGATCTTTGACGCGCTCGTGCCGCACGGTGCGCGGATCTGCTCAATGGGGATGAGCGATGATTTTGAGCTCGCGATCAAATGCGGCTCAAACATGATCCGCCTGGGTAGAATTTTATACGCCTAGCCCCCGAGGGACGGGCTTTATCGCGCGAGCAAATTTTATACCGCTTTTATTAGGCGGCGCGCTTAATTTGCCGCGAGAGCTAAATCGGGCAACTTGCCTCGATGATGAAATTTGGCGCGATAAAGCTAGCGTGATGTTAAATTTTAAGCCTTGATGAAATTTTGCGGCATAAATTTTATGCGGCGCGATAATCGGTCGCACACAGCTCTATGCTGCCCTCGATCTGCAGGTTCGGCACCCTGCGATGATCGTGCGGTAGCCCTACGCAATTCTATCGATACGCTCGGTGCATGACGATACTCGGTCGCGCGCAAGCCTCATCGGCAAGCTCGGCCGCACGTCGCGATATAAAAAATTTTGATGCGTAGGGCGCGGCGCGATATTAAATTTGCGCGTCTTGGCAAAATTTTATTTTGTAAAATTTTAATAAGGCACGGCGACGGAAAATTTCAAAGCGACGCGCCGATAGAGGGCGCGCGGAAATTTTAAGCGGCGGCGCGGCGGCGTAGAATTTTATGAAATAGCTCGCTAATGGACGACGCGGCGCAAGAGGCTTAAAATGGCGGTGCGCTAGTGAGCGACGAGGCGGGCGCGGCGGCAGAAATTTTTGTAGCAGATGCGGTGTCGCGACGGGAAATTTTAAAGCGGCACGACTTGAGTCGATAAATCTTGGGCGATGAAATTTGGCGCAGCGTCTAGATCGTAAAATTTTAGTGCGTTTCGACGGTATAAAATTTAAAACGCCTTAGCGGCATAAAATTTTAAACTGTATGGCCACGCCGAATTTTAAAGCGACATAGCGCAGACCCGATCGATAAAATTTATCACAGCGCCGAGGTTGTGAAATTTAACCCGCTTCGCCGCTGTAAATTTAAAGCAGCGGCGAATAAGACGCAGTTGCGGCGCCGATAGCAGATGAAGCAAAGCCCGTCAAGCAGTGTAAAATTAACCCGCTTTGGCGTTGCGAAATTTCAAAGCGGCAGCGCAGACGACGCGGCTCGGCGAGCGATGCAATGTTTGCAGAAACAGCGCCCTGCGACGCGTCGATAGAGACGTAGCGGCGCGCCGATGGGTATGAGGCGGCGCAGAAATTTTAAGCGGCGGCGCGCTAGTGGGCAATGCGATGTGAAAGACATAGAGCGACGCGCGAGCACTGTGGCGGTGGGAAAATTTTAAAGCGGCACGACTTGAGCCGATAAATCTTGGGCGATGAAATTTGGCGCGGCATCTAGATTACAAAATTTTATTTCATCCAAACGATATAAAATTTCAGCCCGCGCGAACCCCGCTCATAAGGCGCCGGTTTGCTCAGGCGCGCTTACGCCGACAAAAAGCGCTCGCGCCGAAGTCTATTCGCACGGCGTCCGCTCGCATGGGATCGGCCCGCGCCATGACCCGCCCGCGTCAAAATCCCAATCCATGCGTGCTGCAAAATTTTAAAATTTCATAGCCCGCAAAGCCGCGCGATCTTGAGTTGCGACCGACCCAAAGTCCGTATCTTGCTCAAAATTCCACTCTTAACGTAAAGCCACCCATCGTGCAAGCCCACTCTCGCGCAAAATTCGGACCTTCCCGTGAGCCGCAAGGCGCTGGTTCGCGCCCTACACGCTGCACGCCGTATGCCATGCTGTACTTGTATGCAGCGCACACCGCATGCCGCACGTTGAACGCCAAAATGCATAGGCAGCGCGATCAAAAATCGGTAAATCGCTACAGCAAAAGCCTTCGCAAGCGGAGCAAATATATATTTTACTGCTCGATAAGACCGATATGGTGCCCCTCTGCATGCTCCTCGCCGCAAGGTTAGCCGCTCGCGCATTAGACGCTCCGTTTCCAAGCTTAAGTTTTCGACGGCTCGTACGCGATCCGTCCTTAAAATATTTTCTCGCTACGCTTTTGTGAGTTTTGTTAAAATTTCGTTTATACAGCCCTCCAAATTTAAGCTTCTTTTAACATATATTGAATAAAATTCTTTTCATATATCGATAGCTAAAAAATACCTAAAAATAAGATTTTCTGCGATATATTAAAATAATTTTACTCAAGGGAGTTTCGATGAAAAAGAGCTGTCTGTTTGCCGTCATAGCCTCCGTTGCGCTTCACGGCGAAATTTTTAATCTAGGCGAGATCGAAGTCACGTCGAAAATCGGCGATAAAGTCCAAGAAAGCGACACGAGCGTCGCGGTAATCGACGAAGAGAAGATGAAGAAAAACGAGATCAAGCGTCTTTCCGAGGTCGCCGAGAGCACGCCCGGCCTGCAAGTAAACAAAGGCGGTGGTGGAAGAGCCGAGCAGACCTTTTACGTTCGCGGTTTTAACGCTAGAAGAGTGCCCGTCTTTATCGACGGAATTCCCGTCTATATCCCTTACGACGGCTATATCGATTACGGACGATTTACGACATTCGATCTATCGCGCATCGTAATCTCTAAAGGCGCTAGTTCGGTGCTTTACGGACCCAACACTATGGGCGGCGCGATAAATTTGATCACCAAAAAGCCTAGCAAGGAGCTTGAGGGTGAGATCGGTTATGGAGTCGAGAGCGGCAAAAGCAGTAAAACTATCGGCAATAACGTCGATTTTAGCATCGGCACTAAGCAAGAGCTATTTTACCTTCAAGCAAGCGGAAGCTTCTTAGAAGACAGAGGTCAGCAGCTTTCGTCTAAATTTAATAAGCCTATAAACGGCGATGAAGACGGCGGTAGACGCGATAACTCCATACAAAGAGATAAAAAATTTGGATTTAAGGTAGGTTTTACGCCTAATGAAACTGACGAATACGCTATCAGCTACAACAATCAAAAAGGCAGAAAGCAAGCCCCTCGCTATGCGGGTCGCTATTTGGATTGGAGCAATTATTGGGATTGGCCTATGTGGGATAAGGAAAGCATCTATTTCCTCTCGCATACGCAAATTGCAGGTAGCCTATACATAAATACGAAGGCGTATTATGATAAATTTAAAAACGATCTACGAGCATTCGATGATAAAACCTACAGCACACAAAGAAAAAGGTCTTCATTCAACAGCCATTACAGAGATCATTCTTATGGCTTCGGTGCCGAAGTAGGCGGCGACGTAAGCGATCAAGATACATTAAAATTCGCGACGAATTATAAATTTGACGAGCATAAGGAACATAACGATGGCGAACCGATCCAAACTACCAAAGACGCTATGTATAGCTTCGCTTTGGAAAATACGTATAAATTTACCGATTACAATAAGCTCATCTTAGGTGCCGATTATGATATTAGAGATTCTAAAAAAGCCGAGAAATACGGCTCTATTTTAGCTAGAAGACCGCATTTTTATAGCTTCCCCGATCTAAAAAAGGAAAGAGCTTTTAACTACCAAGCAGCTTATAAGCATAGTTTTGACGGCAACGATGAGCTTAGCTTAAGCTACGCAAAAAAGACCTTTTTCCCAAGCATGAAAGATAGATATAGCGAGCGATTTGGCAGGACTTTCGCAAACCCTGCCCTTCGCCCCGAGATAGCAAACCACTACGAAATAGACTATCAAAGAATTTTCGGAGAAACGCTAAAGCTCGAAACAGCAGTATTTTATTCAAAAGTCAAAGACGCATTCGGGCTTAGAAAAGAAACCAGAAACGGTCAAACTAGAAATATGTTCGTAAACATCGACCGATCGACCCACAAAGGCTTTGAGTTTAGCTTGGGATATTTTGCAACTAAAGACCTTGAGATAGGCGGCAACTACTCTTATCTTATAGTTACGAACGACAACACAGACGCAAAAGTGTATGATCTGCCGAAGCATAAGGCTTTCTTATATGTAGATTATAAAATTACACCTAAGCTATCTGCATACTTGTCGCAATATATCTCATCCGGCAAATATGTCTTATCTGAAGAAGAAACTAGGCTGGCAGGATTTGGCGTTACAAATTTAAAGCTTACTTACGAGCCGATCGAAAACTTAAGCATAGAAGCGGGAGTATCGAATTTATTTGATAAAAACTACGAATACGACGAGGGCTATCCTGAGGAGGGTCGCGTATTTTTCTCAAACATCAGATATAAATTTTAATCGGTTTTCAGACGGCTGTGGCATTTAGCCTAGTGTTTCATACAACTCCTTGGCGAGCGGTTTTGAGCTTCATCTCGGACCGCTCGCCTCTTTTGAAATTTTGCTTTTTAGAATGTAGCGTTTGCCGCGCAGTCCCTAAAATTTCATCCATTTAAATTTCGCTCTTTAATTTCAAATCCTAAATTTTGCGCGCACAACCTAGCCGATTGCACGCATCGTATCGAGCCCTTTAAATTTTAAAGCCCAAATTTTGCACCGAGCAATCTAAAATCACCGCCGCTAAATTTTAAAATTTAGCAGCTAAATAGGCGTCTAGCGAAGATAAATCTATTTTAAAATTTCTTTTGCTATACTTGCGAAATCAAAAAATTTAAAAGGGAAAACGGTGAAAAAAATATTTCTATTTCTCTGCGCCGCGAGCATGCTTTTTGCTCTGAGCGAGGCGCAGATCAAGGACTATATCGCTCAAAACAGCGAGAATATCGAGCAGCTGCAAGGCACTCCAGCTAAAATTTACGCCAGCTCGCCGCCGCTTTTATATATGCTTTACGCGCTTGATCCCGCTAAAATCAGCGGCGTAAATTTCGAGTGGAACGCCTTCGAGCGCCCCTACGTCAAAAAAGAGGTGCAAGAGCAGCCAGTCGTGGGCGGCTTTTTCGGCCAGGGTAAAATTCCAAACGCCGAGATGCTGCTGCGCCTAAACCCAGATCTCATCCTCGTAAACGCAAGCTCGCGCAACGCCAAAAAGATGAGCGAGGTTTTCGGCTCGATCAAAAAGCCGATGCTTTATCTAAGCGCAGTGAGGCTCGAGGATTATCTGGACGGGTTTGAAATTTTAGGTGAAATCACGGGCAAAAAGGAGCGCGCAGCACGTCTCATAAAATACGCCAAAGAGTCGTTAAATTTGACCGCGCAGATCGAGGAATACATTAAGAAAAACAACCTGCAAGAGGTAAAAATCTACTACGCGCAGGGCGGCGACGGGCTAGCTACCGAGTGCGAGGGTTCGTGGCACGCTACGCTCATCGAGCGAGCCGGCGCACAGAACGTGCATAAATGCAGCGAAGATCCAAACGCCAAATCTTTCGGGCGCGTAAAGATCAGCTTCGAGCAGCTCGTTAAATACGATCCGGACGTCATCCTCATCTACGAAAAAGAGCTGTTTGATAAAATTTACGGTGATCCGAAGTGGCAGCTGCTAAGCGCGGTGAAAAACAAAAAGGCCTACTACATTCCGCGCGAGCCATTTTCGTGGTTTGACCGCCCGCCTTCGTTTATGAGGTTTTTGGGGCTAAAGTGGCTGATAAATTTGTCCTACCCCGAGGCATTTAAATTTGACATGGTTTCCCAGATGCGCGAGTTTTACAAGCTATTTTTAGATCTTGAGCTCACAGACGAGCAAATTTATAAAATTTTGGGACGCGCCGAGTGAGTAAAGAAAAATGAGTAAAAAGGCGTTTGCGTTTTTAGCCCTACTGCTTGCGCTTTGCGTCGCGGGCTCGCTGCTTCTGGGCAAATACGGCTTTAGCGCAGAGGACTATGCGCGCTACGTCACGGCGCTACTACGGGGCGAAAGCTTAAAAGATTTTGAGGTCATGCACACGCTCTTGCTCGAGATTCGCCTGCCGCGCATACTTGCCTGCGTGCTCATCGGCGCTAGCCTTGCGATCAGCGGCGCAGCGTATCAGGCGATGTTCGTAAACCCGCTCGTAAGCCCTTCGATACTAGGCGTTCTAAGCGGCGCGGGATTCGGCGCAGCGGTCGGGATGTTTTTTAAGCTCAATGAATACCTTATCCAGCTTAGCACATTCGGCTTCGGTTTTCTTGCCGTGGCCGTGGCGCTAGGCGTTTCGGCGTTGTATTCGCGCAGCGGCAGCGTCATCGTGCTGGTGCTCGGCGGCGTCATCAGCGGCTCGCTCTTTACCTCGCTGCTCTCGGTGCTAAAATACGCCGCAGATCCCAATGATGCGCTTCCGGCAATCACCTATTTTTTGATGGGAAGCCTCGGCTTTGCGTCCAAGAGCTTCATCGAAATTTCGATCTTGCCGATGTGCGCGGGCGTTTTACTGCTAGCGCTTAGCGGCAAATACTTAAACGCGCTAAGCCTTGGCGAGGAGGAGGCAAAGAGCCTGGGCGTAAATACGGCGCGGGTTAAAATTTTCATCGTCCTCGTCGCGACCTTCGTTAGTGCGCTTAGCGTGACGATCGCGGGCATCATCGGCTGGATCGGGCTTATCGTGCCGCACATCGCGCGCTTTATATTCGGCGCCGACAACCGCGCGGTACTTGCTAGCTCGGCGATGATCGGCGCGATATTTCTGCTATTTTGCGACAGCTTTTCGCGGCTCATTTTTACCTTTGAGATCCCTATCGGCATCGTTACCTCGTTATTTGGCATTCCGATGTTTATCATCGTGCTTCGCCGCACCAAGAGGAGCTTTTGATGCGAGAAAATTTGATAGAAGTGCGAAATTTGCGCTTTGCTTACCGCGATAAGCCCGTGCTAAAGGGCATCAGCTTCGACGTCGCGACGGGCGATACGCTAAGTATCCTAGGCGCCAACGGCAGCGGCAAAAGCACCCTGCTACGCATAATGCTCGGATTTTTAAAATTTGAGGGCGAGGTGCTAATCGCGGGCAAAAGCGTGCGTGACTACGGTAAGCGCGAGCTAGCCTCTCTCGTCGCCTACGTGCCGCAGACGCACGCGCCGTCCTATGACTACAGCATCTTTGACGTCGCTCTGATGGGCGCGCTGTGCAGGACGCCGCTGTTTTGTAGCTTTAGCGCGGCGGATAAAAAGCTAGCCGAACAGGCGCTGGAAAAGATGGGCATCGCGCATTTAAAAAACGCGCCCTACACAAAGGTCAGCGGCGGCGAGCGGCAGCTGGCGTACATCGCGCGCACGCTGGTTCAAGGCGCGAAAGTGATCTTTATGGACGAGCCGACAAACGGGCTGGACTTTGGCAATCAAATCAAGCTACTCGAGATGATAAAAGCTCTAGGCGACGAGGGCTATACCTTCGTGCAGACGACGCACTATCCGCGTCACGCGAAGTTCGTCTCAAGCTTGACGCTGTTTATAAAGGACGGCGAAATTTTAGCCTTCGGGCGCAGCGAGCAGCTCATAAACGCCGAAAATATCGATAAAATATACGGCATAAACTACGAAAGATACGAGGATAGATTATAAATTTTACGGGCGCGTAGCGCCGTTAAATTTAGCCGAACTAGGGTAAAATTGCGCGTATAGAATAACTTTTCGGCGGCAAGGCGGCGCGCCGAAAAATGCCAAGCTGCAGATCGCGGCTGCGGCAATGCAAGCAGCAAACCAAATTGCTAGCGAGCAAAACGTCTAAATTTAAACGATAAATTTAAAAGGAAAATCATGACTCCGCGCGAGATATTTTTAAACGGCTGCAATGAGATCGCGGCAAATTTTGCGTACTTCAAGCCCGCGCAAAAGTGGCAAAAACTAACGAAGCTTGCAAGCGATAAGGAGATTTTATTTGAAATTTATTTTGGCTCCAGCATGCGCAATTACTCAGGCAGCGTGAGCATCCTGCCGCAGATCGCGATCTACTGCAAGCGCCTAAAAAAGCTGATGCAAGAGGAGCTGTCCTACTCGACCGACCTTGTTTTCGTATCGCATCTGGGTTATCTCACGCCGCGCAAACAGTTTCGCGACTGGCAGCTTGCAGGCGCCAGCTTTGAGCCCAGCGTTCGCGAGATTAGCGCGGCTATCAAGGACTACGCGCTGCCTATTTTTGAGCTTTTTGAGGACAAACAAAAGGCGGTGGAGTTTATGATGCAGCGCGGGGCTAAATTTAACAAAAATCTAAGCGCTTTCGATCTGCGCCCGATCTACTTTATCTTTTATTTCGGCGGCAAGGACGCGGCGGAGGCGTTTTTTAACGTCTGCCTGAGTGATTGCACGCACAAAGGGCGATTTTATAAGCTTTATGAAGAGCTTGCAAACGGCGCGGAGACGGATTTTGGCAGGAGTTCGTTTTGGAGCGATACAGAGGCGAAGTTTGCATTTGTAAAAGGACTTAGAATTTTAAATGGCTGAAGCTTTAATTCAAATTTTAATCGTAATTTTTAGCATCTTGCTTCTGGGCGGGATTATTTGGACGCTCTTTTGCCGCAACCTTCGCAGGCTTAGTTCGAGCTGTCTTGCCGCGATAGATGGGATAAGCGAAGCAAGCGCGATAAAAAGGCTTTCCGTGCGACCGTTTTTGTTCTGGCTGGAACGGTTTTTTATCTCGTGCGAGAGCCTTTGGTTCGATCAAAATTTCATCTACGTTTTTGACGGACAGAAGCTCGCGGCGAGGTATAAATTTGAGCAAATTTTAGCGTTTGAAGTCACAAAAATTCGGATAAATCATGCTAGGATTTGGCGGATCCGCTTTGCGGGCGGCGCGAGCGAGCTTGAACGTAGCAGCGCGAACAAGCCTGAGCAAGACGGCGCAAGCGAATATAAATTTGTGCCCGCCGCTTCTATTTTTGAGCCGAGCTTTAAAGAATTTTTGCAAATTTTACGCGAGAAAAACCGAGGAGCAATCAAGACGGAGTCTAGATTTTGGGAGACCGTTTAGCGCGGCAGAATTTTACAAAGCGATTTGCAAAAAATAGAAAAGGCGCGCAGCTTTCAGGCGCGATCGCCGCAAAGGGCGGCAAAAGCTACGCGCGAAACCGCAAGAGGCGATAAATAGACAAAAGGAGGCAAAATGAAACGCTGGAGCAAGCTTGCAAAACGGCTTTACGAGCTCGTAGATGAAAGCATTGACTTTAAGCTCCACTGCACGGTTTATAGGATGCAAAGCAGGCGCGGCAGCACGGATTTGCCGCGATATTTTATCACGCTTGCTGGCGAGATTATTTTTGACTACCCGAAGGATTTCGTGCAAAAAAGCGGCGGCATAAAAAGCCTAGCGCAGGGCGCTCTAACGAAAATTTATCCGTATGGTAACGATATAAGCGACATCGGCGAGCTTATCCGCGAATATATCGATACGCCCAAAGAGGAGTTGTTTGCAAAGCACTTTGATGCCGATGAGTGGGGGCTTGCAAATATCCTAAAGGCCGCCGACAAACGCATCGGCAAAAGGAGGCTGCAAATTTTAGCCAAAAACAAGAAAAATCAAGCGATGCAAAAGGTAATAGCGGCTAGATTGGAGGCTTTGCGATAAATTTGAGCGGCGATTTAAATGCGGAGCGAACAAGTGCGGACGACAGACTAAAAATTTTGATTTATGAGCGGACTTTTAAAATTTAACTGCGATCGTTCGGTGAAAATTTAAAGAATTTCGAGCAGATAAAATACGCAGGGGTGGGCTTGCCTTAGCACTTCTCGCCGGGTAGTTTGAAATTTCGGGCGGATTTGGGCGTGGCGCATAAAATTACGCTAAAATTTAACGAAAAAATCGGTGCGATCTGCTCGCAAAATTTTAGAAAGGATAGTTATGATTTTAGCTTCAAACTACGATGAGATCGACTTTGGCGCGCTTTATAAGGCGCAAAAGGCAAAAAGCTCATTCGGCAAAAAACTGGCCGAGCATTGGGACAAAAAGGCGCCCAGCTTCAACGAGGGCGTGATGAAAAGCGCCTACGCGCGCGAGTTTATAGACAAGGTCGATTTTTCGGACGCTTCGACGCTGCTTGATTTTGCGTGCGGAGCGGGCGCGCTTAGCATCGCCGCAGCGGATAAGCTGGAGCGGATCTACGGCTTTGACTTTTCGCCTAAGATGCTCGAGTTTGCCAAGAAAAACGCTCAAACTTACGGCGCAAAAAATATAAAATTTGCACAAAAAGCCTTCGAAGACGACTGGTCGGACGTGCCCGCGTGCGATATCGTCTTTGCCTCGCGCTGCCTCGAGGTGGACGATCTAAAAACCGCGCTTAATAAGCTTCTTTCAAAGACCAAAAAGGCGCTTTACATCACGTTTAAGGTGGGTGGCAGCTTCGTGGACGGGGATATTTTAGACGCGATAGGGCGCGAAGTGGAGCAAAAGCCCGACTTCGTTTATCTTTTAAACATCCTGTTTCAAATGGGCTATCTGCCGAGTCTCAGCTATATCAAAGCCTGGTGTCACGGCGGTGCGGCGAAAAGCGCGGAGGAGTTTGTGCAAAAGACGCGCTGGATGCTAGGCGGTGAGCTAAACGAAGCGGAGGAGGCGAGACTGGCGGAGTATTTTAACAGCGGCAAATACGAGCCAAAGCGAGATTTTATGCACTGGGCGTTCGTGCGGGTGGATAAAACGGATGAGCTTTAGCTTGGTTGCCTTATTTTATGAATGAAGCAAGATAAATTTTGAAGCTAAATTTAGCTAGAAGCGGAGTGTAAATTTAGCCTGCCAAAAATTTTATCGATAAAATTGCAAGAGCCGGTAAGTATTCATTTTTAAAAATTTAATGCAAAATCGAGATTGTTTGCCTGCTAAAAAAGAAGCAAGCCAAAAAAATCTCGCTTCATTAAATTTAAAACGCCACGGAGTAAAAAAGCAAAATTTGAGCTAAAATAACCGAGAAAGGCAGTAAAAATGCAAATGCAAATGCAAAAAGACAAAATCCCCGCGGACATCAGCCAAATTCCGCAAGAAATTTTAAAAAGTTACGATAGATTTCGCTTTTGTAGATATCTGTTTTTCGGGACGCTTTTGACCTTCCTGATTTATATCGTCGTGTTTCTTGCGTTTGTAAATGATGCGCCTATAATGTCGTTTTTATGCATGCTCGCGCTATCTGCGATAAATATACTCGTCTGCCTAAACAGGCTGAAGTATAAAACTTATATGGATACATGTGGCTGCGATATTTTACGTTCTTTATGCTTTGGTCGGATTTTATTTACAGATAAAATATCACATAGACTGGGATACACGTCAGATTATACCTGCTATTTTTATCGCTATTCCGGTGGCGATAATAACATATAACGCAAATCCGGAATTTGACGCCGATGAGACCGTGTATCTACCGGCACCAAAATCGCAAGCAAAAATCGGCGGAGCCATCGCTGATAAAATTTCCGGCGAGCAAAATTTTAATAAAACAAACGGCGAGGCGCAAGCTACCCAAGATGAAACCGCTAAATTTGAGCAAAATTTTAATGACGCGAGCCTTGAAGCAGAATCTATCCAAAGCAAAGAGGAGGCGCTAGAGTACGGCAAAGCTCTAACACGAATTGCAAAAAATTTAAAGCAAAAATATCAACTTCACCGTTTGATCAGATTTACTTTCGCGAGTTTTGCGACAACGGTTTTTTTGATTTTATTTTTACCAAATTCGTACGAATTACACTGGGCGTTTATAATTAGCGTCGTTTGCACGATTATATTTTTCTTTTCAAAACGCAGATACAGTAAACTTTTCGTAGAAAATCCCAAAAAAAGCAATACGATTTTCGCGATAGAAAATTTTGCGATTGTGACGCTAGTTTTGTATCTCCCACTCTCGGAATTGCTCTTTTCTCAAGGACGAAGTTACGATAATATGGCTCTAATTCTTGGGTATCTGTATTTGCCGATAGCTCCGATATTGTTTATAACGACCATCGTTTGCCTAGCACGCAACTTAAGCGTTTATAAAGAGATAAAAGAGTGAAATTAGTAAAATTTAAACGAATTTTTAAATAACTTTATCGCGCAAATATATTTCATCAGCTCCTTGTCTAAGTATTCTTTTGCTGTGGAATGACAGCTTAAATTTAGAATTTAAATCAATCCAAAGCAGCACTTTGCGTCTTTAAATTTGCAAGCCCGCCATCTAAATATATCTATATTATCTGCGTTCATTAAAACGCTTTAAATTAGCTGAGTGTAGAAGTAAGAATAAAGAAGCGTGGATATTTTAGGCATAGCAAATGCGTTTAAATTTGATCTTAAACGCTCAAGGCTACTGCGTTAGCTTGCATTTCAGCGCCTCTTGTAAAAGTGCATTGGCTACTACTCTCTCCTTTTTTACGAAGATAAAATTTTCGCCGTATTCGCTCTGCAACTCGCTTTGCGGATCGGCACCCGTATGCATCACTATGATATTTGCTTTTAAATTAGAGCCGTTTAGCATCTTAGCGACGATGTCGAGCTTTTGCTGATTTGCGATCGTTAGGATGATGACCGACGCATCGCGCGCATGCAGCTCGTCGATCGCGGTTTTTTGCATTATATTTACAAAGTATATGTTCTCTCCGCGCGATTTGCCCAGATCCACAAGCTCTAAATCACTCTCGGCGACTACGTATAGCAGCCCCTGATCTTTAAGGCGTAGCACAACTTCTTGCCCTATCCTGCCGTAGCCTGCTACAATGATGTGATTTTTCATCGGCGGGATTTGAGTTTTATGCTCCTCATCCTCGAGCTTTTCGACCTTGGACTCGAAACGGTTGGCGATTTTGTTTAAATTTTTAAGAATAAACGGCGTTAAAATCATCGTCGCTGTTACGACTGTAATTAAAATTTGCCCATTTTCCTTACTTAGCATATCGCGGCTCATCAACAGCGAAAAGATCGCAAGCGCAAACTCACCTATCTGGCATAGCGACAGCGCCGCTTTTAGCGCTATCCTTTTGCCGGTCGAGAGAAATAAGATCGCATAAATCACAACCGTTTTAAGCGCCATTATAACGATAATAGCGAGCAGGATTAGCCCATAGTGCGAGACGATGACTTCAAAATTTATCTGCATGCCAATCGTGATGAAAAAAAGTCCCAGCAGTATGTCTCGAAACGGCGTCAGATCGGCCTCTATCTCATGTTTATACTCGGTTTCTGCGATGAGCATGCCTGCGATGAATGCGCCCAGCGTGTACGAAAAGCCAAAAACATGCGCCAAAAAGCTAGCCCCCACGACGGTAAAAAGGATGGTCGCGATGAAAATTTCTTTAGAATTTGTCCTTACGACGTAGTAGAGGAAGCGGTTAAAAGCAAATTTACCGAGCACGAAAAGGATCACTACCACTATGGCGGCGCTTACGGCGGTTTTTAAGATTAGATAGTTCACGGGGGTATTGTCAGTCGAGCCGAATATGTCTATCATCAGCAAAATAGGGATGACGGCGAGGTCTTGAAATAGCAGGATCCCAAGCACCTTGCGCCCGTAGTTTTGGTTGATTTCGCCTGTTTCGTTGAGTGTTTTTAGCACGATCGCCGTAGAGCTAAGCGCGAGCGCAAGCCCGATAATCATCACGGTTTTTATGTTTCCGCCGAAAGCTTGATCGATGATGAGCGCTAGAATAATACCGGTGCCGAGCACTTGGAGCATGCCGTTAAAAAATACGTCCTTTTTCATACTCATCAGGTGATGGAAGCTAAACTCAAGCCCGATGGTAAACATCAAAAAGACGATGCCAAATTCTGCCAGCTCAGACATATGGGCGTTTTCGACACTGCTTAAGCTATATATCTGCGAAAAGCACACGCCCGCGACGATATATCCGATGATAGTGGGAATTTCAAAAATTTTAAAGACGATATTTAGTACTATCGCAAGCGCGGTGATCGCAAGAAATAGCTCTATAACAAGCTCCATTAACTCCCTTTTTTGTAAAATTGTGCATAAAATTTAGCGCTAAATTTATTGTCAAATTTTACATTATCCGCGACCATTTATCGGAGGCGATATATCGATTAAATTTTATATTTTCATATAAATTTACGGGTAAATTTTATAATGTGATTTTACTAAAATCCCGCTTAAAAATAGAGAAATTATGTCGCACTTTATCGCTAAATTTAGAGGTTCGCGACAAAATTTTAAAATCTAACACGACTTAGAATTTTAAATTTTAAAGCTAAATTATATCAAGGCGGTTTTTAAATTTAATCGCAAGAAAATTCGCCCGGGTTTACGCTTAGCGCAACTTTAAATTTAACGCGCCTACAAATCCGCACTGAAAGTCAAAATTTATCGCTTTAATCTACGCTTAAGAGGCGATCTTGCTTTTTGATAGCATTAAAATTTCAGCTTATAGCGCCAGGATCTGATTTTTGCTGAGCTTTAAAATCTTTATCTTGCAGATCCTAGTCTGTCTCTCCGCCAAGCTCTAAAATTCTAGCTCGCAGCTCCTCAATCTCGCGCTCATACTCGGCGATCCTTTCTTGCAGGCGAAAGATCACGTCCACGCCCGCAAGATTGACGCCTAGTTCCTTTGTAAGGTTTAAAATCATACGTATGCGGTCCATATCATGCGCCGAGTACAGGCGCATCTTACCCTCAGTGCGCCCCGGACTCACGAGCCCTTCGCGCTCGTATTGCCGCAGCGTCTGCGGATGGATATCTAGGACTTTCGAGACTATCGATATGAGATAAACTGGTTCGTCGTAATCATGCATTTTGATGCCTCCTTATAGCTTTTGCAGCGCGGCTTTGACGTCCTCATCCAGCGAATCGACGTCGGGCAAAACGACATTTACCACCGCGTATAGATCGCCTAAAATTTTACTCTTGCGATTTTGCACGCCGTAGCCTTTTAGGCGGTATTTCTGCCCGTTTTTGGTATTCTTTGCAATCTTTATCGTTGCGCTTTTGCTCGGCGTCGAAATTTCTACCTTTCCGCCAAACATCGCTGTTTTCAAAGGAACGTCGATTGTTTTGAAAAGATCGTCGCCTTCGCGGCTGTACTCGGCGCTTGGCGCGATTTTTATCTCTAAAATTAGATCGCCGCTTTGAGCGCCTGATTTTTGTCCTTTACCCCTGATGCGCAGCTTCTCACCCGCATTGATGCCCGCAGGTACTTTAAATTTAACCGTCTCGCCGCTTATGCGCACGCTCATCTCGCCGCCTTGTATCGCGGTTTCAAAAGGAATTTCAATCGAGCTATGCGTATCTAGACTCTGCGCGCCGCCAAAGCCGCCGCCGAAACTACTGCCGCTAAAGCCACTAAAACCTTCGCCACCGCCGAAAGAGCTGAAACTAAATCCGCCGCGCGAGCCTGCGCTTTTTGCGCCGAAGGAGCCGCCGAAAATGCTGTTTAGGATGTCGTTTAGATCGCCCATGTTCGCCGAGCCCTGCGCGAAATCGTGGAAATTCTGCCCGCCAAACATCTCGTCGCCGTGGCGGTCATACTGCGCCCGCTTTTTCTCGTCGCTTAAAATTTCATACGCAGCGTTGATCTCTTTAAATTTATCCTCAGCTCCGGGCTCTTTATTGATATCTGGGTGATACTTACGAGCTAGCCTGCGGTAAGCTTTTTTAATCTCCTCGGCGCTTGCTGATTTATCCACGCCTAAGGTTTCGTATAAACTGCTTGTGCTTGCCATTTTAATCCTTAAAATCTTAAAATTTATGTAGATTATATCATAAAACTTTAGTGAGTGTCAATCAAGTTTGCTAAATTCTATTTATAAATTTTAATTTTGCGTTAAGAATATATTAGCGGACAAAATTTATAATTCCGCCAAAATTTCATTATCACAAAGGAAGCAAAAATGAAAAAATCGATCATCATATCGATAGCTTTAGCAGGTACGCTTTTTGGCGCCAGTATCGACATTAAAGAAGCTCCAAGCAATTATGAGCGCGTAAATCCGGGCTTTAATCAAGATGTCGTGCTTTCGTATCACAGCTCGCTTGCGGACGTAAAAAAATCCGTCGTCAATATCGCAACTAAAACCAAGATCAAAGCAGGTAATAGTCCGATGTCGCAGATGTTTGACGATCCGTTTTTTAAGCAATTTTTCGACTTTGACATTCCGCAACAGCAGGAGCGCGAAGGAAGCTCGCTAGGCTCTGGTGTCATCATCTCCGAAGACGGCTATATCGTAACTAATAATCACGTGATAGAAAATGCCGACGAGATCGTAGTTACGCTATTAGAAGGCGATAAGGAATATAAAGCCAAGGTAATCGGCACCGACCCTAAAACCGACCTTGCAATCATCAAAATCGACGAAAAAAATCTCTCTGCGGTTAAATTTGCCGACTCGTCCAAGGCTATGGAGGGCGACATTGTATTTGCTATCGGAAATCCTTTCGGTGTGGGCGGCACCATCACTCAAGGCATCATCTCGGCGCTAAATAAAAACAATATCGGACTAAATCAATATGAAAATTTCATCCAAACCGACGCTTCGATCAACCCGGGCAACTCAGGCGGCGCGCTAGTGGATAGTCGCGGCGCGCTTTTGGGGATAAATTCCGCTATTTTAAGTCGCGGCGGCGGAAATAACGGCGTAGGCTTCGCAATCCCTTCAAATATGGTAAAAGAGATTGCTGAAAAGCTCATCACAAACGGCAAGATCGAGCGTGGCTTTATAGGCGTCACGATCTCGGATATGTCTAAAGACCAAAAAGAGCTCTATGAAAGCAAAGAGGGCGCGCTAATCTCAAGCGTAGAAAAGGATATGCCAGCCGATAAAGCAGGTATCAAGCGCGGCGATTTGATTACCAAAATAAACGGCAAATCTATCAAAAATGCCAACGAATTAAAGAATTTAATCGGCTCAATGGCTCCGGGAAGCTCAGTGGATGTAGAATTTGAGCGCGACGGCAAAAGCAAGAGCACGACTATCAAGCTAGACGCGATGAAATCCGACTCCACCACCTTAGGCTCAGCCGGCGAAAACTCGAAAAGCGCTATAGAGGGGCTAAAGCTAAGGACGTTAAATGACAGCTTGCGCCGCAAATATAACCTCGACGACGATGTCTCGGGCGCCCTCGTCTTAAGTGTCAAAGATGGCTCAAAAGCCGATGATTACGGCTTTGAGGTAGGCGACGTGATCATCCAAGTCGGTCAAAACGATGTCAAAAGCTCAGACGACTTCGATCGGTATATCAAAGATTACAAGGGCAAAAAGACCCTAGTCTGGGTTATCAGACGCGGAATTCCGCAAGGTCTTGTAATCCGCTAAGCTTGGTCCGCCAGGCTTTAACGGCAAGAAACGCGCAAGCATTAAAATTCAACCGCGGCAAGCCCAGCTCAAAGCATTAGCGGAGCTTACAAATAAGCTAGCAGAAGCTTTTGAGATTTTGGGCTTTTTGACAAGCGGAATTCCTAGCTTTCGAGCGTAAGATACACATAAACTATAAAAATGGGCTTTTGGTGAGCATTAAAAGCTGCCGAAAGCCCTCCTGTTATTTCAAGTACCTCTGAAAGTCCTCTGTTATTTTAAACAGCTCCGAAAGCCCTTTGCCATTTTGAATACAACTGAAAGCCCAGATTTTTCGCTTAAAATTTTTAGAATTTTGCTTTTTTGCTTTTGTTTTCACTTATAATTTTTAAAATTTAACCCTCCACGCCGCTACTTTATCGTTTTTATCGCCTCGTCTGGAACTTGCTTTAAAATTTTAATCTCTTTGCCAACGACATATCGCAGAAGCATGTGCTTATAGTCTAGAATTGCTTCAAATTTTAATTCCTCTTGTATATTACTTCACTTTAAATTCTACAAATCCAAATTTATAAAATTTATGCCCTACCCTATTTCTCATTATCAGAAACTGCTGCCTTTTTATTCTAGCGCTTTTCTCGCAGCGACGCTTCTTGGGAATTCCGCTAGCTAAATTTTAAGGTCGGAATTTTAAAATTCCATCATTTTGTAATCGTAATTTTTCGTTTAAGCTTCGATAACAAAAATAAGCTGAAATTTTACTTTATTATCGAAAACGTTGCATCACAATACCCATTTTTTCGCATTAAGCTACCTTTCATTAGAAATTTTATTAAATTTATTGTAAATAGGTATTTTTATAGTATAATGAATAGTTTTTATTTTTTACGAAGGATTACAACTATGAAAGATATTAAGATACCGATTATCTCAGGTCTGAGTATCGCTGCTACGCTAGCACTGATGCCGATGCAAGCTTTAGCCGACAATGCAAAAGCGACGGTAACCGGCGGCGGTAGCGATGGTGTTTTGCATACTCCAGGCGGCGGGTATTACTCGGGTGGTTATGAAGGTGCCGGTAACGGAGGCGGCTCCAAAAATCATATAGTAACTATCACCGGAAGTGCTTCAGGCACTGATATGTCGGGGTACAGTATATACGGTGGCGGTATGGGTCATCCTAGCATTACACCTACGACATCGGCCGATAGAAATCAGATCACCGTTCAAAACCGCGCTACCGTTACCACCGTAATAGGCGGTGAAGGCAAAGGCGCAACAGGCAATACCGTAAACATAATAAATGCAACCGTTAATAGAGTCGTTCTCGGCGGCAACGGCACTTGGGCTGGAAAGCCAGGATATTCGGGAAACGCCGTCGGCAACACCGTAAATATCGAAGGCAATAGCCATATAATCGGCGATAATAACACCGTTGGGAGCTTCGAAGCTATAGTATCGGGAGGTCGTGCTAGATATGGTCGCTCCGCAGAAAATAATACGGTAAATATTAAAGGTGCAGCGCAAATAGATAAATACAGGATAGAGGGCGCTACCATACACCAAGGCGGCTCCGCGAAAGGCAATGGCGTAAATATTACGGGCGCTATCGTCTTAAGCAACGGTCAAGAAATAGACGGCGCGGTATCGGTATCTCCAAATTTCGCTAGTACATTAGAGAAAAACTATGTCGTCATAAACAGCGCCGGTGCTAAGCTTCAAAATATAACAGGCGCCAATGCTACTAGAGAGGGTATTACCACCGGAAGCAACGCTACGGCTAGCAAAAACTACGTAAAGCTACAAAACGGAGAGGTTCGATCTACTACGGGCTCATATATGGCAGCCGTTTCTAACGACAATTACTCTGAAATCAGCGGCGGAAAGGTTATAGGTGACGTTCACGGAGGCTTCGGCGGAGGTTCTGGTACCAATCACGTCGCTACTAGCACGAATGATTACGTCAAAATAAGCGGCGGCGAGATAGGCGGTAGCGCTTACGGCTTCCGCAACGTAAATGGAGAGATAAAAAGTAGCTACGTTGAAATGAGCGGAGGCAAAGTAGCACAAGATGCTATAGGCGGAAACAGCCTGAACGGCAAAATTTCAAATACCAAAGTAATTCTAAACGGCGGTGAAGTAGGTCGCGACGTCATCGGCGGAAATAGCGTTAAGGGCGACGTTACGGGCGCTAGAGTAGATATAAAAAGTGGCGTCACGGTAGGTCACGATATCATCGGCGGTAGAAGTGAAGAAGGCAAGGTCGAAGGTAGTTGGGTAGTAGCGGATTTAACAAATAAGACCGTTAATCAAGTAATCGGCGGAACCAATAAAATTCTTCATCGGCAGCGGAACGGCAAACAATAACCACGTCCAAATAACCGGCGGAACACTAAACGGTCCTGCTCTGGGCGGACGCGGCGAACAAGGCGTCAGCGGCAATGAATTCTTCGCGACCGGAACGACTATCAACAACCACGTTTCGGGCGGAACTACCTCAAGCGGCAATGCCGTACAAAACGCCTTATCCTTGGTAAATTCTACAGTCAATGGAAATAGCCAAGTAAAAGGCGGTAACGCTATGGCGGGCTCTGCATCCAATAACAGCGTAATTTTGCAAGGCTCCACGATAAACGGAGTAGTTTATGGTGCGCAAGCTACCACTGCTGGCAGCAATGACAATACGGTAAATTTAACGAATAGCACCGTTACCGGCACGATTTACGGATTATTCGGTAGCGGTAGCGGTAGCGGCAATACCTTGATAAATGCCTCAGACGCCATTGCTCCTAATAAAGCGGGTAATATCGCTAGATTTGATGTTTTAAATTTCTTGCATATATCAAATGCGAATTCCGATGCAAACAAAGCCGCTCTTCAAATCACGGGTGGAGCTCAAACCGATATCAATAACGCCAAATTCCAATTAGATGGCACTGATTATAATGTAGATACTTATGCGATAGGCGATGGCGAGAAGCGCTATTTGATCCATAATGAAAAGGGATTTACCGGTTTTGACGAAACACAAACGACCAAGCGCACCGATAACGTATTTACGATCAAAAATGCCACTACCTACTCGATGAATTTAAAAGGTCTGATGAAAGATGATGACGGAAAATCCATCGTAATCCAAGGTAAAAAGAAAACCGACCGCACTATCGATGGAGCATTCGATAACGGCGAAGTCGGCAAATACACCGGTCCTGCGGGCGATCCTGTTATCGACGTAGGTGAAGATCCAAATGCACCGCAGAATTTCGGCGGGCTAGATATCGATATGACCGGTACTAATAACGCTAAGATAAATTTAGTAAGTGGCAATAATATAGGCACGATAAAAGCTGATGGCAATGACGAGATAAATGTCGGTAAAGACGGTGCCAATCCGCTAGTGCCGGGCAATATAACTGCAAAAAATATCGAAAAATCAGGCCCCGGCAAACTAAAGATAAATTTCAATTTGCCTAACAACTATAATGGAGGTAATCCTGCGATCAAACTTACCGACAACGGGCTTACGGATTTAACCGGTACTGACGTCAATGTAAATAATGCCAAAGACGGCACCACATACACACTCGTCAAAAAGACTAATGGCGGCACTATAAATTTCAACGATAGAGACGTCCAAAAAAACCAGACCTATACTATTACAGACAAAGATCACTATCAGTATGATGGCGAGACTTTTAGAAGAGAAAACGGCAATCAAGAGCTTGTTTATAAAAAAGGCACCATTACCAACGCTTGGGGCGATACCGATTTCGATAGCAGCGAGCTAACCAAAAATCAAGCTAGCAATGCGGCCCAAGCAGACGCTCATAAGCTATTCGGTAATAAAGGCAACACCGTAATCGTAAAAGAGGGCGCAGGTAATCTAGGCAGCAAAAACATAAGCTCGGGCAGAGCCGACGTCAAAGATACTGATACGCCTAATACTATCCACAATAACTACACTACGATAAAAGGCGGAACGGAATTTGGCGATGTATATGCAGGCTATGGTGATAGCGGAACCCAAGATGTTTACAACAACCATCTAAGCTTTGAAGAAACTTCAAAAGGTGCGGTAGTAAACAGAAATATCGGTGCAGGCTATAACGTTAATGGAAACGTTCACGACAATACGGTAACCACTGATGATACCACCATTAACGGCAATGTCTACGGCGCACAGACAGCTAACGGCAATGCAGTTAAAAACATTGTAAATCTACAAGGCGGTAGCGTAGGCGGCGATGTATACGGCTCAAAGGCTAGCAGCTCTGCGACAAACAGCACGGTAAATCTAAGTGGTACGCAAGTCACTGGCAATGTCTACGCAGCAGATGCTGCTAGCGGCAGCGGTAATACCGTAAATTTCTATGGTGGTAAAGTCGGTAAAACTATCTACGGTCTATCCAGTGCAGGCGGCACAAATAACACCCTAAACGTATATAACGCTTCCACTCAAAAAACCGCAGGCGATATTAAGAATTTCAATAATCTTAACTTCGACGGAGTTACCGCAGCTACTAACGGAAGCGCTGCAACCGCTGCTTTAAATTTAACTACTACTAATGATACTAATATCATCAATGACGCTAAATTTAAACTAAATGGCGAAGAGTATGACGTAAATAAAGATACCTACCACTCGCTTAATATCGAGGAGGGTAAGGAGTATTATCTAATCCATAATGCCGGCAATACCTTTACAGGCTTCAAAGAAAAAGCCAAGCAAACGGATAATGAGTTTACCATTACCGGTAAGAGTAGCTATGAGATTAACCTTAAAGGCTTAATCCAAAGTGCCGACAATCAATCTATCCTAGTTCAAGGCAAAAAGCTTACAGGTAGAAATATATCTAGCGACGGCAAATTCGATAACGAAGAGATTAGCAAATATACTCCTGATCTAAGCAATGGCGCTAATATTAACGTAGGAAAAACTCCGGGAGCTAATAAAGATTTTGAAGGACTTGACATCGATACTTCAAATACTCCTGGCGTTAAATCTAAAGTCACTTTAGTAGATGGTAAAAACATAGGCACTATCAAAGGAGATGCTGACGATACCGTAAACGTAGGCAAAGAAGATGGCTCTTTAGTACCGGGTACTATCGAAGCTAAAAATATCGTAGGCGTTGGCAAGTTAAATTTCAATATGCCTAATAGTTACAACGGCGATCCGGCTCTTAAGCTAACTGGCAGCAATCTTACTGATCTAAGCAATACCGATGTTAAGATAAATAATGCCCAAAAAGATAAGGACTATACCCTAATTAAAGGCAACGCTGCTATAAATTTCCAAGATAAAACCACTCAAAAAGAGCAAGTCTATAACATTATAGACAACGCTCACTATCAATATGACGGCGAGACCTTTAGAAAGCAAAATAACAATAAAGAGCTTATCTATAGAGAAGGCACCATTACCGATGCTTGGAACGACAACGACTTTGATAGCAACGAGCTAACTAAGAATAAAGCTGATAACGCGCATCAAGGCGGAACGCCACTATTTGATAATAAAGGCAATACCGTAAATATCGTATCTACTGCAGGCGATCTAAGCACTAAATCCGTTTACGGCGGTGCGACACTAAGCGGCAGCACGGATGACGTATTTAATAACACCGTAAACATTAATGGTGCTGATACTAAAGAGATTTTTGCCGGTGCTTCTAAAGGTAGCGGTAGGGTTTACGACAACGTAGTAAATTTCAATGCAGGAAGCGTAGTAAATGCTATTAGCGGCTCAGACGATGCATCTAACGCAAGAGGTAATAATAGTGGCAACACTCTTAACGTAAATAATGCTTCCACTCAAAAAACCGCAGGCGATATTAAGAATTTCAATGCTCTTAACTTCGACGGGGTTACCGCAGCTACTAATGGAAGTGCTGCAACTGCTGCTTTAAATTTAACTACTAATGCCGATACGGACATTAATGACGCTAAATTTAAACTTGGCAGTGAAGAGTACAACGTAGATAAAGATACCTACGGCTCACTTAATATCGAAGAGGGTAAAGAGTATCACCTTATCCACAATACAGGCAATACCTTTACGAATTTTACTGAGAAGGCTAAGCAAACAACCCAAGAGTTTACGCTTAAAAATTCTACCACCTACGATATAATGCTAAAAGGCTTAATTAAGAGCAGCGACGATCAATCTATCTTGATTCAAGGAAGCAAGCTTACGTCTAGAAATATCACCGGCGGCGAGTTTGGAAACGATGAGATCAATAGATACAATCCTATCCCAAACCCTGTAATAAACGTAGTTAATGAAAATCCAAACAGTCCTACTAATTTCAACGGCTTAAATATCAACGGCGGCAATGGCTCTACCGTAAATTTAACCGGCGGCAATAATATCGGAGATATCACCGGCGGAGCGGGAAGCACTCTAAACGTAGGTAAAAATACTGCCAATCCGGCAGCTCCTAACTCTATAACAGCTAAGAATATCGGAGGGTTTGACGATATCAATATCTTTATGCCTCCTACCATTAAAGACGGCGATTCTATGATTAAGCTTACCGATCCTACAGCCAATACTGATCTAAGCAATATGAGAGGTAAGATCACCGCTTACATTAGCGGTAATACAGATGTAGGAGATACCAGCACTATCCACCTAATCGATAAGCAAGGAAGCGGACGATTACTACTTCCTGATCCTTCGCATCTACAAACAAGAGTCCAGCAAGGAGCTACCATAGAGTATGAGACCTACGGTATGGTAGATGCAAACGGAAGAGCTTTAGATCTTAGATTTAGCGGCAAAAGAAGGGTAAAAGACGATACCAAATCCTTCGCAGAAACTCGTGCCGCAAGCTTAGCTAGCTTAAAGAGCGGAAGCGAGTTAATCACCAACTACCTAGATAAGCTAATACCTGATGGTCATTTAGAGCTATTTCCTTTTGCTATAAGCGAAGCTTATGATCTAAGGTATGAGACAGGCTCGCACGTAAATTCCAAAGGCTATGGCGTTGCAGCAGGACTTGCTAGCTTAACTGAGAATTTCGCAGGAGATATCTTAAGCGGAGTATTCGTTGAATATGGAAGAGCAAACTACGATAGCTACTTAGATAATGGCCTACATGCAGACGGAGATAGCGAGTATATAGGCGGAGGCTTGATGCTAAAGCAAAACTTTACTAGTGGTACCTATCTAGATGCAAGCTTTCACGTAGGTAAGATAAGCAGCGACTACAATAGTAACGACTGGACCTATGCCATAGCTCCTGGAGTATTAGCTCATAATGAGAAGTTTGATATAAGCTCAACCTATATGGCTACTCATATAGGAATAGGTCAGATCTTTGATCTAAGCCAAAGAAACAAGCTAGACGTTTATACTAAATGGCTATATGCTTACACGGATGATGCAGATGCTACTATAAGCTCTGGTGAGAGATATCACTTTGATAGCATTACATCTAATAGAGTAAGAGCTGGTCTTAGAGATACTATAAATCTAAAAGATGAGCATAACCTATACTTTGGAGGCGCATACGAGTATGAGTTTAGCGGAGATGCCAAAGCATCTACTATGGGACTTGACGCTCCTAAGCCTAGCCTAAAAGGTTCAACCGGAGTATTTGAAGCGGGCTATAAGTATGAGAGCAAGAACCTTATCTTTAACCTAGGAGGCAAGGGCTACGTAGGCAAAACAAGAGGCGGTGCTATCAATGCAGGGTTTGAGGTGATGTTCTAAATTTTAAGGGGCAAGCAAGCTCTAACTCACACATCTATAAAATCAAATCCTATACTTAAAATTTCAGGGGCGGGAGATTTCTCGCCCCTTTTTAAATTTAGACACTACGCACTAGATAAATTTCATAGCTTCGCTCTTATGCGATAACGATCTTATTAAACGCGCTGTATCCGCCCGCGTAAAATTTACCGCAAGCGCCACAAGACGATTCATAAAATTCTATGCTTTCTATGCCGCTTTAAAATTTTGCGATACGAAATTTCAAATTTAAAATTTACGGCAAAAGTGCAATCAAATGAGTGAAAGCGGAGCCTTGCGAATGAATGCCGAATCTCGCTAGTAAGAGTAGAGTCTCAAGCAAAGATGAAATTTCAAAGCAAGAGCAGAATTTCACGACAAAAATCGAAGCGGGCAAAATTTAATCACAAAATTCCGCCGCCCATATGCTCCCTACTTTTTCGTAATTTTATAAAGCAAATTTCCGATACTTTGGATTATCTGCACGAGCACGATCAGGATCACGACGGTGTATGCCATTATATCGGGGCGGAAGCGCTGAAAGCCATAGCGGATCGCCACGTCGCCGAGCCCGCCGCCGCCGACCGTGCCAGCCATCGCCGTAAATCCGATGATGACGATGAGCGTCAGAGTAATCGCACCGATAATACTAGGTAGCGCCTCGACGAACATTACGCGAAAGATTATCTGCGTCTTGCTCGCACCGAAGCTCTTCGCCGCCTCGATCACGCCGCCATCAACCTCCAGCAGCGCACTTTCGATGAGCCGCGCGATAAAGGGCGCCAAATTTTTACGCTTTAAAATTTTGCGATACGAAATTCCAGATTAAAATTTGCCTAACATTCAAACTTAAAATTTTAAGAAATCAAGCAATTTAAAATTTAGATTTCTCAAATTTAATTCTATAAAATTTTAGCCTTTGCGGTTATGGATTTTATTTTGAGTTCGTAAATTTTTGTGCGCTTTAATGATGCTCTGGAGGCGAACTCCACGCGCGACATATAGTTTGGGGTGTATTTTTCGCAAAGTATCCGCAGGGCGTAAATTTTACGCTCGTCATCTAACACTTCGTTTGCTTCACAAACGGCGATCGCACTACGGTACTCCGTCGTATAAACTCTAGAGCCTAAAGCGGCAGCGTCGTTTGCGATAGATCGGTATTCTTCGTCGCTTGGGGTAGGAACGCGGTTGTAGCTAACAAAAACAGCCGTTACCGCGCGTCCGTTTTGAAAGAGTTTCGCCTTTGTACCGGCAGGCGCGCCGTGGATATAAATAATGTCTGCATCGCGCACGGGCGAGATAGGCACGCTAAAAATTTCGCCGCTCTCGTCTATGCAGCTAAGCGTAGCATATTCGCTCTCGTCGATGATTTTTAACGCCTCATCTTCGCTTAGCTGCCTATCTCGTCTGCGCATTTAGTCCATCTGGTTGCGTAAGAATGCGGGCTCATCGAGCTCGTCGTAGGTTTCGTCTCCGTTAAAATCGCCGCTACTTACCTTTTGTCTAGAAAAGATAGAATTTCGACCCATGCTCTCTAAAAGTGCCTTCCTGCGATCCGCTACGTTATCGCTGGCGACCTGCTTTTTTTCTTCGATGCTCCTTTCAAAGCCAGTGGCGATGAGAGTAACCTCGACGCGGTTATTTTCCATCTTAGGATCGGTGGTAGTGCCCCAGGTAACGTCGGCATCCTTATCCACGGTATCTTCGATGATATTCATCGCAGATTCGATCTCAAGCAAGGAGCAATCAGGCGACATCTTGAAATGCACCAACACGCCCATAGCGCCGTGGATGGAGGTATTGTCCAAAAGCGGGGATTGGATCGCACTTTTTAGTGCTTCTTCTGCCGCGCCATCACCTTCGCTAACGCCGATACCCATAAGCGCCAAACCGCGGTGCGTCATTACTTTTTTGACGTCGGCATAATCGACGTTGATATCGCTATCGCCCGATTCTAAGATCACGGAGATCATACCGTTTACGGCTTGGAATAGGACATTATCTACAATCTTAAAGGCATCTTTTAGGCCGGTTTTTTTATCGATGATCTTTAATAAATTTTGATTTGGGATAACGATTATGGAATCGCACTCTTTTTTAAGCTCTTCAAGACCCTCTTGTGCTAATCTCATGCGCTTTTTACCCTCAAAACCGAAAGGGGTGGTAACGACGCCGATAGTTAGCGCTTTTTTCTCTTTCGCAGCTTTAGCGACTATAGGCGCAGCGCCAGTGCCGGTACCGCCGCCCAGACCGGAGCCCACAAAAACGATGTCGGAGTAGTCCAAGCGATCCTTAAGATCGTCGTAGTTCTCCTCCGCAGCCATTTTAGCAAGCGCTGGATCCATACCGCAGCCAAGTCCTTTGGTGGTGTTTTCGCCTAGTAAAATTCTAGTATTTGCAATAGACTTTTCTAACGCCTGTGCGTCGGTGTTAGCCACCATAAGCTCAACGTCGGTTTTGGTAAATCCTTCGCGGATCATATGATTTATCATGTTGCATCCGCCGCCGCCGACGCCGATAACCTTCATCTTGGCACCGTAGATGCCCTTTCTTTCTTCCATACTATATCCTTTCACGAGTATCTCCTTAGCTTAAATTTTAAAACCAATTTTTCATAGACGACCAAATTTTATTGAAAAAATTCTGTCCGTCTTTTTTGGGAAGTTGGATATTTAGATCCTCCTTCTTGGCCACACCGCTATCCGCTCTGACGCCCTCTTTTTCTATCGCCTTGCTGACCTCTTTTTCATAATATTCGTTCACATTTCGTTTCGGAGCCTTGTTTATAACTTCGTCTTTGTAGCGGAGTTTGCCGTTAGAGTCCATCTCGTAAGGGGTAAATTCGCCAAAGCCATACATGCAAAGTCCCAATGCGCAAGAATTTGAAATATCGTCGGCGATCTCGTGCAGGCCGCCCACGCTCTTTGCTCTTGCAACCCTAACGGAAGTGTTATCAAAAACTATCGCCGCTAAATCGCGCACATCGTCCAGCTTCGCCATGCCGCCCGTGATGACGATACCCGCTCCTATGCGGTCTTTATAGCCGCTTCTTTCGATCTTATCGGCTATCATATCAAAGGTCTCTTTAACGCGAGCGAGGATGACCTGAGAGATGATCTCAAGGCTTATTATGTGGTTTTCTGATTCGCTATCTCCTAAAGCAGGCAATTCAACTTCGCTATTGCCTTGATTAATTAGATCGTTATAGGTAATTTTAATGTTTTCCGCATACGGAAGCGGCGTATGTAGGGCGCGCGATAGATCGTTAGTAACGTTATTAGAGCCAAACATCACAACATCGTTATAACGCAAGGAATTCCCCAGGTGGATGACTATATCGCATGTGGCGCCTCCCATATCGATCAGTACGACACCTAGCTCTTTTTCATCCTTGCTAAGCGTAGATATAGAAGATGCGTAGCCTGAAAGGACGATGTTATCGACCTTTACGCCCGCCATCTCAACGGATTTTTTCAAATTTTTAATAGAGCTTTCCGGCGCGATGACGATATGGGTAGATACCTCTAGACGCGTGCCACTCATACCAAGGGGGTCTTCGATGTGCTCCTGCTCATCGACTCTAAAATCATACGGAAGCACATGTAAAATCACACTATCGCTAGGCACATTTGCTTGCGCTTCAGCAACCTGCATGGCGCGCTTGATTTCATCTAGTCCGATCTCATTTTCCATAGTTATGACACCGCGAGATTTAACGCTTTTGGCATATGAGCCAGAGATCGATATAATGGCTTTATCATAGCTTCTGCCAGCGCCTTTTACCGCTGCTTTCACCGCCTGCTTTATTGAGCCCGCGGCTTGTTCTATGTTTGTTATGACGCCCTTTTTGATACCTAAAGTATCGGCTCCGCCAACGCCTAAGACCGTAAAAATGCCGTCATTTTTAGCGATTATCGCGCGAATTTTAGTCGAGCCTATATCTAGACCTAAAATATACTCACTCACTGTCTTTACCTTTAAAATATCTTTCGGTTTTATAGCGCTTTTCTAGCATTTTGGTTAGATCGTCTTGGAGATTGGAATTTAATAACGCGGTTATCCTATCGGCTACGATCGCTTTTTCTTTATCTATCTCTTCGCTGTTGCCTAGGCTCTGCTGTGAAATTTTATACACTACGGCTTTGTTATCAAACATCACTATCCCTTCTTTTGCAGGCTTATTAAACATATCGATAAGAAATTTATAAAATTCGTCATCACTTAGCTTGGTATTATTTTTACTATTAAGAGATAGCATCCCGAAATCTTCGCCTTTGAAATTTTTAAGCGCATCTTGAGCTCTTTTTTCAAGTAGCTCTTTACGTTTTTTCGTTTCAAATTCTTTAGAAGCCAAAGACTTAGCCTCTTCAAAGCTCATCTGCCTAGGCTGCTCTACGCCGTTAAGTTTAGCAATCAAATATCCGCCTTTGTACTCGAAAGGCTTAATGACATCTCCTGGCTTTGCAACCTCAATCTCAGATATTGGAAAATTGCTAGCCGTAGCAACTATAGTTTCATTAGTATCGAGCTTGCCTTTTTTAATCTCCAGATAATCCTTTGTAGCGTCTTTTTTAACCTGATCCATTCGGTAATCTTTTAAGACATCGGGCTTGGCTTCTGCAAAATCCAATAATTTATCATCTAAGCTTCTATATTCGCCTCTGTGCTCTTTGTAAAATTTACTTAATTCGGTCTCATTCACATCGGCTTTACTAGGCGCCACAAAATATGCTCCGAGAGTATATTTTTTCTCAGTCATAAAGTGCGATTTCTCGCCTTCCCAAAATTTCTTTAGCTCGTCGTCGCTAAAAGTGACATTAGCATCGGCGTAGATTATCTCTGCAGAAACCTTATCCTGCATCAGCTGCGATGCCGCGAACGCTTCTACTATCTTAGGGCTAGGTGTTATTTTTAGTGCTTTGCCGAGCTTTTCTAAAGTTAGGACCTTTTGTAGATTGCGCTCAAATTCCTTTTTAGTAAGTCCTGAATTCCTTACGACATTATCGTAAAGTTCCTTACTAAACGCGCCGTTTTCTTGGAAATTCGGCGAGCTCACTACAAACTCCGCGACATCTTTATCACTAGCCTGAATGCCTAAATCTTTAGCAAAATTTAGAAAATACGCTTCGCCGATTAGCTGATCTACTGCGATCTGATCTAGATGCATATTTTTAGCTTGTTCTTGAGTAAATTGCCCATCGCTCATAGCACTCAGCCTGTTGTATAGTTCGGAGTATTTTGTGTTTAGTTCTTGATTTGTTATGGAGATCTGCCCTACTCTAGCGATTGAGCCTGCGCGGTTAGCGTTCATATCATATGCGCCCCAGCCGACGAAGCCTGCGCCCACGAAAGCTATCGTGCTTATCCAGATCGTCGGTATAAGCGACTTCTTATGCTTTTGCATCCATTCTATCATCTAAATCCTTAAATAGCTAACTAAAGAAATTTTTTGTTAGTAATTATACAGATAAAACCTTATGTAAGGCTGAAAAATAGGCATTTTTAGCGAATTATAACGCGTTAGTAAATGATTTGGTATACATTAATCTTAGCTTAGCAAAAGCAGCTTTGAACTCATTTCTAAAATCGCTATTTTTTTCGCCATTTGCTGCGCGCTCCTTGCATGAGCAAAAACCCCATAGCCGCGAATCACCATTATATCGCTATTTTCATTTATCATATAGTTACAAATTTCGTACGGCGCACGCTCGTGCCAGTCGTCGTAGCTCTTAGGATCGTAAATTTCAATGCGCTTAAATTTGCTCGCCCCAAAGTAATCTCGCGGCAAAATAAAATCATGCTCCAGCGTATATGCGACGAGATATGGCGGTGTCGCGTAGGTTACGAATTTCGCCTCTTTTATATTTTTGTAGATATTTATATGTATGTCACTATCGATGCTAGCATCCTGCCAGCGGTAGTCTTTTTTTGAAAACAGCGTTATAAAATCATCCCTATCCAGGCTATCGAAAATCGCGTCTTTTTTGTTGATCAAGAACTGATTTTCTTTAATTTTTGCTGAAATCGAGCCGTGAAAGATCCCAAAAAGCCTATCTCTAAACATCGAAAGCGAAATTTTTCGTAAAATTTCATAATAATACTCGTCCATCTCTCGCCTTTGTAAAAAATTTCGCTATTATATAGGATTAGAAATTTCAAAAGGATAAATTTAAGTGCAAGCTCCACATATTCCGGTGCTTTTTTCGCAAACGATCGCCGCATTTTCGCAGCTTGAAGACGGCTATGTTATCGACTGCACGCTAGGCTACGGAGGGCATAGCGAGGGCATTTTAACCGCTAATCCGCACCTTAAACTCATCGCCTGCGACAGAGATGCCGAAGCGATAGAATTTTCGCGCGAGCGGCTTAGTAAATTTAAAGATCGCATAGAAATCCACAAAGCAAAATTTAGCGAAATTTTAAAAATTCTGCCCGAGCAAAAACTCCGCGCAGTTCGCGGGATCTTGGCTGACATCGGCGTTTCGTCTCTTCAGCTGGATAAAAACTGCCGCGGCTTCTCCACTAAAAGCGACGCGCTGGATATGCGAATGGACGAGAGCGCAGCGCTAGATGCGGCGTATGTCGTAAACCGCTACTCACAAGCGGATCTGGCGCGCATTTTCCGCGAATACGGCGAGCTAACAAACGCTAACGCAATCGCTGCTAAAATAGCTACTGCGCGAACTAACGCACCACTAACAAGCGCTAAAGCTTTGGCAAATTTAATCGGAACGAAGCCCGTTAAAGGGCGCAGCATCAGCACGGCTACGCTAGCATTTCAGGCGATCCGCATCGAGGTAAACGACGAACTTGGCGAGCTAAAACGCCTGCTCACGCTCATTGAGCAAAAATCGCGCGATTCAATTCTAACTAATGCAACTGTCGCTATAATCTCGTTTCATTCGCTTGAAGACCGCATAGTAAAGGAGCAATTTAAGGCGTGGGAACGTGATTGCGTCTGCCCTAGCGAGTTTATGCGCTGCGAATGCGGCGGAGATCACTCTTTAGGGAAAATTTTGACAAAAAGCCCGCTAACGGCGGATGCGCAGGAACTCGCGCAAAACTCGCGAGCAGCGAGCGCAAAGCTAAGAATTTTTCGACTGAAATAACCGCCTTTGCTTGCTATGAATTTTAAATTTTGACGAAATTTTGTAAAATTTACAGATTTGCAGGCATTAAATTTTAAAATTTTACGGAATTTTGAAATTCAGCTTTCAAAGATTCGCTTTAGAATTTATGATATTTTTCAGTGCTATTTTGAGTACCTAATAGCTAAATTATAAAATTTAGCGAAAAATTTAACGTTGAATTTTACGCTATATTTAACGTATAATTTTATGAGATTTAACTGCTGCATGTTTTTATGGACTAGGCGGTAGCATAGGCACAGAGTCGAAGGCTCAGTAAAATTCTAACGGTTTTTCAGACGATTTGACAAAAATTTTATAAATAGTCAATCTCGGTAAGGTGAGCTCGATTTTTACCTGTCAAAATGAATTTCCCAAGCAGGCGGTGCAAAAAGCGAGCTAAATTAACGCGATGCTTCTTTTGAAGCTTCTGCTGCTATACAATATCGTGCAAAGAGCCAGATAAATAAACGCAATAGCCCGCTAAAGTAAAATTTTGATTTTGCTGACCGAGATAGAATTTCGTGAGTTAAGATAAAATTCCATTTACCGAGGTAAAATTGCAAAGAAAAATTTTGCTCGTAGCTTTGCTTTTAAATTTTACCTTAACGGCCCATTGCTAGGTACACGCTAGCTGTGAGCTTCGAGCAGAATTTATCTTGACGCAGGCGCTTTGGCAGCAAGTAAAAATAGAATCGTGGTTTTAAATTTATGGAGATTTTAGATGAATAAATATGAATATTTTGCCGACGACGATGACGGGCACGACTTCGCAGGGACATCTGATCTAGCGGGCATAGAGCTTGCGAAAAGACGAGCTATGGAGGATCTGACGGATGAGGAGCTAGAGGATAAGCTTGCCGCGGATCTTTCCGTAAAACGAAACTACGCGAGTTCAGCGGGCGGTTACGACGATTTTACCGGCTTGGAATTCGAAAGTTCAGGCTTCACAAGCGCCTCAAACTATCTAAATTCCGAAAGCGGCGGAACAAAATTTAATAAAAGCAGCAAAGTAAAATTCAAAGGACGCGGCGACGCAAATATTTCAGCCACTCGCGGCAGCGATAATTCCAGCGGAGCGAGCTACGGCGATTTTGCAGATGCCAATTTTGTCGGCAAGGCGGATTACGCGGCGTTTGCAGATGCGAACTTTGCAAGCACGCAAAATCAAAATTACGCGGATCTGGGCGCGCATGATTATGCAAGCCTTGCTGCAGGGCGCGGTTACGGCAGTTTTGCGGGCGCGCAGGACGAGCTACTACGCAACTACGACGCCGAGAAAAAAAAGGAGAAAAATCTCACGCTTTATCAGCTTTTAGTCGTTTATCTGCTGATCGGATTTGCGTTTTTGCTGACTGTGCCGGCGATTTACATCCGCAACGAAATTTATTACATCAGCCGCGACATCGCTGCGCTTCGCACCAAGCACGAGGTTCTGCTTGAGGAAAATCGCGCGCTTAACAACGACATCGAATATCTGCGCTATAAAAATGAAATTTTAGATCCGCAAAGCGTGCAAGAAAATGGGCGCTGATGGGATTTTGCTCGCGGCGTTTGCGTTTTTTGCTGCGCTAGTACTTGCCTTGCTGATCGCGCTCGTGCTACAAAACCGCCGCATAAGTGATGCAAACTCCGCGCTTAGCGAGCTTTTAAGCGAAAGGCTCACGGCTCAAAGTGCGAGAGCAAGTGCCGAGCTTTTTAAGCTAAATCAAAGCCTAAACGACGGCTTTAACGATAAGCTCTATTATCTTAATAGATCCCTGGGCGAAGGCTTGCAGCGCCAAAATAGCGCGCTTAGCGAGAATTTAAGCTCGCTGGATCGCGGCTTTAAGGACATAGCGGAAAATCTAGCGCGAATGAGCGAGCAAAATAAAACTTCACTGCAGGTGCGCGACGAAATCGCAAGGCTAAACTCGATTTTAGGTAATGTCAAACTACGCGGCAACTTCGGCGAGTACCGACTAGAGAGAATTTTATCGATGATCTATGGGCAAAACGCCGCGTTTTACGAGCTGCAAAAGCACCTACCAAACGGCAGAATCGCAGATTGCGCGCTGCATATCGCAAAAGAAAAAATTCTTTGCATCGACTCAAAATTTCCACTTCAAAGCTATGAAAAGATAATCGCCACCTCCGCCTCAAACGACGCCGCAGCGCTTGCTAGTGCGGATAAGCAACTCGCCGCTGATATGAAAAAGCACGCCGCAGATATCGCGGAAAAATACATCATACCGCCTCTTAGCACGGAGTTTGCGGTGCTATTCGTGCCGAGTGAGGCGGTTTTTGTATATGTCTGCGAGAGGCTGCCGCAGGTGCTTGAATACTGCGCGCAAATCGGCATTTTTGCGGCATCGCCCACGACGCTGCTGGCGCTTTTAGGCACGATCCGCACCTTCATAAAAGACGAGGTGCTCGCGCAAAATATCAAATCGGTAAAAGATGAAATTTACGCGCTAAAATCGGACTTTGATGCGCATGCTAAGTATGCGACGGCGCTTCAAACATACGCAGATAAGCTCGCCGCGCAAGCAGAGCTTTTAAACAAAAATGCAAAATCTCTAAAAGCCCGCTTTGAGCGTTTTAGCGAACTATGAGGCGGGCAAACCGTAGCGCATAATGCGGTACCTAGAGCTCATTGGCGCACTATAATGCAGCAGCATTTTAAGCGGCTAAATTATCGATAAAGGCCTTAAACTCTGCCTATCATAAAGCTTTAGCTTTTGCATTGCAGGCTTGCACGGCTTTCTAAAATTATCGCCGGGCGGCTCATTTTGTGAATTCGGCGTTTATTTGGAGTAAAATTTTAAAAACGGACGCGAATCTCAAAACATACGCCGTATTTAAAAAAAAATGGAAAGATTAGACGCGCAATCTTACGCGGCGGCAAGATAAAATTTTAAGTTCGACGCGGCGCCAAAACACACAAAATTTTCTTGCGAAATCGTAAAATTCTAAAATTTCTCGACAAAAATCAAAGCCATAGTACTGCAGCAAATCCGCCAAATACTTTCGCGCTAAAAACCCAAAATCCCGCTGCTATAGTTTCAAAAAACCGCACATCTTAAAATTCTGCGAGTAAACTGAAATTACCAAGCGCCTAAAAGCCGCATGCGCAAGCAAAAAAAAATCACACTGCGCCTTAAAGCTACCCTAACTATCTCGTTTTATCGCTCTTATACACCGCGAAAACCGCGCAGCAGGCCAAAACCGAGTAACAGGATTTTTGAGACCTGATTTTACGATCGATCCAAGCGCCCAGATGGCGATCAAATCCACGTGACGGAATTTTGAGGCTGCAAGGCTTTAGCAGACGCATAAATGGGCACAACAGCCAACTCCACTTGACGGAATTTTGGTGCGACTTTGGAAGTTCGCGCCGATTCGACTAATAAATTGCGCGCTCCTTAGCCAATGCGGCACGAGTATGTGGTGTCGTAATACGATTTTACTACAACCTTGGCGCGCCAAGCTAAATGCGAGCATGAATAGGCATCGTGCCCATGCTTCACACCGCGACTTTATATCGCTAGATCCAAGCGTAAGAAATAAATTTTAGACGCTTTTTGCTTCGCGTAAAATTCTCTCAATAGTTTTTAGAGATTTTATAAAATTTTAAGTGCTTTGCGCCGCTGCCCGCAGCCATGCTTATACCAAATCACGCTCAATCTGCGCAATTTATTTATCGGTCGCACAATTTTTATTGTAGTAGGCGATGGTGCGCTCGTACTCGTCGTAAGCCTGTATATAATCGTTCGCAACGCTTGGGTTTGCGTATCGATCCTCGACCGCCAAGAGCTCCGCCTCAAGCTCTTTGTAGCGCTCATAAACCTCTGCACAAGCGCGATCGTGAGCGTCGCCCTGCAAGATTATAGATTTATCGGAGCCCGCGCAGCCTCCGAGCCCTAAAACGACGGCGCAAAGCGCGCTGCATAAAATTAAGCTTTTCAAAATTTTTTCCTTATTCCAAGTAAATAAATCTGGCGTAAAAATAGGTGTGGTTATAAGCCGAGTTCCGTTACAGCGGTCATTTATCTAGACCGATTTTTGCAAATCGGTTCGAGCGAACGGTTCGAATATAAGACGAAACCACCCGTTCTTGCTGCAGGTTGGGTTTGCATTGCCGCCCGTGTCTCCACGCGCGCGGTGGGCTCTTACCCCACCCTTTCACCCTTACCGCTTGCGCGGCGGTTTGCTTTCTGTTGTACTTTCCCTAGGGTTGCCCCCGGCGTCCGTTAGACGCAACCTTGTCTTATCGCAGCTCGGACTTTCCTCTCCTTGCGGAGCGACCGCACGCCACACCCGAGCGCAATTATAGCTTTTTTGGCTTAAATTTCAGGACTCGCGGAATTTAAGGGGTGGAATTTTTGGCGTGAGCAAGTATAAACTCCAGCATGCACCATTGCCGCCGGAGGATGACGACGATAAAGAAGCTAATAAATTAAATCACATCTTTAACAAAAAAAGAGCATAAATTAGATGATTTTTTAAATAAATTTGAAAACAATCAACAACAAGCTTATAATGCTATAATTAAAGAATTTGAAAAAGATATGGCAAATGGTAAGTTGCCAAATAATTTTACTAATGGCTATAAAGTTAATATTAAGGGCTATGAAATTACTGTACGTGGAGTTATAAAAAATGGAAAACCAAAAATCGGAACGATGTTTATCCCTCGATAATTTTACAGATATTGCAAATATCGAAGCTGAAATTATTAAGCTAATAAGTGATGATTTAGGCGATTATGCGCTTTATGAGCAGTTTGAAAATTCAGAAATTACAAAAAGAGAGGTTTCGACAGCCGGATATTATTGCCATTTCGAGTGTAAAAAAATATTAGAAAAAAGCAAAAACAACGGCTTTGTCGGCAATGTAAATTTAACGCTTTCTGATGAAAACATTGGAGGAGCAATGGTTCTTTTGGAAAATGGAATTTTAAAAATGTTAGAATGCTACTTTTGGGAAGAGAATAATTTTTTTGAAAATATTGTAAACGGGCAATAGTAGATAAAAGACTTAAGCGATTTTAAGCTTAATAATATTTTGTTGATTGTCGACGAAAATGAATTTGGGCAACTATAAAAAGGTGAAATTTAGCAAATTTTACCTACGGCCGAGCAGAATAAAATTTTAAATTCTATGGCTTAGACAAAACGGCGCGCTTACTGCGATAAAATTTTACGAAATTTCATAAAATTTTATCTGCCGCATAAATTAAATCCACGTAGTCGGTTTTAATATTTCACAAAATTCCGCGCTGTGCAGTGCGGCGCAGTTTAACATGGAGCGTGACATGGCGTAGCATGAGCCCTACTTCGCGGCGCGATGCGGCTCAATCCTCGTCCGTCGCGGCGCCTTCGAATATATCTCGGTGCAAAATTTCCTCCAAAACGACCGTCGCGTAAGAGCCTTTCGGCAGGTAAAAACTGAAGCTAAAATGCGCATTTTGCGCATCGTAGGCATGCTGTACGCGCTCCATAAAGCTCCATGCAAACCTGCGCGAGCCGTTCATCTGCGCCTCAAACTCGCGCGAGGGCGTGAAAATTTCATCTTCAAATCTGCCGCCAAGCCCGCTAGCTCGCAGCTTCGCTCGCCCCACGATAAGGCCAGCGCTCGTGATTTCTCGCCTCGCGAAGCGCTCGCACTCCGCGCCAAGATCGTCACAGCTAAAAAACGCGCCGTGCGGGAAGTGTCCTAAAATCTCGCCTCTTAAAAGCTTAAAAAACTGCGGCTGAGCCGCGATCTCGCGCGCCTCCTCCTTGCTTAGTCCGTAAATTTTAGCAAACTCGCCAAGGCTAAATTCCGCCGCAAATTTTGAAATTTCGACCCGCTTGCTAAGCCAGCGGTTAAAAAGCTCGCTCTGATAGGCGCTGATTAGAAAGTCGCGCATTTTGGGATTTTTAAGCCGTCTCTGTCCGCGTAGCACCTCCTCGCCCTGAGCCGCGTTGTCGCCGAACTTACCGAAGCGCTGATAGCCGAAGTAGTTCGCAAAGCCCTCGCGCCCTAGCGTATCTAGCGCGGCTGCGAGCTTGACGGCGTCGGGCGGTAGGACCTTTTTTAGGCGGATGAAAAAGTCGTTACCCTTTAGATGTCCGATTTTAAGCTTGTTTTTGTGCCTTTGCACGCTTAAAATTTTAAGGCTTTCGTGCGAAAATCCGCCCAGCGCAGGCTCAAATTTAGCGGGCATACTAACGTGCTGCGTCGTAAGGCCCTGCTTGTCCTTAAGCCCCGCGTAGCCAAACTCGCGCATCTTAGCGCCCGTGCGTTCGCTTAAAATCCGCAGCGCCTCGTGCGTGCCGATGCCCTTTTTTTGCAGCAGCAAAATGCAGTGCTCGCCCTCATTGCTAGGCTCGTAAAGCGGCACTTCGCGCACGACGAAATCGCTTGAGTTTTTACTAAAATGCGCATTTATCGGCGCGTGATTTAGGGTGTATAAATTTTTCATAGCCGGCCTTTGCGTTAATCTAAGGCGCAATTTTATAAAATTGAGCCTAAAAAACTCATTATTAAGGCAAATTCTAGTATCATTCGCCATAAAAAAAGGATGAAAAATGCTTCAAATCAGGCTCTTTCGCTTTGATCCCCGCTGCGACGTAGCAAGCTACTTCAAGCCCTATGTTTATGAAAGCGCGCCCTTTGCCGATCTTGCGGCACTGCTTGACGACATCTGCGCGCACGACCCCTATTTCAGCGCGCAGGGAGTGGAATTTGTAAAAATCGGCGGCACGACGGTGAGCGTAAAAGAGCCGCTGGATACGCTCATAGCGCACTTTGGAAGCGAGCTAATCATCGCGCCTCTTAGCGAAAAAGAGGCAATTAAAGATCTACGCTGCGAGCCGAGGGCGTTTTTGGATAAATTTAAAGCATTTGAAAACATCGCAGATGTCTCTGATTTCGAGTTTTACAAAAGCCTCGCGCCCTATTTTTACTCGACGAAAATCCCCGCATGCTCACGGGAGTTTTTGGGCAACAGCGCCTTTATCTTCGCGCACCGCCTGATGCAGACGCACCCGAGCGAGCGCATGAGGATTTTGGAGATCATCGAGCCGCAGATAGCGTATTTTACGAAGTGCGACGCCGTGGGGATGGAGTTTGACGACCGCGCGGCATACAGGGCGTTTTGCGATATTTTAAAATTTAAGCCTGCGCGCAGCAATAAAATTTTAAGCGCGCAGAGCATGGCGGAATTTGACGCAGCGGGCGCGAAGCACGATTTTAGCGGCTTTAACGTCGCCGTGTGGTACGACGAGGCTGCGGAGGGGCTCGCTATCAGGTTGGGCGCGCAGATCGTGCACTTTGAATGTGAAGGCGCGCCGCTTGGAGCGCAGATATACGAGCGGGAGCGGGAGTGCGCGCTGCGGCTGGGGGGCGAAATTTTATTTGACGCGTTTGACAGCGGAAGCGATTTTTTGCTAGTAAATTCCAAGCTCGCGCTTGATTTTTTAGACGGCAGAAGCGATGAAATCCAAAGGCTTTTCGGCAGAGATCTCGCGGGCTTTTATCTAATCGCGACGGATGAGCTCATCGCTCTAGCTCGCGGCGAGAGGCCCGACTTTTCGGCACGCAAGCTAAAGCCGACGCTGATTTAAGCGGACGGGATTTTAAAATTTCAAAATTTTATCTATTTGTCTATTTGGCTGCTTTTGGAATTTCACTACTTTAGCCGCCTTACTGTCCATAATTTTTTAAAAAATTATCCGCAAAATCGTACTTACGATAAGCCCGAAAATGCCTAAATATACACTAAGCCCCAAGCAAAATTCAAAGGCTATGTAAAGCCAAATAATTTTACGATCTAGAGGCTTTTGGTATCTCTCATCATTTAAAAGTTTCATATCTCTTTTCATAGCGGCAAATTTAAAAAACTCATCTACTTTTGAGTCTTTCCAAAAATCAAATGACGGAGTAGCTATGAAAGCCCATATCGGTGCAAAAAACATAATAAACGACACCGTTTGAATTGTTTTTAAAATTTCATCAATCTTTCTCTCCTATTTTCAAAACAAAATTCCGACCGAAATTCTAATACACGCAAGCATTCTTAATCGTGCAGAAAAGTTACGACTTCATGCTCTTTTGGTAAATTTTCTCTACCGTCAATACCGCGATTGCCATATTCTTTTAAAGCCTCATTCAAGACGCCATAAAGTTCATCTAACGAAATTCCGTCAATACTAGAATTTATATTTTCTAGCTTATATTTGATAAAAAACGGATTATCTGCGAGCATTTTACTGGTAGTTTCGTCATAGACCCGTCTAATATCAAGCTCGATTTCTCTACCTTTATAATAAAGCAGCCAAATCTCCTCTCCAGTATATCCGTCTCTTGGATCAGGCAGATGCGGGCTACAAACAAAAATAAGCCAAATATCTCTTTGCCTGTCGATGACCCAGTCCAACCACTTTATTTCATTAGGCCCCTGTGGATCATAATGATATTTTGCCAAGCGCTGATCTACACGATTTATAATATCATATTTCTTAATATCCTCTTTAGAAATATACTCCGCTACAAACGCCACTTTATCTCCTTTTCTTTAAATTTTTGATACGAAAGTTACTTGAATATTTTCTTTTGAGATAATAGATCCTCCATCGCCATATTCATTTAAAATTTCTTTTAAAATATCCACAATCTCTTGCTTTGGTATATCCCCGATATCGCTTCTTATAGATTCCAGTTCATATATTAGTATAAACGGATTATCCGTATCTTTTTTACCTGTATATTCATTATGTATATTCCTCAGATCGATTTCTATATCTTTACCCTTGTAGTGCAAGATCCATATATCTTCGCCGCTATAGTTCATATCTCTAGGATCTCCGATAGTGATACTGCGTACTACAAAAAGCCAAATGCCCCTATCTCGATCTATGCACCAATCTCTCGAATTTAAATCTACCAAATCAAGCTCACCCTGATAATACTTATTGCATATCTCATTGCACGGTTTTAGCAAATCGTATTTCTCGACATCCTCTTTTGAAATACGCTCTGTAACAAACGCCACTTTATCCCCTTTTCTTTAAACTTTAGATACGAAAGTTACTTGAATATTTTCTTTTGGGATAATAGATCCTCCATCACCATATTCATTTAAAATTTCTTTTAAAATATCCACAATCTCGTGTTTCGGTATATCCCCAATATCGCTTCTTATAGATTCTAGTTCATATATTATTCTAAATGGATTATCTGTAACTTTTTTACCAGTATTTTCGTTGTTTATATCTCTTAAATCGATCTCTATATCTTTACCTCTATAATGCAAAAGCCATATATATTCACCGCTAAATTCCATATCTCTAGGATCTCCAATAGTGATCACGCGCACAGGAAAAAGCCAAATGCCTCTTTCTCTATCTATGCACCAGTCTCTTGAATTTAAGTTTGCCCAATCAAGCTCGCCCTGATAATATTTTTCGCATATCTCATTGCTCGGTTTTAGCAAATCGTATTTCTCGATATCCTCTTTTGAAATACGTTCTGTAACAAACGCCATTCTCTCCTCCTTAAGAATTTAAAATTTTAAGACCGCTTGCGGGTTGCCGCCGTCTTTTGCTCTTGCGACAAATCGTTTAGCCATTTGCGCAAATGGCTAAATATACGCCAAATTCCATCTTGCCGCACCGCGCAAATTTTAAAATTTCGCTTTTATACAGGCGCTGTTTTCTTGCGGGTCTCTCGCCGATAGCTCGCCGCCTGTAGTTTAGATGAAATTTTAAAATTCCACTACTTGAGCGCATAGATAAAATTTTAAAATTTCATCGTCCGCGCGCACGAACGAAATTTTAAAATTCCACGCTGCCTAACACGAGCGGATAAAATTTTATAAAATTTTGCCGCCGCAAATCAAAGCGCAAATAAACGCGCTAGCGCACAGAAATCGCGCGAACTAACAAAAGTCGCGTTTGAATTTGATCAATAAATTTATAAATTTCGACTATGCTTCGGCGGTTTCGTTTTCGTCGATTACTGCTTGCATCGCCTCTCTGGCGTGCTGCAGCCAATCTTTATCGCTCGTATCGAGCAGGTCTAGGTAGATGATTTTGACGTGTCCGCTGTGGACGGTGAAATCGTGAGAGTTTGCGATGTGCTGCGTGCCGATGAGTACCACTGGCTGGACGCGCAGACCGAGCTTACTAACGATCGCTTTAGCGCCGCTTTGGAATTGCAAAAGCTGCGTGCCGCGATGTCTGGTACCCTCTGGAAACATCGTGATGACGCGCCTTTCGCTCACGCGCTGCTGCACTTCGTGCACGATCCGCACCAGATCGCGTGGATTTGAGCGATCGACTTGGATCATCTTCGGAAGAGTGATGATTTTGCCGATAATAGGGATGTCTGCGATCTCCTTTTTAGCGATCCAGCAGATATCGGCGGGGTGGGTTTCTTCGAGCACGACGATATCCATTATGCTTTGGTGGTTGGCGATTACTAGCTGCGCGCGCGGATCGGGGGTACCTATGATCTGTATATCGTATCCAATACCGTAGCGCTGGAAGCGCCCCCAAATGCGGCGAAAGCGGCGATGAGAGGAGTTTTTCACCGCCATGGCGATCACGACGCAAACGACGGTAAAAATAAACCAAATCGCGTAAAATAGCGCTCTAATCCTTGCTAAGCTCATCTTTTTTAACCCAGCCGATCTTGTTGCCGCCCAGCATGATTTTATAAAATTCCTTATTCGTACCCAAAATTTCAACCTTTTCGGGATTTTTAGTCACGTAAAACACGGTGGAGCTTTGCATAGGCAAAATTCTAACCGGGGAATTTTGCGCGATACTGCCCGTGCCGTAAGGCCTTTGCGCGTAGAAATTTACCGCCAAAATCAGCACCGCAAAGATGAGCGGCGTGATATTTTTACTAAGTAGAAACATCACCAAAAGCACGGCAGCTAGTGTGTAGATCGCGATCTGCTTGTAGGCTTCGAACTTGCTCTCTTTCGGATTTAGACCGATCTGCGTGCTAAGATCCTCAGCGCGCGGATTAAGCTCAAGACCGAAATTTTCAAATTTTTTAGTATTAAGATTGAAATAGCTGAAGTCTAAATTTGTGATATTTTTATCCACGACGGCAAAATAATATCCGCTCTGGCTCGCGTATGTGCCGCGTACTGAGTCCACCCCCTGCTTGATAATGGCTGGATTATCGATACTAAAAGCGCTGATTGCGCCGTTTCGGATACCAAGATCGAGCGTGAGTAAATTTGAAGCGTCGTCAAATTTGGTAGTTTTGTAGTTTTTAAGTTTTAGCTCGTCGGCTACGATATGCGAAAAATTAGGCTTCGTATCAAGCTTTATAAATTCCGGATTATCAGGTTTGATGGAGCTTTTTTCAAAGAATTCTCCGTTACGCTGCAGCGTCAAAACGAGCTCATTTATCTTATCGCTCTTATCACTTGCCGCAAACCACAGCGTCGTCTCAAACATCTCGTCGCCCTCAATCCACGTAAGATTGTCAGCATTAAGCCACTTCATACCATTGGTGCGGCTGATCTCTAGCTTTGGCTTAACGGTGATTTTCTGCCCTAAATACACGGCGAAATCAATCTTAAAAATTTGATTGCAATACACCTTCCTAGGCATCCCGCTAGCTTTTAGCGTAAGCTCTTTGGGCTTAATGTCCTGATAGACCTTATCGTCGGATACGTCCAGATCGACTTCGTTAGTAGGCGCCAAAGCTTTGAGATCGTCGATGCTTAGATTATCCATCGACATAACCTCTTTTTTATTGTATTTCAGCATAACCTTGGAATTATCGCGCGTCTGCGGCTCGTCCGGCTTATCCTCAGCTTTTTTCGGTGCATATTTACTTAGATCGTCAAGCGAATCGATCTCAATCTCTGGCGCAGCAAACGCGAGCGTGCAGACACCTAAAATAGTAAGAATTCTTTTTAGCAAATTAAGCCTTTTAGCATTTTCTCTCCGTCCGTGCCGCCCAAAATAGGCTCTATCGCGCGCTCAGGATGCGGCATCAGTCCGAAAATCTTTTTGTTTTTATCGCAAATCCCCGCGATTGCGTCCACTGAGCCGTTCGGATTTAGATCCGCGCCGTTTGCATCGCAGTATTTCAAAAGCACGCAGTCCTCGTCGTATAGCGACTTTAGCGTATCCGCAGGCGCATAATAGTTACCCTCGCCATGCGCGATCGGGATATTTAGAATTTCGCCCTTATCGCAACAGTGCAGAAATTTATTATCGTTTGAAACGACGCGCAAATTATGAAATTTTGAGATAAAGCTTAAATTTATATTTTTATTCATCGCGCCTGCGAGCAAGCCTAGCTCCAAAAGCATCTGAAAGCCGTTGCAGATGCCTAGGATATAGCCGCCGCGCGCAGCATGAGCGAGAACCGCCTTCATCACCGGGCTAAATTTGGCAATAGCCGCCGTCCGCAGATAATCTCCGTGGCTAAAGCCGCCGGGAAGCACGATCAGATCGGCGTTTATTTTGTCTTCCTTGTGCCAGATTATCTGCGTTTCGCAACCAAGCTTATCAAAGGCGTATTTGGTGTCGCGCTCGCAGTTGGTGCCTGGGAAATTGACGATCGCTACCTTCATATCACGATCTCGTAGTCTTCGATGACGGTGTTTGCCAAAATTTCATCGCACATTCTAGCGACATCGGCATAAATTTTATCCCTATCCTCGCCATCTAGCTCAAGGACGATCTGTTTGGCTACGCGCACATCTCGCACGCCGCTAAATCCAAGCGAAGCGAGGGCATGCAAAACCGCCTTGCCCTGCGGATCTAGCACGCCCTGCTTAAGTCTTACATTTACGATTACCTTCATCGCTTATCCCAAAATTCTACGCAAGACCTCTTCGTAGGCCACTTTTACGCTACCGAGATCCTGCCTGAATACGTCCTTGTCGAGCTTTTTGTCAGTTTGTTTGTCCCAAAAGCGGCAGCTATCGGGGCTGATCTCGTCTGCAAGCAGGATATTTCCGTCCTTATCCCTGCCAAGCTCGATTTTGAAATCCACGAGCTTTAAATTTCGCTCGTCGAAAAATTTAATCAAAATTCCATTGATCTTGCGCGCGATCTTTTTGAGCTCGTCAAGCTCGCTTTGGCTCTTTACGGCGCCAAGCAGCAAGCAATGCTCGTCGTTTAGGATCGGATCGCCCAGCTCATCATCTTTATAGCAAAACTCCACCAGCGTAAACGGAAGCTTCGTGCCCTCTTTGATGCCCAGACGCTTTGTAAGCGAGCCGGTAGCGATATTACGAGCGATGATCTCAAGAGGGAAAATCTTACATTTTTTTACGAGCTGCTCGGTCGGACTGATCGTCTCAACAAGCGCGGTGGCGATGCCGTGCTTTTTAAGAAGATCAAAAATCAGCGTCGAAATTTTACAATTCAGCGCACCTTTGCCGCTCTCTTCGGCTTTTTTGACGCCGTTAAACGCCGTAAGCGAATCTTTAAATTCCGAGATCAAAAGGTCGTCACTTTCGTTAATCGACCACATCTTTTTGCCCTTGCCTTCGTAGATAAGCTCTTTTTTGGTAGCTTGCATCACACTCTCCTTACTTGATGTTTAGAATTTTTATCGCGTCTATTGCGGTTTTTAACTGGATATCGTTATTAATCTGCTCTGCAGTGATGAAATTTTTATCATCCTTTTTCTGAGCATCTTTTTTCTTGGTCTCGACCTTGGCTAACTCGCCTTGCAAATGCTTTTTGAGATCGGCTTCTTTTAGCGAGAATTCATCCTCGTCGCGGCTCGGCACCTTGCCCGGCGCCACTATGAGATCAGGCGTCACGCCCACCGCTTGGATGGTGCGACCGCTTGAGAGATAGTAACGCGCGATGGTTAGTCGCAAGGCTTCTTTATCCTCGATCGGTAGGATCACCTGCACGCTTCCCTTACCAAAAGTTTTTTCACCAACCAGCACGGCGCGCTTTAGATCCTGAAGCGAGCCGCTTACGATCTCGCTCGCGCTTGCGCTGCCGCCGTTTACTAACACCACAAGCGGTAGATCGGTGATCTTCTTTTTAGGATCGGCGTTATGCGCTTCGGTTTCGTTTTTCGCACGCCCTTTTTGAGAGACGATAAGACCTTTGCTTACGAATAAATTTACAAGCCCGATCGCTTGATCCAAAAGCCCGCCCGGGTTGTTTCGCAGATCCAAAATAATACCCTTGGCGTCTTTATGCTCTTTTATAAATTTGCTCGCGTCAGGAACCACGTGCTGATCGAAATTAGTAACGCGCAGATATAAAATTTTATCATCCTCGATCATCTTGGCATAGACCGATTCTACTTTGATTATGTCGCGGATAATCTCGACGTCAAAAGGCTTGCTAACTCCCTTGCGCACGATCGTTAGAGTGATTTTGGTTTTTGGCTTGCCGCGCATTTTTGAGACCGCATCGTCGATCGTGATGCCGAAGGTCGCATTGCCGTCGATACGCAAGATCACGTCGTTAGCCTGAATGCCCTTTTTATCCGCCGGCGTACCCTCGATAGGCGAGATGACGGTCAGAGCGCCGTCTTTCATACCCACCTGAATTCCAAGCCCGCCAAACTCGCCTTCGGTCTGGACTTTCGTATCATTAAACGCCTTTTCGTCCATGTAGCTTGAGTGCGCGTCGAGGTTATTCATAAGCCCCGAGATCGTCTTATCCACAAGCTCGGAAAAAGTCATCTCATCGACATAATTGTTTTCGACGATCGCAAGCGTTTTGGTAAGCTTAGCTAGCGCCTCCAGACGCGTTTTTTCGCTGTCTGGCTTTTTGGTCGCATTGACCTCTCTGGCTTGTAAATTTCCGGTAAAAAAACTAACGCCTAAAAATAGAGAAAATATGAATCCCAAGCCGAAGAAGAGGTGTTTTTGTCGCAAAGTTTATCCTTGAAAGTAAAATGGAGTGAATTTTATAGAAAATTGGCTAAAAATAAGGTAAATTTCATACGAAATTTGCGCGTTTACGGATAAATTTAAGCCGAAAATTTTAAAATCTCACTAAAAAACCTTGACATAAAGACACTAAAGTTATATAATGCTACCAACTTCAACTTTAGGAGAAATTTATGAACGAAACTATTGAAATTTTAACCGATAAAATGCGCTCTTTGCTTGAAAGCAGCGTTTCTTTGGCGATCCATTCCAAAAATAGCGAAGTGGGCGTATTGCACATGCTTTGGGCTTTGGTAGCCGACAGCGGCTCGGTGCTAAATCAAATTTTTAATAAATTTAGTATCGAAAAGACTGCAGTCGAGCTTGAGATCAAAAGCGAAATTTCAAATTTGCCTACGAGCTCAAACGTCACGAAGGAAAACGTTCGAATCTCGCGCGAGCTGATGAACTCGCTAGAGCTCGCAAAAGGGCTGATGACGAGCTCGGGCGATAAATTTATCGCCGTAGATACCTGGCTGATCGCAAATTTAAACGTAGATCCTCTAAAGAAAATTCTATCTAAATTTGCAGATCTTAGCGAGATCAAAAAGGAGCTAGAAGCGCTTCGCGGCGGTAAAAGCATCGATTCGCAAACCGCCGACGAGACGCTTGAGGCGCTTAGTAAATTCGGCGTCGATCTCACCGCCAAGGCGATCGCGGGCGAGCTCGATCCGGTCATCGGCCGCGATGAGGTGATCTCGCGAATGATGCAAATTTTAATCCGCAAGACGAAAAACAACCCTATCCTACTGGGCGAGCCGGGCGTAGGAAAAACCGCGGTCGTCGAGGGTCTTGCGCAGCTGATCGCCAAAAAAGAGGTCCCGCTTAGCCTGCAAAACAAACGCGTCATCGCGCTTGATATGAGCGCGCTGATCGCGGGCGCGAAGTACCGCGGCGAGTTTGAAGATAGGCTCAAAGCCGTCATAAACGAGGTCGTAAAAGCCGCGAACGTCGTGCTTTTCATCGATGAAATTCACACCATCGTAGGCGCGGGCGCAAGCGAAGGCTCTATGGACGCCGCAAATATCCTAAAGCCCGCTCTCGCGCGCGGCGAGCTGCACGCTATCGGTGCTACGACGCTGAAAGAATATCGAAAGTATTTTGAAAAAGACGCCGCGCTTCAGCGCCGCTTCCAGCCCGTAACGGTCGCAGAACCTAGCGTGAGCGAGGCTACGGCGATCCTGCGCGGCATAAAAGAGCGGCTAGAGGTGCATCACAACGTCACCATCACCGATAGCGCGCTTGTGGCGGCTGCAAGGCTAAGCGACCGCTACATCAGCGATAGATTTCTGCCTGATAAGGCGATCGATCTGATTGACGAAGCGGCGGCGGAGCTTAAAATGCAGATCGAAAGCGAGCCCAACGAGCTTGCCAAGGCTAAGCGCGACATCCTCACGCTTCAGGTCGAAAAGGAAGCCCTTAAGATGGAGGATGACGGCAAAAACGACGAGCGGCTTGCGCAGATCGACAAAGAAATCGAAAATTTAACCGAGCAGAAAAACGCGCTTCAGGCTAAATTTGAAAACGAAAAGTCCGTATTCGGCGGCATCAGCGAGGCAAAAAAAGCGATCGATAGCCTTAAAAACGAAGCTAGCCTAGCAAGACGCAACGGCGATCTTAGCAAGGCTGCCGAGATCGAATACGGCAAGATCCCCGCCGCGCAAGCAAAGGTCAAGGAGCTTGAGGCGAAGTGGGACGCGATGAAAGAAAACGGCGTGCTTTTGCGAAACCGCGTGGACGAGGAGAGCGTGGCTGAAATTTTAAGCAAATGGACGGGCATCTCGGTAAGTAAAATGCTCTCCTCCGAAAAGGAGAAATTCCTCCACATCGAGGAGCATCTAAAAGAAAGCGTCGTGGGGCAGGATGAGGCGCTGCACGCCATCGCTCGCGCCGTCAAGCGCAACAAAGCGGGGCTCGTGAATGAAAATCGCCCGATCGGAAGCTTTTTATTTTTAGGCCCCACCGGCGTCGGCAAGACCGAGAGCGCAAAGAGCTTAGCGAGGTTTTTATTCGACGACGAGCGAGCGATGATCCGCTTTGATATGAGCGAATATATGGAAAAACACAGCGTCTCGCGCCTACTCGGCGCGCCTCCTGGATACGTGGGCTATGATGAGGGCGGACAGCTTACCGAAGCTGTGCGCAGAAAGCCCTACTCGGTGCTGCTTTTTGATGAGATCGAAAAGGCGCACAAGGACGTTTTTAACATCCTGCTTGGAATTTTAGACGACGGACGCGCGACCGATAACAAGGGCGTTACGGTCGATTTCAAAAACACGATCATCATCCTAACTAGCAATATCGGCTCGGCTAAGATTATGGAGCTTGACGCCAAAAATGTGGACAAGCCGCGCGAGGTCGCACTTGCCGAGCGCGAGGAGGCGGTAAAGAGCGAGCTGAAGAATTATTTCAAGCCCGAATTTATCAATCGCCTGGACGACATCGTGATCTTCAACGCCCTAAACGAGGACGATCTCATCAAAATCGTGGGCATTATGTTTAAGAGTCTGCAAAAAACACTCGCAAACCGCGGCATTAACGCGAGCCTAAGCGAAAATGCCAAAAAGCTCATCGCCTCGGCGGGCTTTGATATCGAATATGGCGCAAGGCCGCTACGCAGGGCACTTTACGATCTAGTGGAGGATAAGATCGCCGATATGATCCTAAGCGACGATATCAAAACCGGCGATCGGATCGAAATCGGCGCGCGTGACGGCGAAATAGAGATAAAGAGGGCAAAGTAAAATTTAGCGGAATTTATCCTGCGGGGTAAATTCTGCGCTTCTGCTAAGTAAATTTGGCGAGATAAATCTAATACTTTATTAATATAAATTGGGCGGGTAATCTATCCGTTGGGAATTGAAACAGCCTGATAATAACAATACTAAGCCTAATAAACCCGAGTAGAATTCCATCCCGTTGGGAATTGAAACTTTCTTCGAAAGGAATTTCTCCGCCGGTGCCCCAGGTAGAATCCCATCCCGTTGGGAATTGAAACTCATCGAGCAGCAGCTCTTTCGTATCCCACTTTTGGTAGAATTCCATCCCGTTGGGAATTAAAACTTCTGCCACTGCATTTATAGCGTCCCGTAGAAATGTGGAATAATTCTGTCCTTTGGAAATTGAAACGCCTAAATGGGCTTATTGCACGATTCGCGTAGGAGGTAGAATTTATCTTGTTGAAATCAAAACGGATTTACGCGATACGCCTTTTGCGGCGGAAATGGGTAGAATTCTCATCTCGCTATAAAATTTAAAAAGATTAGTTGTGGCTGGGATAGGATACAATATGGGGCACTTATATGAAATTTCATTCGGTTTCAATTCGCCTACTAAATATGTTAAATTTATGGATTACTAATGAAATTTTGGAGTTACTCACAAATTAAAATTTTAACGAACTGTATATTTGCCGCAATATAAATAGATTTAAATGCAACTTATTTAGTAGCAAATTCCAAAATATTTGTAAAAATGCACGCTAGGGATCTTAAAAGCTAAGTTAAAGTAAGAATTCCGCATTAATTTCAATTAAATTTACGCTACAAATTTAAGATCATGTGCCAAAGTTAGAATTTAAAATTAAATTAGATGATACCAAAGAGGCAGAAAGATGGAAAAATTTTTATAAAGTAAGAATTTGGCAACAACCTTTGAAACTGCAAAACAAAGAATATCGGCGTGCTCGTCATAAAAAGGAAAAATCATCTAAATTTAATGGATACTACTGCCTTTGCTACATAAAGTATAATAATTAAATGCCTCCGCCAATTATTTTTTAAAATTTTTAAAAAATTTCTTCAAAAGCGCCTTATAAAAAATCGCGAATTTCGACTCTTTTTTCTCATAAATCACGCGAAAAACGCCCTGTAGATCCAGCTTTTCTTGCAAAGTAATGTTTTGCACTCTACTCTCCTATAAGTTTTTTTATCTTATGCAGCACAAACGCAGCGTCGTCGCTATCGAGCTCGCACAACATCTGGCATATCGCGGTCGCGGCTTGCGGCTTGGTCGTGCCCAAGCGCCAGTCCTGATACGTCCGCATCGACACGCCTAACCTCTGCGCCATCGCGGCGTGCGAGATCTTTTTGCCGTTGTTTTTGGCCTCGACGGCATTGTGCAAAATGTTGAATATATCGCTCGTTTCTAACATATGAAAATTATACAAATTTATTCGTTAATTATACATAAAATCGTATAAAATGAATAAAAATCGTGTTATTCATAAGTAAAAATAGCAAAACGCTTCGTTTATCCGTATGAATTATACAGAATACTGCATAAAATAAACATAAAATTTTATAAAATTTTGCATATTATGCCGTAAAGATGAACCAGCTTGCACAAACAGGCATATTACAGAACGGCACATTAAATTTTAAAACGGGGATAGATGAAATTTTACACATCGAAGCTTTTGGGGTTTGATTTTTTTTGATCGGTTTTGGCAGCAATTACAAACAAGATGTAATTTTACCCTATGCCGAGCCATATCTGCCAGTACAAAGAGCGTTTCAATTCCTAGTGGAATAGAATTCTACGGAAAGGCGGTGAATGCGGGATATGTGAGTTTCGCATTTCAATTCCCGTTGGGAATTGAAACCAATCCGGGCGTTCGTATCGGAAGTGAAAACGGGTAGAATTTCATCCCGTTGGGAATTGAAACAGCACAAATGGCACGCTAGCGATATAAAAATACCGTATAATTTCATCCCGTTGGGAATTGAAACTGAGCGACCGCTGCCCGATCGAGGTGAAAAGGGTAGGGTAGAATTCCATCCCGTTGGGAATTGAAACCGCTTCGAGTCTGCACGCCGGTGGCCTTTGCTTGGGTAGAATTCCATCCCGTTGGGAATTGAAACACTACTGGAGCGCATTTTAGGGCATATAAGGATATGGTAGAATTCCATCCCGTTGGGAATTGAAATGCTCTATTTAAAATTTCATCTTTTCCTCTTTCATAGTAGCATTCTATAGAATTTATCGAGCCAAATCCTACCCGATAAAAATTTTTACCAAACAAAATTCCGGCTTAGATTTTAAAATTTATCGAGCAAGGTTCTGCGCCTCAGAGCTTAGAATTTTAAATTTAAGAAGCAGCGACTTCAAGCTGCGTGGTTCGAAACACGAGGATTTTAGATTATAAAATTTTGAAAGGTCGGTAGGATTAGAATTTTAAAATTCAAAGTCAATGATCGAAATTCCAAACCGCGCAACTTGAAATTTCAAATCTGAAGCGGAAGCAAATTTTAAGATCGTTCCAAAATTTACCTCTTTTAAATTCACATATCTCAAGCTCTATTCATAAAATTTTACGTATTAATTTACGTAAAATTTAGCTGAAAAACAATGCTAGTATAAGCTTATCCGCATTAAATTTTATCTCTTCTTTTTAGAATAAAAACCGCCACGGACGCGATTATTAGCGATGATAAAGCGCTTATCAGCATTAGATTAGAATTAAAATTTGGGCGATCAAACAGATGACCTAACCAGGTCAAATCGGCTCTTGTTAGGATTATCACAGCTAGCGAATAAGTATAAAATAAACTTATAAAAAATGCAGATGCGGCGGATATTTTATCTAGCAGAATAAAAGCCTTTATTTTGGAAAATACAAAACAGCAGATGATTAGAGGCAAAATTACCGTCGCGCAAAATAGATACAATATCATAGCGCCGAAAATATCGCTTTCGCTATCGCCCGCTTCTTCGTGCCAAGTTAGTTCAAAAGCTTTTAAAACGATAGAAAACGGATGCGCGATATCATAACCTCTATATTCCGTCAAAAAAACCGCATCTATGCTAGCAAATATAATACCCAAGCAATCCTATTGTGAAAAGGAGCAAGGCGATCCAGAATAAAATCCTCACCCCTTTTAGCTCAAAACATTTTTTAATGAACTCTTTTATCACTCTAGCCCCTACTTTATAGATTTTAAGATCAATTTGACTTTTATATCGCGTTTTATTTCGGCGCCTTCAAAACTCTTTGTCGTGATCTCTCATCAAATTTAAGCCTTTCGCTGCGCTAAATTTTAAAATTTACCGAGCTGAATTCTGATCGGATAAAAAACCATTTATCCTTTTCTTGCATCTATCAACGTGACTTTATAATTCTCACCTTGCTTATATAGTCCATCAAGCCCAAATACTATAAGTTGCTCTTTTAAAAGTGATAAAATTTCATCTACTGATATTTTTTCGCTACCATTTGGCACTATTGACAATACTTTCCAGACTTTATTATATTGGATACCTGAAACTTTTTCATCTAATCCATAATCAAGAACGATGTCAAATATATCACCTTTATAATAGAATTTCCACATTACTTTCGATAGATATGCGTGATCTATCTCTGGATCATTAAATAATTGAGTTTTCATAATCCAACAATCCAGTTTTTTATCTATAATCCAGCTCTTTTGACTTGGTAGTATCTTATATAATGGATTGTACTTATAGTAAATCTCGCTAAGTCCATACTTCTCATCATCCTCTTTAGTGATGATTGCATTTTCAAACGCCATTTTCTACTCCTTAAATTTAATATTTAATTTATATCTACGACATATTTATATTCGCTTATATGCTCGTAGATATCGCCTTCGCTTTTAGTGCCTAGCTTTCTAACCATATCGTTTAGAAAAAATTTCTCAAAATTTTCAGCGGTTACCTTAGCGCCGCTACTGGTGCGCACATCTTTACCGTCTGCAATATCTGCTAAAATTTGATCGGCTTGTTTACTCGTCATTTTTTATCCTTTGTATTTAATCGTGCAGAAAAGTTACGACTTCGTGTTCTTTTGGAACATATTCCCTATTTTCAATACCGCCACTACCATACTCAGACAAGGCTTCATTTAAAATTTCATAAAGCTCATCTATCGAAATATCCCCAATGTCAGAATTTACGCTTTGGAATTTATATTTGATTTTAAATGGATTTTCCGTGAAATATTTACTCGTTGTCTCATCATAAATTCGCCTTATATCAAGCTCGATTTCTCTACCTTTATAATAAAGCAGCCAAATCTCCTCTCCGGTATATCCGTCTCTTGGATCAGGCAGATGCGGGCTACAAACAAAGATAAGCCAAATATCTCTTTGCCTGTCGATTACCCAGTTCAACCACTTTATTTCATTAGGCTCCTGTGGATCATAATGATATTTTGCCAAGCACTGATCTACACGATTTATAATATCATATTTCTTGATATCCTCTTTAGAAATATATTCTGCTACAAATGCCATTTTCTACTCCTTAAAATTTAATTCTCGGATTATACTACGATATATTTATATTCGCGTATGCGCTAATATATAATGTATTTTAAAATTTAAAACTGCTTTGATCTACTCAATTTTAGGGTCTTTTGCCGCTCTAAATTTTAAAATTTCAAGTCCGCGAAGGACGGGTAAAATTCTAAATTTAAAAGCCTCCCGCACTGCGCTAAATTTTAAAATTTAAGACTTACAAAGCGGATAAATTTCAAAATTTAAAGCCCGCGAAGGACGAGTAGAATTCTAAAATTTTATAATTTTAAAATTCCATCTTACTTCGTTTTCTTTGCGCTGTCTTTGTTAGTCGTTGCGTTGGCGTCGATGTAGCCCATCTGGACGAGCTTTTCGTAGATTTGCATTATCACGGGACCTGCTGCGCTTCCGCCTCCGCCGCCGTGTTCTACGAGTACTGTTACGGCGTATTGCGGCTTGTCGTACGGCCCAAAGCTCGTCATCCAGGCGTGCGAGCGGTGGAAGTAGTCCATATCGGCTTCTTTTATTCGCTTTTTGGCAGTCTGCGAGATGCCCACGACCTGCGCGGTGCCGGTCTTGACCGCTAGAGGCACTACTGCGGTATGGATGAGCTTATAGGCGGTGCCTCCGTCGGGGTTGTTACCGACCTCATACATCCCGCGCCTCACGAGGGGCAACTGAGCCTTTTCTTTCGGCGTGAAAAGCTCGGTAGGGGTAAATTCCACCGGCTTGCCGTCGATGCTTTTTAAAAAATGCGGCGTGATAGCCTTGCCTGCGGCGATCTGCGCGGTGTTTTTAGCTACCTGCATAGGGGTGACGAGCACGTCGCCCTGACCGATCGAAGCATTGACCGTCTCACCCTGATACCACGCGCGCTTAAATTTCTGCATTTTCCAGGCCTTATTAGGCATCGTGCCTACAAACTCATTGGGTAGATCGACGCCTGTTTTACTACCAAACCCCAGACGCTGCAGATACGCGGACATATAGTCGATCCCCACTAGCAGCGAGCCTTCGTAAAAATACACGTCGCAGCTGCCTTTAATCGCTTCTACTAAGCTCACGCGGCCGTGACCCCAGCTCTTCCAGCAGCGAAATTTACGCCCCCCTAGCTCTATCGCGCCGCTGCAAAACACGCTCCAGTTCTCGTTGATCTTGCCGCTGTTTAAAAAGCTCATCCCTACAGCCATTTTAATTACGGAGCCCGGCGGATAGAGGCCATTTACGAGCTTATTTGTAAACGGATGGCGCGGGTCTTTTATCAGCTCGTCCCACTGCGCCTGTGAAATTCCGCCCACGAAGGTGTTTAGATCGTACTCGGGGAAGCTGCCCGCCGCGATAATAGCGCCGTCGCGCAGATCCATCACAATCGCTACGCCGTCTTTATCTTTAAAAATTTCCTCGAGGTATTTTTGTAGCTCAAGATCGATGGTAAGCGAAATTTCGCTGCTGCTGGGCTCTTGCATCGAGATCTCCTCTACGACCTGATTTAGCGCCGTAACCTTCGTCTTGCGCTCGCCCTTGCTGCCCTGCAAAAGCTCGTTATAATACCCCTCGACGCCGCTTCTGCCGTTGTATCCGGTAAGCGCGCTTAGGGGGTTGCTTTGGATATCCTTTTTATTTGCGCGGCCTACGTAGCCGATGATGTGCGAAGCTAGCGCGCCGTAAGGGTAGAAGCGCTGCGAAGCGGGCGAAATTTTAATATTTTCGTGCAGGCTCAAGCTTGCAAAATGCTGTATCGTGACGTTGTAGTCCAAAAACGGCACGACTTCGATGAAGTCTTGATTATAAGCGGAATTCGCGTCCTTGTAGCTCTTGCTCATCGCGGTGACGTTGAGATCTTTGAAGTAGCGGGAGATGTTATTTAGCTCGCTTTGCAGCGCGGCGTCCTTTAGATGCGGCGCGATCGATAGAGAAAAGCCGAGATTATTTATCGCGAGCGGGCGGCCTTTGGCGTCTAAAATTTGACCGCGCACCGGCGGGATGTATTCGGTAGAGATGACGTTATTTTTGGCGACCTGCTCGTAGAATTCGTTTGATTTGATCGAAAGATAATAGATTCTCACCAAAAGCATGCTAAAAAATAGTATCACGAAAGCAAATACAAACTTCAGCCTCATACCAGCCGCCCCTTAAAAAAGAGCAAAGCGAGCAAAATTTCAATCACGATGTAATTTAAATACTCGCCGCTTAGAGGCAGATACTCGCTCTTTTTGATCGCCGAGATCGCGTTGCTCACCACAAAGACCAAAACATAGCTGATCATCACGTAAAAGCAGATCAAAAAATTTCTAAATTTAATATATTTAAATGAGTTTTCATAGACTACGAAATAAAATATACAATACGCGATAGCTACGCTAAATAGGTTAAATCCGTGGATCTGTTCGGCGCAAAACAGATAAAAAATAGAGAAAAACCAGCTAAAGCCGAACTTTTTAAATTTCACGTCGTTTTCGTATTTTTGCACCACCATCGCCGTGAAAAAAAATCCGATCAGCGGCGGCAGCCCCCTATACACCGCACTTAGAAGCAGGTAGAAAAGAACCCCCGCGCTAAAAAGCGTGTCCGCTATAAGGTATAGATAAGTGCGATTTCGTTGCATACCGGAAACTTTTTGCATTTAATACAATCAGCCCAAATTTTTTGCGCGGGCAGCTCGTCCTTTGGGATTTCGATAAAACCGAGGCGCTCAAAAAATTCCTTTTGATAAGTGAGCGTAAATACGCTTTTTAGCCCGTAAAATTTCGCCTCGTCTAGCAGCTCGTTTACGATAGCTCTGGCAATGCCGCGCCTGCGAAACTGCGGAGCGACGATGAGCGAGCGCACCTCGGCAAGATCGGCGTTAAAAATTTTAAGCGAAGCAAAGCCCGCCAAAATTTCCGCATCTTTTGCAGACTGCGATTCGCAAAGCTGCGAAAGGTCGTTCTGAAAAACGCTTGCGCTTTGTGAATATTCGCTCCGTAAAATTTGCTCTTTGCCCGCTTGCGCGCAGCCCGCCTCGGATACGGCTTGCGCTTCGCTTTGCGGCGTAGCTAGTTGCGGCGCAAAATTACTCGCGGCATTTTCGGCTGAATTTTCAGTAGAATTTTTGGCAAAATTTGCGGCGGAGCTTTGAATTAAATTTAAATCGGCATTGCGCGCTAAATTTAAATCGGAATTTTCCTTGGAATCAAAACTCCTATCCGCCTTAGAATCGCAACCGAACGCCAGCACGTATGAGCGGATATTGGCAGCTATCTCATCGCTTTCAAGAGGCAAGATCACGCCATTTTGCACCTCCTCTTTTACGAGCTCCTGCATACGCGAAATGTCGCAAAGGCGCGCTTTTTTTAGCCGTATCATCTAAAATTTTCCCTAATCTTCGCGCAATTTTTGCGGTGCATTTTATATCCGCTAAATTTAATTATATTGAAATTCTGCGCCGTAAAATTTTGCGTATTTAAATTTAGAAATTTCATAATCCAAACGCCCTGCGCACGATGATCTCGCGCGCTTTTGCAAGCCCGCTACCCTTTAGCGTAGAGACCAAAATCGCCTGCGGATCGTGCCTCAAAAGCTTTGCGCGCTCGCTTTGATTGAGCTTGTCGGCTTTGGTGTAGAGCCTCACGACCTTTTGATCGCCGCGCAGAAAACTAGAAAGATAGTTTTGTAAATTTTTATCTATTTCAAGATCAAACTGCCTCGCGTCGATGAGATGGACGAAAAGCTTGATATTTAGGCGCTCCTTGATAAATTCGTCGAGATTTTTCTGCCAGATATAATGCAGTTTTTTAGAAACTTTAGCGTATCCGAACCCGGGCAGATCCACGAAGATCAAAGAGATATTTTCTCCCAAGCTCGCAAGATCGGAAAAAGCGGGATTGTCCGCTAAATTTAGCGCGGATCTGCCCGTAAAATTTAATTCAGAGCTTTGCGCGGAATTTGACGCGAGACCTGCCGCAAGATCCGCATGGCGATCCGATTCAAAATCCGCCGAAGCGCTTTTTAAATTTAAAATAGAGTCCTGCTTTAAATTTCGCTCAGACGCCGCAGCGTCCGCAAAATCTCTCGCGTAATTCGCATCCGAGTTTAAAGCCCCTTTGCTCGCTAGATCGGGCGGCATTTTGGCTTGCGAGTCGTCCGAATCTGCGGCAAGCTTTTGTTTAAATTTAACTTCAAAAAAATTTATCAGTTGCGTTTTGCCAGGAGTCGAGCTTGATTTGGCTAGGTTTTTACGCCCGGTAAGCGCGTTTATCAGGCTGCTTTTGCCGACGTTTGAACGCCCCAAAAACGCCACTTCGCTCATCGCAAACTCGGGCGCACCCGCGATATTTGCGGCAGAGGTGATAAACTGCGCGCTGCTAGGATAGATCATTTGTTTTGATCTTCGACCTGAAAGATCAGTCGTACGGGCTTTTTCTCGCCACCGCCGCTTTTTACTTCGTAGGTGCCCTTTTGGCGATTTACGATGATCTTATCGCCGTAAACCTCCTTTTTGGTCTCGGCTTCGTGCAGATAGGCGTTATTTTCGAGCGTGTAAGCCTCGATAGTCGGATCATAGGTCAGCACACCGCCTCTGCCGTCGTAATGCTTTTGATTGAGTAAAATTTTAAAATTTGCGTTTCCCGTCGCGACGTATTTGGTAGGCTGACGCTTAGCGTCGAAATAGATCGTCACTTTGTCGGAATTTAGCGTATCGTAAGCGCCCTTTTTGATGCGGACGTTGCCTGTTAGGACGCTGATCTGCTTGATCTCATCGGCGAAAAAATTATCCGCCGTGACCTCGACCTGCTCCTGCGCGGCGCTGAGAGCTGACGCGCTAAAGCCCGTAATTAGCGCGGCTGCGAGTATTAGTTTGTGGAGTTTTGATCTTTTATTAAATACCATGCGTGGATTCCTTTTGAGTTTGTTTGTTTAGTTTTGGTGTCATAGCTGATGCTTGTGCCCGTGATGCGGTCGCCGCCTTGGCGCAGCACGTACGGCACGTCGGAGCGGACGATCTTACTGCTCGTATCGTAGATGATCTCCTGCGCCGTGTAATCAAAGCCGTCCGTGTTGATATAATGCGCGTCGCCGTTAAATTTTATCAGCTCGCCTGCGCGCGTCGCAGTCTTTGAAACCAGAGTGTGATTTAGATCCGAAGTGGTCTCCTCGGCTTTAAAATTTACAAACTCGTCGCGATCCTTATAGCGCGTGCCGCCATCTGCGGTAAATTTAGCATCCACGAGCTCGCCGATCTGATAATCGACGATCTTTTTCATCTCCATATTCGCAATGCTTAGATCCTGCCTAAACATATCGCTAAAATACGGCGTCTGCACGCTTAGAAACACCATCGCGACGCAAAAGATCGCAATCGCGACGTAGAAAATTTTTATCACCATCGCTCGGCCCTTCTTGATCTACGCAGAATTTCACCCCTCGCGCGCGCTTGCGAAACTACATCCATTTGCTATTCCACTCTTCGCGCATGCCGTTTTTATCGACGAGCATTTCGATCATCTCGCGCACCGCACCGCAGCCGCCGTTTTTGCTTAGCACGACATCCGCTTTTAGCGAGTTTAGCGCATCGGCAGGCTTGAAGCTGATCGCGACCGCATTTAAAAGCTTCGCATCATTTATATCATCGCCGATCGCAGCGGCCTCATCGAAGCTTAGGTTAAAATTTTTTAAAATTTGCTCCGCCCTTGAGAGCTTGTCTTTTTCGCCTTGAAAGAGCGTATCGATCTTTAGCTCTCGCGCGCGATTTGCGACGATTTGCGAGCTTTTGCCGGTGATGATCGCGACCTTTAGCCCCAGCCGCTGCCACTCCTGGATGCCAAACCCGTCTTTTACGTTAAATTTCTTCATCTCTTCGCCGCCGTTTGAATGGTACAGCCCACCGTCGCTAAGGCAGCCGTCTACGTCTAAAAATATGATCTTTATCACTTTGTTTCCGTTTTTCGAAATTTTGTGATTTTAACGAAATTTGGCTGAATTTTTGGCAAACGCCGTATAAATTTAAGTTGCGATCTTAGCCTTTAATCGGCACGTAGCCGCTATTTTCGATGATACTTTGCCCCTGCGGCGAAAGGATCCAATCTATCAAGATGCGGATATTTTCGTTTTTGTTATTTTCGTCGTAAACCGCGTAAATTTCGGCTACGAGCGGGTATTTGCGGCTAGCGATATTTTCTTTGTTCGGATACGCGCCGTTTAGGCTAAGCATCTTCACGCCGCCGTTTTGCACGATCCCTTCGACGTAGTATCGAAACGAAAAGCCGATCGCGCTGCCGAAAAAGCCCGTGATCTTGCGCTTAGGCTGCGTCTCGCCCATAAATTTCAAAAATGCGCTCTGGCTGCCGCTGCCTACGTTTCGCTGCACGGCATCTATTCGCATGCGCTCGCCGCCTAGCTGCGACCAATCGCTATATTGCCCCGAATAAATTCCTCGCACCTGATCCACGCTTAAATTAGATACTTTGTTATTCGCATTTACGATAAAGACGAACGCCTCCAGCCCGATCGGCACGAAGCGCAAGCGCGCGCCCTTTTCCTGCGCATAAGCAAGCTGCTGCTTCGAAGGAGCAGCGACGAAAATGAGATCCGCCTCGCCGTCGCTTATGGCCTTGTACGCGTCGCGGGTATTGCTAAATTTAAGCCTGCTAGCACTCGTGAAATTTTGCCCGTCAAATTCCACGCTGTCCTTCGGATAGCTCGCCGCGACGAATGCCGAAAAGACGGGATACAAAGCCGCTGCTCCGTCTATTATCGGCAGATCGCCGCTAAGTTTTAAGCTAGAGCTGGCGCGCACGATCTGCGAACCCTCATCAAACGGCAGAAATTTATGCAGCTCGATCGATTTGGCCTGCATCTCGGCGCTACTTTGATTTACGTATCGCTTCACGACGAGGCGGTAAAACGCAAAATCGAAAGCCGCCAAGATAAACACCAGCAAAATGGCGATAATTGCACGCTTCATCTTAGTTCCCGTTTGCGATATAGGAGATGATCGAGCATTTACTCTGAAGATATAGCGCCGCTGCGACTAGCGCGCAAACGCTGATCGCCCACGCCGTAAATATTACGGCGATCGTTTTTTGAAAAATTTCATCGCTCATTTTGTATCTCACATATGCGCAAGTGCGCGGTCAAGTAGCCATAAAAAGCCGACCACCGCGCCCGTGGAACATGCAAGCGTAAGCACAGAAAAGATCAGAAAAATTTTATCCTTTCCGCGGCGCGCGGGTTCGTTTTTTGATCTGATAAATTTTACTAAACGCACGACGAACCAAATAAACGAAATTATCGGCAGCGCGAACAAAAGGAAAATAAAAATCGAGAAAGAATCCATATCTCACCTTCAAAATTTAATACGCAAAGCGATATTTCGACGCAATGCGAGCGCAAAATTTTAGACAGCCTATACGCACGCCGCTGGTTTAAAATTTCAGCCAAGCGGCGCGCCTTTGCAAATCAATTCTAGCAAAGACGGAATTTCGCGGATTTTAAGCGAGCGGCGAGAGTAAAATTTCAAACGCCGATAAAATTACAAAACCGCGAATTGCCAAATTTACTAAATTTAGCGCGCATTTACCGCTATAAAACGCCCTTCGTGCTAGGCACGCCGGCGCGCTCGTTGATACTTATCGCGCGACGAAATGCGACGGCGAACGCCTTAAACGCGGCTTCTGCGACGTGATGCAGATTTTCGCCACGAATTTGGCTTATATGCAGCGTGAAATTTGCGTTGAAAGCCAAAGCGCGGAAAAATTCCTCCACGAGCTCGGCGTCGAATTCACCGATCTTGCCGTGCTTTAGGCTCGGGCAATCAAATACCAAAAACGCACGGTTGGAAAAATCAAGCGCCGCAGAAACTGCCGCCTCGTCCATCACGACGACGCTATCACCGAAGCGCTCGATGTTTTGCGCGGGATAGATCGCCTCTTTGATCGCGCTTCCGAGCACTATGCCGCAGTCCTCGACGCTGTGGTGAAAATCGACCTGCAAATCGCCCTCGCAGCGCAGGTTTAGATCGATCCACGCGTGCTTGGCAAACGCGCTAAGCATATGATCGAAAAAACCGATGCCCGTTTGTATCTGCGCCGAGCCGCATCCGTAAAGCTCCAGCTCAAGCTCGATTTTGGTCTCTTTCGTAGCCCTATTTTTGCTTATCATCGCGCAATCCTTAAAACTAAATTTTGTTTGAAATCTATCTAAATTTCACTAAATTTCGCTTAAAATCTCAGCCAGCTTTTCGGAATTTACGCTACCGATCTGGCGCAGGCTCGTAATCTCGGCGCCCTCTTTAAAAAACAGAATCGTAGGCGGACCGAATACGTTAAAATGCGCTTTTATCGCCCTATTTTGCTCGCTATCTTCGCTAAGATCGATCTTTAAGAGGCTAAATTTATCAAGCGCGCCGGCAAGTGCAGGATCTGCAAACGCCCGCTCGCTCTGCTCGCAATTTTTACACCAGCTAGCCCAAAAATCGACTATCACGGGCTTTTTGGAATTTTCTATTTCGCCCTGCAGCTGCGCCAAATCGCGCACAAACGAAAAATGCGCGCCGCCAAAATTTTGAGCGCTAGAAATTTCGCCCGCTTGCAAGCTCTCGCCCAAGCCGCCCCTGGAATATCTCGCATTTTGCGGGATTAGATTACCAAGCGGCCTGGAAAAATCTTTTGCACCGCTGGCAAAGCCCGTGAGCAGCAGCGCCGAATACAAAGCGATTACAAGGGCTAAAGCGCGCTTTATCCCGCCCGCGCCGCCGTCAAACAGCCCCAAAAATCCTGCGAAGATCGCGCCTAAAACCGCATAAATCAGCAGGCTTAAATTTTCGCCGATGAGCGTGCGCGAAATCCACACCGCCGTAAAAAGCAGCAAAAAGCCAAAAATTTTAGGCACCGCCTCCATCCAAGCTCCGGGTCTCGGTAGTGCGCCGCCGAGCCCAACTACAAGCAGCAGCGCACCGCTTCCGAGCCCCAGCGCAAAAAGAGCCGCCGCGCCCAGCAGGACGTCGCCGCTGCCCGCGATATAAACGAGCGCGCCCGCAAGCGGAGCGGAGATGCACGGCGATACGACGAGTGCCGAGATAAGCCCCATCGAAAAAACTCCGATCAGACCGCCGCTCTTTTCGCTTTTGCTGTTTAAGAAATTTTGAAAGCGCGCAGGCAGGCGGATCTCGTAAAATCCGAACATCGAAAGCGCGAGCGCGGCAAATATGAGCGAAGTTAAAATCAGTGCGGGCGGAGTTTGCAGCAGGCCTTGTAAATTTTGCCCGAAAACTGCCACGAAAGCCCCTAAAATCGCATATGAGCTCGCCATTCCAAAAATATACGCGAGGCTTACGGCGAGGCTCGTTTTCGCGCTCGGCTTGGAGGAGGTTTTTGCCACTATGATCGACGAGAGAATCGGGATGAGCGGGTAGACGCAAGGACTTAGCGAGAGCAACACGCCGTAGCCGAAAAACAGCGCGATCGCGGCGATGAAGCTCTTGCCGCTAAGAACGTTTAAAATTTTATCCTGCTCGGAGATGGAATTTGCGCCACTTGGATTTTTGTGCGCGGAGGATTCATCGGAATTTACAGCAGCGTTTTCAGCCGAGCTTGCCGGGAAATTTCCCGCCGCATGCGAGTTTGCCAAGGAATTTGCCTCTGCGCCCGAAGCCTGAGAATTGCTTTTAAAATTTACAGCCCCGCTCTGCGCGCTGTCTGCGGCAGAAATCTGCGTGGAATTTGCGGCGCTTCGGTATCTTTTCAGCTCGGAGTTTGAAATTTTGCTGATCTGATAGCCCTCCACTACGCGCTTGAAGCTAAAGCCGAACTGCTGCGGCTGGTAGCAAAAGCCCGATTTCGTGCAACCCAAAAAATCGCCGTTAAGCACGAAATCATCGCTGTCTGCGGCATTTGCAAGCACGAGGCCTAAAGGCACGGCGATGCTAAATTTGCCCTCATAAATTTTATAATCCTTGTATTCGGTCGCGGCGGGCAGATTTATTAAATTTGTGACCTCCGAGCCGCCGATGAAAATTTTTATCTCGTTTTGATAGAGATAGACCCCGTCCGCGATATCAAAGCTTAGCGTTACGCCGTCGCTTTGTGCCGTCGCGTTAAGCTTGAACGCATCGGAGGGTTTCAGGGGCTCGGCGCCCAAGCCTAAAAGAAAAAACGCTGCCAAAATAAGTGATCTGATCAAATTTTATCCTTTGAAATTTTTTCCTACATTCTAACGTAATAAGTATGAATTTATAGTGTAATCTAAAGAACTTTTTTGTAAAATTCCTTAAAATTTTTAGGAGGCTATATGAGCAAAGAGATCAAAACCGAAACGGGCGAAATAGCGCTGAAAGAGATAGAATTTAAAAGCTCAAAGTACGAAAAAATCTCGTTCAAAGACTACGAGACGTTGCTTGAGAGATACCAGATCGAGCTTTTGAAGCTGCAAAAATTCGTGAAGGAAAAGGGGCTAAAAATTTTGATTTTGATGGAGGGGCGCGACGCGGCGGGCAAAGGCGGCACGATCAAGCGTTTAACCGAGCATCTAAACCCACGCGGATGCCGCATCGTAGCGCTCGAAAAACCGAGCAACGTCGAAAAGACGCAGTGGTACTTCCAGCGCTACGTCGCGCACCTACCAAGCGGCGGCGAGATTGCGATCTTTGACCGCAGCTGGTACAACCGCGCGATGGTCGAGCCCGTGATGGGCTTTTGCACCCACGCCGAGCATAAAGATTTCCTGCGCCAAGTGCCTAAATTTGAGGAGCTTTTGGTAAGTGCAGGGATAATTTTGTTTAAATTTTACTTTTCAGTTTCTAAAGAGGAGCAAAAAAGGCGCTTCGAATCGCGCCGCACCGACCCGCTGAAGCAATACAAACTCTCGCCGGTGGATGCGAGATCGCAGGAGCTGTGGAATCAATACACGCTCGCAAAATACTCGATGCTGCTTGCTTCAAATACCGAGTTTGCGCCGTGGACAATCCTTGATAGCAACGACAAAAAGATCGCGCGGCTAAACGCCTTCCGCTGCATACTCTCGCGCATAGACTATCCCGAAAAAATTGGTGCGAAGGAGCTTGCGGTGGATCCAAACCTCGTGCGAAACGGCGCCAGGGAGATAGTGCTAATGGAGGATAGCCAAAAAAGCGAGGCTTGGCGCAAGCTGGAAAGCCCCTCTCGCAAGAACAAGAAGGATAAGAAAAAGGGCTGAATCTTGCCAATGAAGATTATCCGCTAAGAATTGCTAGGGAGGATTTGCTTGCCAGGAATTGCTCATTAGGAATTTATTTCCTAATATATAGAAACGCATTAAATTCTATGATTGTGACCTCAAGATTCTTTGAAATTCTATCTAATGGGATGGAATTCTACACAACGCCACGGGCTACGTGATGAAGTATATCACGTTTCAATTCCTAATGGAATAGAATTCTACTTCGTCGCTTGCTTTTCTCTGCGGCTGTCGTCCATAGTTTCAATTCCCAACGGGATGGAATTCTACTTTGGATCTGTTTTCCAAATGAGTGAAGCAGAAGTTTGTTTCAATTCCCAACGGGATGGAATTCTACAGCACGAATTTTGCCATTTTTCTAGGTAGAAAGTGTTAGGAGTATATATTTTTATGCCTTAAAATGGACTAAATTTAAAAAAGCGCCGATTGTTAAATGCCCAAAATTAGGCATTTCAAAATCTTAAAAGCAACTTTATCGCTATCTATATGTATCGTGAGTGCAAATGTTAAAATCTAAATATAAAGATATTCAAAAATCGAAGTGTGAATAATAAAAAGCCAAAATTTCAAAAGCATATACATTTTTAAAGTCAATTCGTTCGCCGTTCCGTGCTTCAGATCAAATTTATTTCAAAAGCACATGCATCTTAAGAGGGCGCAATCTATAGGCGCAAGTGATTCTAGTCAAAATTTCAAAAACATAAATTTAAACTTGAAGGCCCAACCTACCGCCATACCAACCCCTCGTAAGGCACGCCTTCGCAGACATATTTTTTAATCTGATTGGCCTCGCGACGGATGATTTGACGCCAGGTTAAGCTCTGTCCCGCTGCATTTGCGCAAGATGATAGTTTCTCGATCATTTTTAGCTCGATCTTTTGCACCGCTTCTCGACCGAATCGAATACGCCACGCGTCCGTTTCAAAATCTTTTGCCGTAATCTCGCGTTTATTTAACATTCCAAAAATTAATCTATCGCCTAAAATAGGCTTAAAAATCTCTGCAAGATCAAGATGTAGGCTTAACGCGCGGTAGTTTGGCTCGTGCAAAAAGCCGATGCGCGGATCGAGCTCGGTTTTGTAAATTTCGCTGAGGCAGACGTTATAAATACGCGTATTTACATAGCTAATGAGGGCATTAATTTTATCCGCCGGCGGGCGTTTGGAGCGCGTCGTAAATTTAAAACTGCGCTGATCCTCTATGATTTCGTTCCAAGCCGCGAAATACTGCTTGGCAAAGCCGCCTTCCACTGCCATTACTGCTGCTATGTCGCAGGCGTGCGCTAGAGCATCCAGATGTGGCACAGTATCGAGCGAGACACCGTAAACCTTACAATTAATAGCCGCGTTTAATATGCGAGCGCGAGTAATCTCGCGAGCGATAAAAAGGCGCTTAGAAAGATCGTCAAAAGCCCGCAGCTGCGCCAAAAGCACAAAGCCGCTTTTATTCACAGAATTTGAAGTATTTGGGAAAAAACTGCCACGGAAGCTCTGATAGGCGCTAAAAATATGCAGCAAAATGTTATTATCAGCCAAAAACGCCATAGCATAAGTGTCAAGCTCTACCCGCGCCAAAATATAAATTTCATCAATCGCGTTAATCGGCAAAATTTTACTAGTTAAAATTCCGCCCTCGTCGTTAAATTTATCGAAGTATAGATTATTATCTTTGCGGCGCAATCGGCCTGGGCTCAAAATAAAATGCGTGCGATCCGATTTTTGCATACTTTATCCTTAAATTTTAGCTGAATATTGCCTCGTTTTTATCGCACCCGATGACGAGGCGCTGTGAATATTTAAGCGAATTAAAAGTATAAATTACTACCGAATCAAGCTTGCTGGCGCATTCTTTTTGCAAAATCGCCATTAATTTTTTAAGATCGCTCGCTCTAATTTCACCCTCGAAAACGCTGAATTGCACGCGAGGCAGAAACTTCTCGACCGCCTTTCGGACGCGCGCAGCGTTATTTTTCTCCTTTTCGTCGCTGCTTGAAATATCGTAAAATAAAATGGCATACATTCTATCTCCTAAATGCAATAATCACGATAAGCGCAACTCTCGCAAATCTTTTGCGGGCTAAATTTAGGCGGCTTTGGCTCGTTCGCAAGGGCGGTAATGCCGTTTAGAATTGTTTCGATTTTAGTGAAATTTTCGGCGTTATCCTCAATGGCTATGACGGTTTTGCCGCTAATTAATTTGCCTTTTACCTCTTTTAAATTTAAGCCTGTTTTTAAAAGATAGATATAAAAAAGTAGCTGCATCTTGCCTGCTTCTGGATTTTTTAGGCTCTTTTTATATTCGGTGATGAGATAATGTCCGCGCTGCTTGGAAAGCTTGTCGAATTTCAAATTTGAAAATGCAAAGTCCTGCAAATCGTTCTCTTTGATATCCGCTAGCGCCTTACCCATCAGCACGTTTTCATCCTCCCGATTGGCATGAATATTGTGTGCATAAAGCCACGCCTCACGCTTACAGGTAATGTAATAATTCACAAGCGTGCCGGTGATTTGGTCCTTACAAAACATTAGTCGAAAAACTCATTCTTGAGATTTAATGCGGCATCCTTTTTAATCCCGAAATTATTATTGTACGAAGTATCGCCGAATGGTAAATAATAGACATCTTTTAGCCCATCAATACGCTTTATATTTAAACGCTTTGCATCAAATTCTGTGATATTTACACCAAATCTATTAATTTTCTTAATAGTATTCGTAAATATATCTTTCTTATTAAATTTATCCATATCAAGCCTATTGATTTCAAAAATTTCATTTTGAAATTCTTTAATATAATCTTCTTTTGGCTCAATTATTACTAAAATTTTGAGCCTATCATCCATCGCCTCGCTAATCTTTTCGTTTATATCGTAAAATCCTAGCTCTTGCATCTGCTCCGCCAAAAATAAGCCCTCTAAGCTTTGCTTTATGGCGCTGAAATACCTAGTGGAAATATCTAAAATTTCGCTTTCGATGATATCTCTTTGCTTTAGAATTTTTACCAAAATAGTATCGCTAATGCGTTTTAAATCACCGTAAATGAGATCGGAATAGTCGCAAATATCGTTAAATACGTATAATTCTCCCAGAGCTGCGAAATTTCTATTTATACGACCGGCAGTTTGGATAATCGAGCTAATGGGCGCTATCTCTCTAAATCCGACATCAAAATCCAAATCCACACCAGCTTCGATAGACTGCGTAGAAATTAGCAAGATCGAATCACCGTGCCCACTTTTATTTTTAGCAATTGCATCTTTTATATTTTCGATATCTTTTCGTTTGTGATCGTCGCACATATATCCGTTTAGGCAAAAAACTTTAAATTCGTCGTAAAATTCCAAAAATAGCTCTTGCGCTTTTTTAATGGTATTTACGACGACTAGTGTATTTTTGTTTTTTGCCAATTGTCTAATCTTGTCTTTTAAAGTACTTTCGTCACCATCAAACCACTTTAAGACGTATCTATTTTGATCTTTGAAATAATCTAAATTTGAAATTTCTTTAAATTTAGTCGCATCAACAATAGGCATCGTAGCGGACATAAAGATAAAAATGCAGCCAAATTTCTCCGCCATCATCTCGCAAAGTTTCATAAAATCCGCCCTGAGCTTATACGGTACCGCCTGCGCCTCATCGATTATTATTACACTATTTTTTAATCGGTTAAATTTTACGCTATCTTTATTTTTGTTTCCAAAGAGTGCAAATATAAATTGATATAGCGTAGTTACGTTAATATCTCCGCTAAAAGAATCCATCAAAAATTTAACTTTAGAATAGCGATCTTGCGGGATGCTTTCATCTATCGTAGTTTTGTGATGAATTTTATGAATTAATATATTTTTATCGTCTTTGAAAATCTCTTTTATCTCATCACAAACTTGATCTATGATAGCCGTAAACGGCAACACGTAAATAATACGTTCTTTATTAAATTTAGCGGCAAAATTTAGCGCAGTCAAAGTCTTACCGTAGCCTGTAGGCGCAGTTAAAGTAAAAAGATTATGATTTAGATCGAAATTATTTAAAACGAATTTTCTAAACTCGCTTCTTTTCGCATTTGGCTTACGATTTTCCAGGGCTTTGATATATTTTTCGATCGTATTAGAATTCACCGGTTTAGAAACAGGAATTCTTTGATTAAAAATAGCTTCATATTTGTCACTATAAATAAGCGACGAAAATATGTCTTTGAAATTTAAAAAGTCATCGTAATCAAACTTCTTTTTCGCAAATTTGAAGTATTCTCTCAAATGCTTAGCTTTAATTAAAAGCTCATTTTTATCCCTTTTAATATCTTTGTAAATTTCTAAACCTAAAGCTTTATCTACGACTTCATCCCAAAAGTCTAGCTCTTTCGAGCTCTCAAAATATTTGCCGAAATTTTTATTTTGCGTTGTAAGCTCACAAAAATTTTCTACATTTGCGTGGTGTGATACGATGGATAAAAATCCAAAAGCCATATCTAGCTCATTAAATTCTGAATTTAGTAAAAATATATAAGATGATAATAAAGCATGATTTTTATCTGAAATTTTTTCGGTAGGATTTTTGATATAAATTTGAAAATTAGTTTTTAGCTTAGCTATATCGTGATAAATTTTAATGCATTGTAAAAGCCTACTATCCGCTTCGGCAAGCATATTTGTTATATGCTTTATTAGCGGTTTGTTAGGATGTGATAGCGGCTCACTTTGCAAAGTAGACCTTGTAGTCATTTATTTGATAGATATTTCCTCTATTCTTTGCTTTGATTTGACTATTGCCGCTTAACTTAATAACAAAATCTTTAAAATCCTTAAAAATTCTACCCTCTTCACATCCGCAAGCCATTCTAGCCGTAGTAAGTCTGATATCAAAGCTTTGTGCATCAAATATAAAATCGTCCATTAAAACGAACGTATCTATAAAACTTTCCTTTTCATGCACCAATTCACAATTTTTTATCTCGATATATTTAAAATCCGCTATACAAAAATTTATACCTAAATATGGTGTGAAGACACATCTATGAGCTTTTAAGCTGTCGATTATATTTTCTTTATAAGAAGCGTTTAAAGCACTTAAATCAACGAATATGACATATCTAGGATCTTTTATTAGCTCTTTATAAAACTGCTTTTTCTCGCTAGAATCTTGATAGCCTTGTTCGATATGCATACTTGAAGATAGAGCAAATTTTATACCGTTAAAAATCATAGTTTTTTTGCGAAATTGCGAACTTAAAATAACGCTATAACCTATATCGTTAAGTTTAAAATAATTCATTTCACCTATAATCGCTCCCAAAAGCCCCATGATGGCAGTCTTTGGTGGCACCGGGTATGTAAGAGACGAGTAGATAGTAGCCGGATGAGAAAAATGCGCATAATCTCCCGATAGCTCAAAAGCTATTATATCCATTTAAAATCCTCTTTTTATCCAATTACTATCAAATTGTGATCTGTTATTTTGCTCGAAGTCAAAATCGCTCATATACTCTATTTTTTCGATTTCTTGCGCGTATCTGGTAAGTTTAGCTTTTAATCTAGAAAAATCAATCGTAAAATCATTTATACTTCTTATCTCCACATCTTCTTTGCTACTATTTATAGTTATACAGTTATTTAAATCTCCAGCAAAAGTATCATTTTTATATGTAATTACTAGCATAAACCTAGGCATCTGACCCATTTTCGTGCGAGTAATTAAATTCTTAGTCCCGCTCCAGAGCGCGCCTAAAATCACTTTCACATCATCTTCACTTAAATTTGTAATCTTTGCACTATGATTATCCACTATTCCGTAAGTTGCAAAGATTGCATAATTTAAAAAATCTTCTTCTCTAAACGTTTTATTTGCCTTATCGCTACCGCTTGCAAACGCGCCGGTGCCCTTTATATGCTCTACCGCAACTCTATGAAGCGATCTGCTCATTCTAAACTGAATTGGTCCAACAAATTGAATTCCGGCTGTTTTTATGCCTTCTTTTTTCATCTCGTCTTTATCCGATATCGGCAAAACTCCACCAAATGCGCGAATATCGATAAATTTAGATAAAATTTCTTTTTCAATCTCGATTTTTTCTTGCTTCACGTTAATTACTTCACGTATTGCGCTTTTGCAATCTAAGATATTTTCATCTCTTTTATACTCTTTAATGAAAATCGCACTTTCGTCTTTTTTCATAATTTCATCTCTAATTGTTCGCTTTATACGTACATCAGTAACTTCTGCTATACCTGTCTCATCGTCTATCCTAGGAGCGTTATCTCTTAGCATATCGCCGTTTGGATTAAAATTTTCGCCATCCCAAAGAAATAGAATTTCCTTCTTTTTCATTACTCGTCTCCTTGAGTGTTATCTTTAATATATTTCGTAAAATCACTTCCGCCCATAGCAAAAGCTAGCGTTACATAAGCGCTCTTAACCCGCTTTTGAGATAAAAACGCACTTGGTAAAATTCCAATCAAAATATCACGCATGATTTCTATATTAGCGCTTCTTTTTCCTCGCGATACATTGGAGAGTTTTTTGTTAGTTTCATCGCACTTGGTCCAAATCCGTTCTAAAAGCTCTTTCGTAATTGCTCCGGCATTATTCAGCCATTTTTCAAATGAACTATTTTTGCTAATAGCAAATTGGCGATTTATCAACCCTGCTGACATCATTCCTAGCAAATATGCACTCTGCAATACTTCATTATCTTTTAGAAATTCGCTATTTTTCAAAATAGAGCTTATTAGCTCTTTTTTATCGCTTAAGCTTTGCAAATTAACCTCCCTTTCAAATGATATTTTTTCATTTAAAGCACCTATTTCATTAAAGAAATTTTGATATTTTTCGATACTTTCTATACTTCTATTTTGATATGTCTTAACGCGATTAAAATAAAATCCCCATTCTATTTTTGACGCATAACTAGAATTAATATTGCCTTTATAAATCAAAGCAGCATATTTTTCCATCATATCATCTAAATTCATCCTATTTTGCGATAATAAAAAATCCATAATATCGATATTTTTAAGAAATAAATTTTGCATGTAAATAGTATCGTCTTGTTGATCTTTACTATCTTTTCGCCTAATCGCCCTAATGTTATATCTACCCATTAAATCGGAAATTTTAGAAATATAAGACGGCAATACATCATCTATTTGCAATAATACATTAACCGCGGCATTGCTTTTTTTATAAAATAAAATTGTATTTAGTACGGGCATATTTGCTTGTGCTTTAGCTACGAATTCCAATTCGTAATTAATACTTTCTTCGATATTTTGTATGCCTTGCAGATCTTTTTTCTTTTCGCTCGGATCTTTTAAAATTTCCACTATTTTTTCTAATAAATTTGCATCATTTACCATTAACGTTGGTAAGATCGCCATTTTATCCCCGTAAAAATTAAAAGATAATTCCTTATCAATTGCCATAAAACCGTTTTTGACCAAATTTGCATTAGCGCTATTTAGAGGTAGTAATCTAACTTTAATGTCTTGCAAAGCAGTCGGTAGCTCATTTACGGAACAAAACGCCAAATTCGCATCTCCGCCAATACCCATATTATTTGCAAGCATATCATAACCATAAATTTTGGCAGTTTTACCATTATTACTATCGCTTAAATGACTCGTAAAAATACTTTTAAAATACGCCGAAATCGGTCTACACTCCCAAGATAATGCAAAAAAAGTAGCCACTTTCATGCCTTTTTTCTTAGGCTCTTCTTGTAGAGCTGCAATTTCACTTAAAATATCATCAAAAAAGCTCTCGTTTAAGCTAGATAAATCCGTTAATATTTTATCGTTTTTGATATCGTCAGGATTGAAACAAGAGAGCATATTTTTTACGGCTTTTAAAATTCCTTTTATAAATTTAGGAGTATCGTCTTTTACGGCTTTGCTAATGAATTGGACATTAGGGAACAAATTGCCAGAATTCGCGCCTATGCCAAATCTACAAACTATTAAATCATCTCTTGAAATATTGTTATTTACTGATATTTCTTTGCTTTTAATATCGCAAAGATAAATTTTAATAGCATCGTATTCATAGCTTTTATTGTTAATTTTAGTTTTTTGTTTATCATAAATCTCGCCGATACTAGAAAAAATTTTAACTATATCGCCCAAAATTTATCCTTTCTAAAATATAGGTGAATTATAACTAATTTTAATTATATTGTCAATAGTTATTGTGTTTTAATGAGATAATTTGCCTTTTTTGAATTTTTATTATACAATCGGTTTTAAAGCAAGCAATCATCCTTTTTAGGATTTGAAATTTGTGCTTTAATGCAGTCTTGCTTTACAACCTCCAAAACCCCTACTCCATAGTTCATGCACCCGCTTCCAGCGCCCGTGCCAAGGATCAAATTGATTAGTTCAGCCCTAGCTACAATTTTCCATCTTGCTTGCCACGTATATACCGGCTCGCGATTGTTGCCGTAATAGAATTTCGCAGATTCACCCGGCTTTTGCCACAATAAATTTAACTCCATTTCGCCATCATATTTTCGCCCCATAATCGTTTCAAATCGCTGTAAAATATTCGTCTTCATCATCTCTAAATGCCTGCTATCTTGCGGCTGCAAATAGACTTTATGCCCCAAAAGCCCGCTTACTGCGCACGCCACGTAGCCTTGCACAATAGCTTCGTTCTCGCAAATTTTATGATTTTTTGCTTCGACGGTAGTTTGCGTAAATAGAATTTCACCCAAGCTTAGCCCGTCTTTTAGCACTGCTAGCGCGATTTTACGTTCAAACTCCGGCTCGCATGAAGCAAATCGCACGCGCAAGTCCTCTCCTCGCAAGATAAAATCAAACACCGTGCGTTTAAAAATTTTACCGCTTGATTCATGCCTGTATCCTACATGCTCCGAAGCAGGCAGATAGCGATAAAGAAAACCCTGAATCAGCTGCGAGAGAGATTTTGTAATTTTTAGATTTTTAGTTGGTAATTTTGCGTTGATGATTAGCATTTGCGCTCCTTTGCGCGGTAAAATTTTACCCAAGGTTCGCGTAAACCTTGGGCGAATGAGCTCTAAGCGGAATTAAAATCCTATCTCTTTGATATCGGCAAATTGCAAAAACGCGCGATAAATTTGCCCGATATTTGCGATACGATTTGTGCGTATCTTGACATCCTGGACGTTTATCATTACGTTATCGAAAAAATCATCAATCACGCCTTTAAGCCCAAATAGTGAGCGCAGATACCCACTCACATCGTTTTCGTTGAGCTTAATCGCCCTGAACGCCGCATTTAGCGCACGCTCAGCGCCGTGTTCGAATAGGTTTTCGTCCACCGCGCCTATTTTTTCGTCCTTGATGATATTAGCTAGGCGCTTAAAGGTTGCAAAATTTTCCCCGAAATCCGCTGCTGCTGCGATCTCGCCCAGCGCCTTTATGGCCTTGCTTAGTAGTAATAGATCGTTTTCGCCGCTTGCGATGCACGCCTTGATCACGGACGGATTTATCTCGTCAAAAATTCCATATAACCTATCTTTTATAAAATCCAGCAGCTTAGAAATGTCAAATTTCTTATAATTTGGCGCCAGCTTTTGCGCCAGCGCATTCGCATCAAAGCTCAATCCTTGATTTAGTAAAATTTTAATTAGCCCCGTAGCTGCGCGGCGAAGCGCATACGGATCTTTATTGCCGCTTGGAACTTTATTGATGCTAAAAAGCCCCAGGAGCGTTTCAAATTTCATCGCTATAGCGATTACGCTACTAAATACACCGCTTGGCAGCTCGCTATCCTCGCCGCTAGGCAGATATTGCTCGCGTATCGCGCGGCATACATGATCTGCCAGTCCAGCGTGTGCGGCATAGTAGCTGCCCATAATGCCTTGAAGCTCGCTAAATTCACCCACCATCGTGCTGCTAAGGTCTGCTTTACTAAACATTACAGCATTTTCCACATCCTGCGCAAAATCCTTTTTGCCGATCTCCGCCTCAATCTGCGTAGCATAATCCGCGCTCAGTGCCCTTGCTACTGCTAGCTCGCGCACTTGCTTATCATAAACTGAGCCAAGAGCTTGCATATAGGATATTTGCTTAAGTTTTTCAGGGCTAAATTCCGCTTGCAAATCGCTTTTCCAAAAAAACATAGCATCGCTTAGGCGCGCGCGTAAAACTTTTTCATTACCGCGTACTACAAGCTCGTCATCATCGGTGATCGCATTACTAACGACAACGAAATGATTGCTTAAGTTTTTACCCTCGAAAACGGGAAAATAGCGCTGATTCTCCTTCATCGAAGTGATAATGACCTCTTTTGGCACGCTTAAAAAATCTCGCTCAAAGCTGCCTAGCAGCGCAGTCGGGTACTCGGTGATCGCCGTTACTTCATCTAGCAACGCAGGATCGACCTCGATCTTAAAGCCATGCTTTTTCTCGAGCTTTGCAAACTCGCTTAGAATTTTATCTTTTCTTTTTTGCTCGCTTAAAATTACGCCGTTACGCTCCAGCAGTGCGAAATAATCCACGGCGTCTTTAAATTTAATCGCTTCGTAGCCAAATTTCCGGTGCGGAAAAAATGCAGCTGCGCTTCGCACGCCATAAATTTCAAAATCTACGTTTTGACCGCCCAAAACGCAGGCTATGCTTCTTATCGGACGGATAAACTCAAACTCGCCGCTACCCCAGCGCATCGCGCGTCCAAAATTTAGCGATCGTAAAAACTCCTCTATCATTTCGCCTAGAATTTCACGACTATCGCGCCCCTTTTGCACCTCAGCGTGGTAAAGCACCTCTTTGCCGCCCACCTGCCGAAATTCCAGCTCGCTTTCGCTTATGCCGTATTTTTTAGCGAAACTTAGCGCTGCAGGGCTCCACGCGCCGTCTTTGAGCGCGACGGACTTAGGTGCACCCGTACTTACGATCTGTGCATCATCGCCGCGTTGCGGAAAATCCTCGTGAAATAGCACAAATCTACGCGGGCTAAATTCAAAGCGAAAGTCGCTATTTATGCGGTTAGCCTCAAGCACTGCGCGCCATTTTGGCGCGATATTCGCACGCTCTTTTAAAAACGGGATCGCAGGCAGCTCCTCGACCCCAATCTCAATGAGTAGTTCCATCTTTATCCTTTTTTCGTTGATTTCGTTTTTCGTTTTTCTCCATCATTTCGCGGTTAAATCCTACGATCATAAATATCATAAAAAGCACGAAAAATGCGGTTATAACGGCGTGTATCATTCTACTATAAATTCCTTTTGCCCTTTATAAATCGTAAAATAGGCGTTTTCAAATTCTAAATTTTTGCCGTTTTGCACAGGGGCGCTTTTGCGAAAAATTCTAAACTCGCCCGCGCCTTTTAGATCAATTATGCCGTCTTTAACGTCGCCTTTGATCGTGCTTATCACATCTCCTGCGCGCAGCTGCCGCACCGATGCGCTAGGCAAAACGTATGGCGCGATATAGCCTACGTTGCCGCTTCTAGATACGATCTCAAAATCGTCTATCTCAAAGCTTTGCTTATAAAATTTCGTCTTTTTTACTAGCAGATCGAGTTTATCGCCTAACTGCAGCCCGCCGCCGCCATAGACAAAAACTCCGCTTCCATCTTGGGAGATCGCAAAGCCGTGGCGGTTTGCAAAGCTCACGACTGCGCCTTTTATCAGCACAGGCTCGCTTATAATGCGCCCGTAAAGCTCCTCTATCGTGACGGTCTTTGCGGAGCTAGCGGTATTTTTAGCTAAAAATTCTTGCTTTTTCGGCGTAGATTTTAAAGCGCCCTCGTCCGTCAGAATGAAGCTAATCGGGAAATGATCGGAAGCGGTAGAGGATTTAGCAACCACGAAACTGTCCTTTTTATATCCAGGCTCGTTACTAAAAAAATCGTCGCTAAGCAAGATATGATCTAGCACTGCGCCGCTTTCATGAGATTCACAAGAGCCAAAATGCTTTAACTGCGAGCAGGGATGTAGCGCCCATAAATCACTAAATCCGTCGCGCTCGATAAGCTCGTTTAGCAAGGAATTTCGCCCGAAATTCGTATTAAAATCTCCCGCTACGATAGCGCGTTGGTGCCCTTGCAAAACCTCGCGTAAAAAGGCGAAATTGCGCTTGCGCTCGCTTAGCGGATTGCGTGCAGAGAGCATATGTACGACATAAAAGCTAAAATCAGTGCCACCAAGCGCAAAATCAGCGCGCAAAATATCTCTAGTTTTAAGCTCTGTCGGGCGGTAAGTTTTTTGAAATTTTATCGGTATGCGCGACATCACTGCCACGCCCGCAGGTGCAGTCTGCGCGCGCGAAAAAGCGTAGAATTTATAGCCCGCCTTCTGCGCAAGCGCTTTTAGCACCGCTTCGTTTTCGATCTCTTGCAGCCCCAAAATATCGGCATTAAGCGCGCTTATCTCGTCCGCTATCTCTTGCAGCTTGCGCTCGTATTTTTGCTCGCTCCAGCCTCCGCGCCCGATCTCAAAATCCGCGTACTCCGTGCCGTCGTTTACGCCGTCGAATAAATTTTGCACGTTAAACGATGCGATTTTCAGCTCCGCTGCACTCGCGCCGCAGAAAAACATCGCAAAAAGTAGCGCTAAAACTCGCAAACCGCGCTCCTAAAGTCAAATTTATCGATGTTTTGGCGGATCGCTTCGTAGGTTACGATGCCCACGCTGGTGGCTAAATTTAAACTGCGCCCCGCCCCGCTCATCGGGATCGTGATGCAGTTTTCACGGTTTGTGCGCATGATCTCAAGCGGCAGCCCATGGCCTTCAGAGCCGAAAATCAAAAAATCGCCCGGCTGAAATTTCGCCTCGTAGTAGAGCTTGTTCGTCTTTGTCGTCGCAAAAAAGAAGCGCTGCTTAAATTTCCCGTTCGCCGCCATAAACTCGTCCCAACTCTCCCAAATTTTAAGATCCAAGCTCGCCCAATAATCAAGCCCCGCACGGCGTAGATGCTTATCGTCGATGACAAATCCGAGCGGCTTGATCAGATGCAAAGGGCACCCCGCATTGACGCACATGCGCCCGATGGAGCCGGTGTTTGTGTGGATCTGCGGATATACTAACACGATATTAAACATCAAAAATCACCGATTTTGCACGAGCGAAATTCTGTGATTTAAAATTCCGCGAGGCAAAGTTTTGAGATTTAGAATTTTGCAAAGCTAAATTACGCGGCTTGGAATTTTGCGCGGTAAAGCCTTGCAAATTTGAATGGGCAAAATTCCACAATTTGAAATTCTGCGAAGTACAATTTAGGTTCATGATTTTGCGATGCTGCAAGGCATCAGATATCTCCTTGCAGCGATACGGCTCGCTAAATTTTGCTTTAATGCGTTTAATATGATGCAGGCTGTGAGATTTTGTGCCAAGATGTCCTAATCCGCAAAATTTCATCTCGCTGTAATGCGAGCCGTGAAATTCCGCATAGTTACCGCACGTTTCGTATAATTTCTCGCCGCAGTGATGCGATCTGCGAAATTCGCGCGATCCATAAAGCTTCGCCTCGTGGGTTTTCTCGGTGTGGCGGCACGACGGATAAAATTTTAATAGGTAAAATTCCGCGTCATGAAATCCTACCGAACTAAGCTTTGCGCTATGAAATTTTACGCCGCAAAAATTTAAATTTCGCTCGTCGCAAAAGATAAAATTTCGTGCAGCAAAAATCACGAGATTTCGCCTGCGATCAAAGCAAAAAGCGCGCTTTTGCAAAGACGCAGCATTCTTGCAAAACGCGTAAATTTCGTCGCGACGATAGAATTTTTTCATAAAACTAGCTCCTAAATAAAACGGCAATTTTACAAAAATCTCTCTAAATTTACGCTTTTAAAGCCGCTACAAATGCCCTAATCTCCGCTTCTTGCAGCCTCTCAATCTCCTTGCCGATCGCAGCGCCGCGCAGATTGCGAGCGACATCCGTAGCGCAAACCAAGCTTTTAAATTTCTTATCCCAAATCCCAAGCCGCTTTGCCGCTTGCACCCTACCTTTACAATATAGCCCGAGCCACTGCTTAAGCGGCATTTTTAGAGCGATTTTGCATAGCCGCTCGTCGCTTACCCGCTTAAAAAACGGCTCGCTAAGTAGCCTTTTATAAAGAGAATTTAGCCCTAAATTCTTTAAAATTTTATCTTTATCTAATCCTAAAAAATTCAAAAACGCATATAAAAAAAACATTTCATTTCTCACGAAAGATTCGCCGTGCTCTATGAATTTTATCAGTCGCTCGTGCGTACGCGTATCAATCCGCAATCCAAAAACCCGCTCATAAAGCCCCAGCTCTTGCATTAGCATCATCCCGTATCGGTGCGCAGGTGCACGGAAAAATTTAATCAGCTCTGCTTTAACGCGCTCGCAACTAAGATCGCTAACGTCGATACTACGCATGAGCTCTAAGGTGTGATGCTCGGTGCGAAGCTCAAATCTTGCGGCAAACTGTACCGCGCGATACACGCGCAAGCTATCCTCCACGAAAGTGCGTGGATCAACCACTCGCAAAATACGCGCGTGCAGATCCGCAAGCCCGCCGTAAAAATCGAGAACTTTACCGCTTATAGCGTTTATCATCATCGCATTGATTGTAAAATCGCGTCGCCTGCTAGCCTCACGTTCGTCCGTAGCCAAAGCGACACTGAAGCCCTTGTGTCCGATGCCTGTCTTACTCTCGGTGCGCGGCAGCGAGATGTCAAAGCTTTTATATTTATAAACGAAGTAGCTTTTGCCAACGCCCTGCGCGCCGAAGTCCTGCATAATTTGCTCGAAGCGGTGCGGACCCACATCGTAAAGCTCCACATCCACATCAGCACTCGCCCGTCCCAAAAAATGATCGCGCACGCAGCCGCCTACCAGATATATGCGTGAGCTAAATTTTTTAAGATAATCTAAAAGCGCGATAAAATCGTCATTTTGATAGATTTTCAAGTCGGTTTTCGATACTTGCAAGCAAAAATTCCATAAATTTTAAATTTAGCTCCACGCGCGCGTTCAAATCACCCTTCTCAAAAGCGTTCAGCCCCTCAAAAAGCACTAAAATTCGCTCTTTTATCGCGCTCAAAAACTCCGCTTCGCTTGAAATTTTGAAATCTGCATTTGCGAGATATTTTGATTTGTCACCCACTTGTCTCGCGGCCCCGAGATGTCGTGCTTCCTCGGGCTGGCGCACGGCGGAATTTTTAGCACCATAAGAGGCAAAACTTCCCGCTTGCATATCCTGCGCGGTGGAATTACGAAGCTGCGGCGTGGCGAGCTCATCACCTCGCACCCCAGGCATCGTAAAATTCTGTGACTGCGAAACGAAATTTTGCTGGCGCGTGGCAGCATTTCGGATCTCTAGTGCGACGGAATTTTGAGCTTGAAGCGACGCTAAATCCTGCTTTTTAGAATGCGCTGTGCTGAAATAATCGTCAGCCTCGCTTTCTTTAAAATCAGAGCCAGGCCCAAAATCGTCATTGCTTAGCTCCTTAAAATGCGCGCCTAAAATACGAGGCGTCAAATCTTGCTCGCTTTGGGAGTCGTCATCCGTAGAATTTAGCGCTAATTCAAAATCTTTACTTTCGGCAGAGCTTTGCGCCATGCTTGCGTCCCTGCTTTGCGGCGAAATAAACCCATTCATATCGCTGCCTAGACTATCGTAAATTTCACCTGCGATGCCTGATAAATCACGAAAGCTTTCGTCAAATTTCGCGGCAGAGCTTTTTAAAATTTCATCGCTTGCAAAGGCGGTATTTACGGAATCTTTGCCACTTGCAGAAGTGAAATTTATAAAATTTTCTCCATTTAAAGAGACGGAGGCCACGGAATTTTCTCTGCTTGTAAGATCAGAATCTTTAGAATTCTCCTCGCTGGAAAAAGTAAAATTTTCATCTTTTACGACAGATTTTTTTAAAGTAGCATCCGCCGCAAACTCCGCGCCGCTAGGCGCAGAGCTATTACTCGCCATGAAATTTGAACGATCTAGGGTGGAATTTAAAGCGTCCGATGAAACAAAACGCGAAGTGGAATTTTTAGTATCTAAGGAAGTGAAATTTTGTGCATTTGATGAAGCGATATCCGGCGCAGATGCGGAATTTAAAGCATCAGGTGCAATGGGATCTGGCGCAAAAGAGGCGGGGCTTAAAGCATCCTGCGATCCTGCTTCGGTGCTACTTGCATTTGTAGCCCTCTCTTGCTGCGCCGTCAAATTTTGCGCGCGCTTTTGCGCTTTCATCTCATTTACTGCTTCGATGATATCTTCTAGTTCATTTTCATACATCAATTAGCCACCTCTTAAATTCCGCTTGTTTGCGCGCATCGACGCTTAAAAAGCGCTCCAACATCGCCATATTGACGCCCGAGCTTACCCGGTGATTTAAATTTAGCCGCGCAAAAAGCACCGCCGCATCGCCATCTTGCGGATTATCGCGTAAAATACCGCGGCAAATCCGCATCGCGCCGTAGATATCGCCTTTTTTCTCAAGCTCCATAGCATATGCTAGTGCGCCATTCAAAGCTGGCTCCTAAGCCTTAGCCGCGTAATCTGCGATGATCGAGCCGATCTCTGTAGTCGAGCAAATTTCTTTGGCGTCGTACTGCGCGATGTCCTTGGTGCGGTATCCGTCGCGAAGCACGCCGCGTACGGCAAGCTCGATCGCTTCTGCCGCTTCATTCTCGCCGAATGCGTATTTCAGCATCATCGCAGCGCTTAAGATCGTAGCGATCGGGTTTGCAATCCCCTGCCCCGCGATGTCGGGCGCGCTGCCGTGGATCGGCTCGTAGATGCCTACCTTGCCGCCGATACTTGCACTCGGAAGTAGTCCGATCGAGCCGCAGATCATGCTCGCCTCATCGCTTAAAATATCGCCGAATAAATTTTCCGTTAAAATCACATCAAACTGCGCGGGCGCCCGCACAAGCTGCATAGCGGCGTTATCTACGTACATAAACTCCAAATTTATCCCCTCGTAATTTTTGGCTAGCTCGCTTACGACCTCGCGCCACAGCTGACTTGTTTCAAGCACGTTGGCTTTATCCACGAGCGTTATCTTTTTGTTTCGCAAAAGCGCAGCCTCAAAGGCAACTTTTGCGACGCGCTCAATCTCGGCGGCGTTGTAACACATCGTATTTAGCGCGTCCTTTTCGTTTTTAACGCGCGGCTGCCCGAAATAAATCCCGCCCGTAAGCTCGCGCACCACCATTATATCGACGCCCTTGATGATCTCAGGCTTTAGCGTCGAAGCGTTTATTAGCTCATCAAAAATCATCGCAGGGCGCAGGTTTGCAAACGCTCCAAGCTCTTTGCGAATTTTAAGCAGTCCGCTTTCGGGGCGCAGTTCGCGCGGCAGACCATCCCATTTCGCGCCGCCGATCGCGCCGAAAAGCACCGCGTCGCTTGACTTAGCGGCATTTAGCGTTTCATCTGGAAGCGGAACGCCCATAATGTCGATCGCCGCGCCGCCCATTAAACGGTAGTCAAAATTTAGCTCGAAATTAAATTTATGGCTTACGGCATCGAGCACTTTTATCGCTTCTTCGATGATCTCAGGGCCGATTCCGTCGCCTTTTATCACGCATACGTCGTATTTTTTCATCCAAATTCCTTACAAGTTTATCTTTGTTTTTGCGTAATTTATCGCTCCGCCCGCGTCGAGGAGCTTTTGCATAAACTCCGGTATCGCGGCGAATTTATACTCAGTTTTTTGAGTTAAATTTTTAATTACGCCGCCCTTTAGATCGATGCTAAGCTCGTCGCCCTGCGCGATCTTATCCGTCTCGTCGCATTCGAGGATCAAAAAGCCCGTGTTGAAGCTGTTTCGATAAAAAATCCTAGCGAAGTTTTTTGCGATCACGCATGAAATCCCGGCGGCCTTAAGCGCCATCGGAGCGTGCTCGCGCGAGCTGCCGCAGCCGAAATTTTTTCCCGCTACGATGATGTCGCCGCGAGCGATTTTGGACGAAAAATCCCTATCCGCATCCTCCATGATATGCGTCGCAAGCACCGCCGCGTCGGAGGTATTTAGGTAGCGCGCCGCGATAATAATGTCGGTGTCGATATCATCGCCGAATTTCCATACTTTTGCCATATTTCCGCCTTAAATTTTAAAATAGATGCGCGATTTTACCGACAAATTTATTAAAATCCGCTCAATCGCTCCGATGTGGGGGCGGAATTCCTCGCTTGAAATTTAGGGCTAAATTTAAACGCGAGAGCGCAGAGATAGGAAGTTTGGAGGCGCTAAATTTTAAAGCGGCGGCGTAAAGGAGGCAGAATTTCGGCGTACTAATTTTCGTCTTACAAGCACGAAATTTTAGCGGGCAATCTTAAATTTAGCTAAAAATATAACCTAAATTTTAAAATTTAGCCTAATTTCTAGAATTTGAAAAATCATTAAATTTAGATAGTTTGCGCCGTATATAAGCAAAAATAAAGAGCGTTTCGGTATAATCTGATCTTCCAAAACCAAATACACAATGACACAAGGAGATTTTATGGCGAGCCCAAAAGACGCCTTAAGCCCCATCGAGCAATTTTTCGACGAAAATCAGAAAAGCTACATCACCTACGAAAGACTGATAAAATTTTTCGACAAGGCTCCCACCGCGACGGCCGTTAAGAAAGTCGAAGCGCTTACGAAAAAATTCGACGTCGAGCTGATCTCCGCCGCAGAAATCTCCAAAATCAAAAATTTAGAGGATGCGAAACTCAAAGAAGCCACGCAAAAAAAGCTGCTGGACGAGGGCTGGGACGAGGAATTTGACCTATCCAGCGACGTCGAGCTTTTGGAGTGGAGCCGTTCGGACAGCCCGGTGCGGATGTATCTACGCGAAATGGGACAGATCCCACTGCTAACCAAAGAAGAAGAGATCGAGATCAGCAAAAAAATCGAGCTCGGCGAGGACATCATCATCGACGCGTTTTGCTCGGTGCCGTACTTAATAGACTTTATTTTAGACTATAAAGAGCCACTTATCAACCGCGAACGCCGCGTGAAGGAGCTTTTCAAGAGCTTTGACGACAGCGACGAAGAGGGTGAAGAGGAGGACGAAGAGGAGCTGCCGGAGGATGATTACGACGACGAGGAGGATGAGGAGAGCGCGGACGAGGCGAAGCAAAGGCGATCCAAAAAGAACGATAAGCGCGCTCTAAAGGTCATCGAAAGCTTCAAGGCTCTTGAAAAAGCCAAAAAGGACTGGATGAAATTTGCCGAGAAAAACGCCGAAGCGATTAAAGAGAGCAAGGGAATTTTATCGAAGCTAAACTTGGCGTTTAAAAAGAAAATTTTAAAAGAAAAGCTCATGGATCTGGGGCCTACGAGCAAGCTCATCACCGAGATCGTAAAATCGATGGAGACCGCGCTAAAAAGCGACGAGGGCTTTGAAAAAGAGCTCAAGCGCCTGGAATACAAGCTGCCGATGTTTAGCGCCGAACTGCGCGAAAATCACAAAAAAATCCTAAAAGAGATCACGAAACTCAGCAAAGACGACATTATCGCGCGCGTGCCGGAAGCCACGATGGTCTCGACCTACGTCGATATTAAAAAGCTCTTTTTGACCAAAGAGGCGAGCAAAAAAAGCTTCAACCTCGAGCCCGAGCGGCTGAAAGAAATTTTAGAGCAGATCAAGCGCGGCAAGCGCATTAGCGACAATGCAAAGGCGCGCATGGCGAAGTCCAACCTGCGCCTGGTCGTCTCCATCGCTAAGCGCTATACCAACCGCGGGCTGCCGTTTTTAGACCTCATCCAAGAGGGCAATATCGGACTTATGAAGGCAGTGGATAAATTTGAATACAAGCGCGGCTATAAATTTTCTACCTACGCGACGTGGTGGATCCGCCAGGCGATCAGCCGCGCCATCGCCGATCAAGCGCGCACGATCCGCATTCCGATCCATATGATCGAGACGATAAATCGAATTAATAAAATCACACGCAAATATATGCAAGAAGGCGGCAAGGAGCCCGATATCAACGTCATCGCGCAAGAGGTAGGCCTTAGCGTCGATAAAGTAAAGCAAGTCATCAAAATCACAAAGGAGCCGATCAGCCTAGAAGCGCCGATCGGAAACGAGGATGACGGTAAATTCGGCGATTTCGTCGAGGATAAAAGCTCAGTTTCGCCGATCGAGCAAATTTTAAAATCCGACCTAAAAGAGCAGATCGACGATATCTTAGAACAGCTCAACGACCGCGAGCGCACGGTAATCCGCATGCGATTCGGACTGCTTGACGACGAGAGCGACCGCACGCTCGAAGAGATCGGCAAGGAGCTCAACATCACCCGCGAGCGCGTCCGCCAGATCGAAAGCTCGGCGATCAAAAAGCTAAAACACCCAAAGATCGGCCGCAAACTAAAAACCTATATCGAAAGCTAGGATTAAAATTTATAAAATTCTAACCACTTTAGATAAGACGAAATTTTAGTAAATTGAAATTTTGGGTTTTGAAACTTCATATTTTAGTTGGCAGCATGGTATCTGGCGAAATAGATCTTCACAAAAGTAACGCCCTAAGCATAAATGAGACCTATAATAAATCCAAGTCCAGATAGAGATTTAACGGGCTCTGGTAAAATTAGCAAATTTAAACATGCTTAAATTTACTAATCCGACCTAGCGCAATACAGAATTCCAATAAGAATCCTTGCTTAACCCATCTGTATTTGTGAGTAGTTTTAAAACTTTAATAAAATATATATTCATTCGAAGAAAACCTTGCCCTCACAATTTAGAAAAATTTTCAAGCTTTAAAGAAACAAATTTATATAAACGCTCTGCCATTAAGCAAACATAGTAAGATATAGTTTTAAGCTTTAATAAAGTGAATCTATATGCTCCAATGTTATGGCAATTCAAATTTTCAAAACTAAAAAGCTGATCCCAAAACACAGAATATTTTAAGGTTATGGACAAAAATCGTAAAAAGTATAACAAAAATTATATAAATATAAGCGTAAAAAGCGGTTATATTATGTTATAATTCCATAAAAATTACACATAGGAATTAAAAATGATAGCTAGTTTTGAAGTTTGTGGATATGCATCCATATCCCAAAATATTAAGATAGACTTTACTGCAAAACAAAACCAAAGGTTAAAAAATACAAAATATGAAAGCAATTACTTTTCGGATACTAGAATCGCCAAAAGCGTGGTATTGTTTGGGAAGAATGCTACAGGTAAAACAAATATACTGAAAGCACTGGAGAGCATATTACGTATTATTGAAAAAGGGTTAAATATAGAAAAAGAATTGCAGTTTATCAGTTCCGATATAGGATATACTGAATATAGGATAGTTATTACTGATAGTAAAAAAGATAGTTATGCGTATGAGATTAAGTTTAATAAAGAGCAGATAATAAGCGAAAGTTTAACAAAAAATGAAGTTTTGATTTATCGATTTGCCGAAGACAAGCTAACATTCCCGATAGCTACCGAATATGAAAAGATACTATCCGTAGTTCCTCGAGACACCGTCTTAAATAAAATAAAAGATAATGGCATCAAAGAGCTGCGCAGTTTTCAGAGCATGGTAAATATATACGAATATAGTAAAAATATAAACGCTTTCGAAGTTATGGCTAGTCAGGTTAGAGTGATTTCTTTTAAATTATTTGAAAGAAATTTTTTTATGAAACATAAAGACACCGTCTTGAATATACTAGAGATTATAGATGATAGTATTACGGATTTTGACTTCATAGACATAAAGGATGATAGATTTTCTTTGATTTTAAAAAGAGATGAAAAAACTTTTGTATTTGAAAAAGAAAGTTCCGGCGTAAAGAAGATAATAGAGCTTATGATAGGGCTAGTATATGCAATAGACGACATTGGCATTACAGAAGAGTCGGTTATGCTAATAGACGAGCTAGATAGCTCTATTAGCACTATATCTCTAATTAGGCTATTAAATGGGGTAATTAACTCATCGTCAAATATTAAAGGACAATTTATATTAAGCTCTCACAACCCGCTTATATTTGATACCGATATGCTTGCTCCGGCGCAAATTTATATAGTAGGCAAAGAAAATACCGCTACAACCTTAAAATCATTAAGCGAATTTGAACTAAGAAACGATAAAAAGAAAGCATATATGGGCTATTTAAGAGGCGATTATGAATAAACAAAAGATAACTATAAAATTCATAGTTGAAGGTCAAACCGAATAATATTACTTAAAACATTTTAAAAATGAGCATTTGAGCGACGAGTTTGTTTTTGAAATAAAAAATATTAAAAACGGAAACTATAAAAGCTTTATAGATATATTAGAGCAATATAGGGGAACTCCTATACCTGTTTTTGTAGTGGCGGATTTAGATAGAGCAGTCAATAATAATGCCGAACTGAAGTATTTAAAAACGCTGTGCACCAAGCTTAGCTATATAAATAAATATAGCAATATATTTTTAACGTATCAAAATTTTGAGACATTTTTATCGGCTCATTTTGCAAATAGTGCCGATATATGCAAGGTTTTAGATATTGATAGGTGCAATATAAAAAACAACCAGAATATATATGATTCCATAAAAAATAATGGCGGTTGCTATGAAAATGCAATTAGAAATCTAAGCGAAACAAATATTTGCTATTGTAAACGAAATTTTATTTTCCCAAAACAACTAGATACTAATAAAATAACTGCAAAACAATCGTCTTTGATAATTTTAAAAAAGTATTGTGAATTTTTGAAAAATAATAGATAAGAATTATTTTAGGCAATTGTCACTTAGGTATTCTAAAAAAATTAAATAGGTAATGGGGCAAGTTATAAAGATAAAATACTAAAATCGCCACCCTTTCGTAAATCTTAAAAACTTCATCGGCGTAACTTTGATTAAATTTTACTCGAATTATGTAGTGCATCTGCCACATAACTTCGCATGATTTTCGAGCCAAACTCAGCTGCTAACATATCATAATCTTTATCTATCGCCTGCACTTTAATCCCAAGCACTGCAAATATACTCGAAGTTAGAAACTACCACGAAACTCGTACGAATTCAGAAAGCCTAGAGTTTGGCTTAACGGCAATTAAACTAAGCTAAATTATAAATAAAACAACCAAATCGTCTTGCCACATATTCAGCAGGTAAATTGTTCGGCTATTAAATTTGCCGTAAGTTTGCAAAATCAACTTGTTATACTATGAAATTTAAAGTAAAGCGCACTGACTTGCACCGTATCAACATCTCATTGCGCCCTGATGTGTATAGGAAGCTAGTACCCCAGGCAGAGCTGCTTTATAACGCATTTATTTCGCTACACCGAGGCGATATTACACCTACAACAAAGCAGTTTTTGACAAGCAGCTTAAAGCTGCCCGCGTACTAATATAAGCGCGCGGGCAATTCATATTTTAAAGCCTGCGCGGATAAATTTAGCTGCGTCGCAAGCTGCGTTTTCTAAGGTAGCTGTAAATCCAAGCTCCGAGCAATAAAACCGCCGCAAGGCAATACATATAAAAGGCCGCGCCGTTTTCGTACTCCACGTCCTGCGCGGTAAAGATCTGCTGCGACATTTCTGGGTTTCGCGCCGCCTCGTCCGCGATCTGCGCCATCACCTCATCGTCGTGTACCCCAAGCGTGATCTTTCGCAGCTCGATGAAATTTGTCCGCTTATCCAGATGCCTGCCGCTGCGACCCGTGACGTAAACGCTATGCGAGTAGAAATTTAGATAATAAAATCCCGCGTCGTCCTTCAAAAGCTTCTCCGAGATCTGCCGCACGGCGCCTTTAAACGGATTGTCGCCCGCCCTTTTTAGCGCGCTTAGCCGGCTGGCGTCTGCGCCAAATTTATAATACACGTACCAAAGCGCGTCTTTGAGCCGGCCCTCGGCGCCGCTACCGCGCGGACGATTTAAAATTTTATCCTTACTTAGATAAAATATGCCGTTTTTGCTCGCAAACAGCATGTATTCCTGATGCCCGCTCTGAAAATTTAGCGGCGTATAGGGCTCGTTTGCGGCATCAAATCTCTCGCCGTTCATCAGTACCGCGCCCGTAGCGGGATCATAAAGAAACTCTATGCCGGCGTTTGGCTCCACGAGATACATCTGCTCGCTAGGGGTAAAATTTAGCCTCTCGCCGTCTGCATAGACGCTGCGTCCGTCGCTTAGCCACCGATCGACTGAGCGAAAGTGCGCGGGCGAATCGGGGCCGTCTTCGTGTATGATTTTTAGCCTTATCTGTTTTAGATTTTTTGCATCCGCACCTGCTAAAATTTTACCCTCGTAAAATACCCGCTCACCGTCCGTGGCGACGTAAGGGCTCTCGGTCAGAGGCGAGATAGGCGCGCTAGTATCAAGTCTAGCGTATGGATAGTTGTACTCCTGCGGCCATTTAGAGAGCCCGAACGCATGTAAAAAAACTTTGTAAATGTAGCTTATCGCGCCGCCCGTGCGCTGCGTAACGTCCGAGCAGAAGTAGCTCACGCGTCCGTCGCTGTAGTAGCGAGAGCCGATCTTTTGCGTGCGAGCGGGATCCAGCCCCGACATCTTGCGAGCGCCGCAAAACACGCTACTAGCGTCCATGCCGACGTTTGTGTAGGAGTATCTGCCGGTATCAAGCGCGCGAAAGCTCGCCGCGTCTGCGCCGCCCTCCAGCTCGTAAGGAGCGAGATTCCAAGAGCGTAGATAAATTTTGCCGCCGATATTATAGTAATCGCTTCTGCCGATCTTTTGCGCGTCCGCGGGCAGCTCGCGCGAGCTATCATACACTGATAACTCATAGATAAAAACGAGCGAAATGAAGAGCGGCACGAAAAGTACCGCAAAGAGCAGCTTTAGCGCCTTTTTATCAAATTTGCTTAAATTATTCGCCTTTTTCATAAGGCAATTATATATCTTGCTAGTTTAAAACGTTAGAAATTTAAAAGCGTTTACGGGTGAAATTTTAAAATTTAGGACGCGGTAAATTTGGCGGCGAAAACTGCGGGTAAATTTGGCGGCAAAGCCTCAGCTCAAATTTACCCGCAACCGCGCGAAACGACTCAAGCTCCGCGCAAATTTAACTTAGTATCCGTCAAAATGCTTGGTCTTTGGCAGCACCAAATTTAGCGTGATGCCGATGAGCGCGCCGAGCCCCACGCCGCTAAAGCTCATCGCGCCAAAATCCAGCACCATGCCGCCGATCGCGCAGACGAAGATAAGCGCGACGATGATCATATTGCGCGGCTCGGCCAGATCCACGCCGTTTTTGATCAGGGTCTCCATGCCCACGCTAGCGATGATACCGAAAAGCAGCAGCATAATGCCGCCGATGACGGGAGCGGGGATCGTGGAGAGCGCGGCGCCGAGCTTGCCCACGAATGCAAGCAGTATCGCCGCAAGCGCGGCAAAGGTCATGATGGCTGGATTGTAAGCTTTCGTGATGCTAACTGCGCCCGTGACCTCGGAGTAGGTGGTGTTCGGCGGTCCGCCGAAGCAACCCGCCAGCGACGTCGCGAGCCCATCGCCTAGCAGCGTGCTTTTAAGCCCTGGATTTTTTAGGAAATTTTCCTTCGTGACGTTGCTGATCGCAAGCATATCGCCGATGTGCTCGATCGCGGGTGCGATGGTGATAGGCACCATGTAGATCACGGCTTCGAGCTTAAAAACCGGCGCGGTGAAATGCGGCAGCACAAACCACGGCGCGTTTAGAATCGGCGTAAAGTCCACAATCCCTACAAACAGCGACGCGCAGTATCCAGCCGCGATACCGCACAGTATCGGCACGAGGCGCAACATGCCGCGACCAAACATCATCACGACGATAACCGCCGAGAGCGAGATGAGCGCGATCGTAAGCGACTGCCCCTGCGTATATAGTGCCTCTTTGCCCTTGCCCATGACCATATTTACGGCTGCTGGCGAGAGGATGAGACCTATCGTCATGATAACGGGGCCGACGACCACGGGTGGTAAAATTTTATGCAAAAACCCCTCGCCTTTTAGCCTGATGAGCAAGCTTAGAACCACGTAAAAAAGCCCCGCCGCGATCACCCCGCTCATCGTCGCGGCGATACCCCACTCCTTCACACCAAAGCTTAGCGGCGCGATAAACGCGAAACTAGACGCGAGAAAGATCGGCGGGACGTTTTTGCGCGTGATTAGCTGAAACAGCAGCGTGCCGATGCCCGCCGTAAACAGCGCCACGGACGTATCAAGCCCCGTTAATATCGGCACCAGCACGAGTGCGCCGAACGCGACGAATAGAAACTGTACGCCGACGAGAGCGTCGCGTAGCCTGAGATTGTAGCCTTCGTATTTTTCCATCTTGTTAATTCCCCATTCGCTATGGATTTTCGATAAATTTTTATTACTTGCTGCAGTCACGGACTAACAATCCGCTCCTTTGCAAGCAATAAAAATTTATTAAAACTACACATCATCTGTCTTGAATATTTTCAAAATTTATGCCTTTCCGCCTCATCTAAAGAAAAAATACTACGCCTTAATTTTTAAATCTGACACATCAAAAATTTTGACCTACCCGGTCACAGACAAGCAATATGCTCCACTCTCAGCCGTCAACCACCTGCGACCCACCTTAAATGTTTTAAAATTTTAGCCTCTTTTTAAAATTTTACGACCTCGCTTTAAAATTTCGCACTCAAGCTTAAAACGAAATTTTAAATCATAGCCGCTACGCCACATCATATACAAGCGCCCTTTTGCTGCGATTTTGCGTCGTATCAGATGCGCGAAGCCGCAAGGCGAAAATCAAGCCCATAAAATATCAGGCAAAGCCGCATAAGCAGATCCAAACAAACAACGACCAAAATCCGCAAACCGGCAACTAAATTCCATAAACATAGCGGATAAATCAAAACTATGCAGGCCGAATTTACCGCTAAAATTTAGCGAGTAAATTCCGTCGCACGGCTATTTTTTGCGCAGCAAGTCCTTTAGACTCGCTTTTACGTCCTTGCCACGCAGAATTTGCGCGACCTCGGTAGCGATCGGAGCGTAGATCTTGTGCTTTGTCGCGATATTTACGACCGCTTCGGTCGTAGCCACGCCTTCGGCAACCTCGCCCAACTCGCGCAAAATTTCTTCGAGCCCTTTACCGCGCGCAAGCCCTAGTCCTACGCGGTAGTTTCGCGATAGTGCGCTCGAGGCGGTCAAAAACAGATCGCCCACGCCGCTTAAGCCCAAAAAGGTCTCGTCTCGTGCGCCGAAAAACTTGCCGAAACGCGCGATCTCTACGATGCCGCGTGCGATCAAGCTCGCTCTAGCGTTATTGCCAAGCTCAAGCCCATCGCAAACGCCGCTAGCGATGGCGATAACGTTTTTATACGCGCCGCACACTTCTGCGCCGATGATATCGCCACTCGTGTAGGTCTTGATGTAGGCAGGGAAAGTGCTTGCGAAAAGCTCGGCTAGATTTTCGTTACACGAGCTTACGACGAGCGCGCAAGGCAGCTTCTGCATGACTTCAGTGGCAAACGACGGACCTGATAGATAAGCAAGATTGCCGCGCGCGACATGAGATTCAAAAATTTCGTTCAAAAACCTGCCGCTAGCCGCGTCGATACCCTTGGAGGCGACTAGAATTTTTTGATTTTTGTAGGTGAAATTTTGATCCAGCCACTGCGCGGTTTGTTGTGCCGCGAGCGCGAAAACGAGCGCTTCGCACTCCAGAGCCTCGCTCACGCTTACAAAATGCGGAATTTGCCTTGGCGTGCGAGAAGTGATGACGCATTCGTTTTTCACGCTAAGCGCATCAAAAAGCGCGCTACCCCATTTGCCAGCGCCGATAACCGCGATTTTCATTATGTTCCTTTTTAAAAATTTATTCGCAAATTTGCGGTTTTTCAAATTTCATTCTCTTGAAATTCCCGCTCTTTGAAAAATTAGTCCAAAAGCGCCGACATGAGCCTGCACAAATGCTAGCCGAAGCCACGCTTTAAAATTCGCTTTTTGAAATTTCATCTCGTCAAAATTTCGTCTCATTAAAATTTTACGCTTTTGAAATTTACTCAGCAAAAACTTCGCTTTTTTTAAAATTTACCTCGCTAAAATTTCATACTTTTAAGGTTTTGCTCTTCCACCAAAAAACACTTTCACAAAAGGCGCGGCAGTGAACGAATGAGGATTTTGAAACTCCATTATACATTTTAAATTTCACTCGTGCATCGCCGAAGCAAATCAAATTTTTAAAAATTTTACTCAGACGCCCGATCGCAAATCGCGCTTTTAAACCCACTTAAATCTATCAAGGCGTGCTTTGGGCCTAGATGATCTGCGGTCGCTCACCACGTTATCGTTTGGCGCAAGGTTTGGGGCACGCGTATCCGACGCAGCGATTGATTAAATTTAGCCTACACATCGACTCGCCGCTCAAATTCGACCCTGCGTATTCGACTCTACCCGTCGCACCCCGAGCTTCCGTTCTCGCTCTCTCAAGCAGAGCAATTTTACGCATTTCCTGCGAGCTTTGCCGCGCTTTGATGGTAGCCGTAAATAAAATTTTTTAACGGGTGCCTTCTTAAACCCCTCCGTCGCAGACCGACACTTGATGTAAACGATCCGCACTAGAAAAAACGAGCTCAAAAGAACAAAACGTGCGCAAAGCAGAGCAGGTAGCCGCCGAGATCGCGCCGAATGAAATTATAACACGAAAAGCCTTCGCCATTGGCGCGCGAAAGCTTTAGCTCAAAGCAAAACGCTGCGAGCGGATTTAAAATTTTATCCCAGAGGCTTCATCTATCGCATGCATCGCGCCGCCTTTAATTCGCTCTTTGCCGCCGCAGAAGCTGCGAAATCAGCCCAGCTTCTGTTTCAGAAGCTCGTTCACCTTTGCAGGGTTAAACGCGCCCTTGCCCTCTTTCATCACTTGGCCTACGAAGAAGCCAAATAGCTTGTCCTTGCCGCCGCGGTAGTCTGCAACCTTGTCCTCGTTTTGGCTCATCACGCGCGCTATGATCTCCAAAATCGCGCCGTCATCGCTTACCTGCCTCAAGCCTAGCTTGTCGATGACCGAGCTTACGGCCTCGTCGTGCTCCATTAAATAGTCAAGCACCTCTTTGGCCGCCTTTTGCGACACTGCGTCGCCTTCGATCGCGCTTAAAAGCTCGCTCATCTTCGCGCTACCTACGGGCGAATCCTCGATCGTAACGCCGTTTTTGAGCCTGCCCGCAAGCTCGACGGTAAGCCAGCTGACGCAGAGTTTGGGCTCGTGCCCCGCCGCGATCAGATCCTCAAAAAATCGCGCGTTTTCGTAGGTCGAGATTATGATCTCGGCGTCCTTTTCTTTAACGCCCAGCTCGCGGACGTAGCGGGCCTTTTTCTGATCGGGTAGCTCGGGGATCTGCTGCGCAGCAGCCAGCATCTCGTCATCCACGATCACGGTTAGCAGGTCGGGGTCGGGGAAGTAGCGGTACTCGGCGCTGTCTTCTTTGCTACGCATCGGCTTGGTGATAAGCTTGGCGGTATCAAAAAGGCGGGTTTCTTGCACGACCTCTTGCTCATATTTGCCGTCCTGCCACGCTTCGATCTGACGCTCAATCTCAAACTCGATCGCCTTTTGGATAAATTTAAAGGAGTTTAAATTTTTAATCTCCACGCGCGTGTAGAGCTTTTGCTCGCCTTGCGGACGGATGCTGACGTTTACGTCGCAGCGAAACGAGCCTTCTTGCATGTTCGCGTCGCTGATATTTAAAAAGCGCAAAATGCTGTGGAGTTTTTTTAGATACGCGACCGCCTCGTCCGCAGAGCGCATATCGGGCTCGCTTACGATCTCCAAAAGCGGCGTGCCGGCGCGGTTCAGATCGACTAGGCTGCGCGAGCTTTCGTGGTTATTCTTGCCCGCATCCTCCTCCAGGTGCGCGCGCGTAATGCCGATGCGCTTGCTCTGTCCGTCCGCGGCTATGAAAAGCTCACCGTGCTCTACGATCGGGATCGTCCACTGCGAAATTTGATACGCCTTGGGAAGGTCGGGATAGAAGTAATTTTTGCGGTCGAATACCGACTTGCGATTGATCGTCGCATTAACGGCGGTGCCGAAACTGATAGCTTTTTTAACCGCCTCCTCATTTAGCACGGGAAGAGCGCCCGGAAGCGCCAGGCAGGTCGGGCAGACGTGCGAATTCGCCTCGTCGCCGAAGCTCGTGGGGCAGGAGCAGAAAATTTTGGTTTTGGTATTTAGCTGGCAGTGTACCTCTAGGCCGATCACGGTTTCAAACATAAACTTAACCTTTTAGAATAAAAATTTCGCGTAATTTTACAATTTTTTGCTTTAATACTCGCTTGTAGCGGCGCACGGCGCGGCTAAATTTTAAAATTTAATCGGATAGATTTCTATTCGCCGCCATGAAGGAGCTTTTCTTTCAGATCGAAAACATCGACCATCAAGCAGGTGATGATTACGCATATCACGCCTGGAGCGGTGCAGATGAAGAGGAATTTTAACCCTAAAAAATAAAATGACGGGTAGGCAAAAAAGACGAATGCGCCGACGAATATCAATCCGAACGACGCACCCACGAGGAAGTATAAGAAATTTCGCTTAAAATTAATGCTCATCGACGATCACGGCGCCCGCTAGATAAACGTAGCTTAAAACCATGAAAATAAAAGTCTGCAAAATCGCCATAAAAGTAAGCAGTGCAAACGGTACCATCGGTATTAGCGCAGGAGCAAGAGTAAGCATAACGAGCAGGAAGGTATCGTCGCCTTTGATATTACCGAAAAGTCGGAACGAAAGCGATACAACGCGCGAAAAATGCGAGACGATCTCTATGACGAACATAAACGGCGCTAGGATTTTCACAGGCCCCATAAAGTGCTTTAGATAGTTGATCACGCCGTGCTCGCGAACGCCCTCAAAATGGTAGTACAACCAAACGCAAAGCGTAAGCGAAAGGGTTAAATTTAAACTCGCGCTCGGCGACTCAAAGCCCGGCACCAAGCCGATAACGTTACTAAAAAATATCACAAATCCCAATGTTGCAATTAGCGGAAGATATTTTTTGGCTTGCTCTTCGCTACCCATCGCGTCCTTACCGATCGTTAGTACGCCGCTTAAGTAGGCTTCGGCGATGTTTTGCATGCCGTGAGGCACAAGCTGAAGCGAGCGAGTGGAGCAAAGCGCGACTGCTACGATGATAGCGACGACCAAAAAGAAGTAAAAAAGATAGATGAAAGTGTGGTCGTAAGAAATTAAACCGCCGAAAAGGAAGACGTCTTTTAGCATAAAAACCCTTGATCGTTGAAATTTGAGGCGTATTTTACACTTCTATTCGTTAAAGTATATTTAAATTTGCGCCAGCGAGTGAAATTTTGAGCTTTGCGAGTTCTTGTACCGCCTACTTGCCTAGCACTTTCGTCTAGCTTGCGCGCCATTTCGACGGGGATTTTACGTTTTTTTTAGCATTTAACTTCACATTTTCAGCAAATGACAAAATTTTTGCTAGTAAGCACGAAATTTACGGCTACACTGCCAATTCGCTATTTTTGCAAAATAGAATTTAATCTAGCGTATACGACGAAGCTCTAAATCAGCTATGCGGTAAAATTTGTGTTTACAGATACAAAAAATACGATAAAATTTACCGCGATGGCGCCGTGGCGAATTCCAAGAATTCCAAGAATTCCAAGAATTCCAAGAATTCCAAGAATTCCAAGAATTCCAAGAATTCCAAGAATTCCAAGAATTCCAAGAATTCCAAGAATTCCAAGAATTCCAAGAATTACGCTCAGCTCAAAAAATCATAGTTAAAATTTAGCAAACTCAGGACCTGATTGATAAAATTTTATAAAATTTATATAAAAACCTTGACATCTTGCCACTCAATGTTGTATAATACTGGCAATCTTACCAAAAGAGTGCTAAAAGTGAAAACAAATAAACGCGATATGATTCTAGAATCCATCATTTCCGCCTATCTCGATAGCAACACCCCGATCGGATCTTCCGAGCTGGGTGAGCGTATGGGCGTAGCGATGTCAGCGTCTAGCATCCGAATTTATTTTAAGCGCTTAAGCGAGGAAGGGGCTTTGACGCAGCTTCATGTAAGCGGTGGTAGAATCCCCACAGTTGCGACGATGCAGGATTACTGGCGCGCTAGACTTAGCTTCGACGATGAGATAAAAATAGACGATGCTCGCGAGCTAGAAGCGGTGCTTGAGGATTTTGAAATTTACTGTATGATTTTCAACGCTGAAAATGAAGCCCTAAGCGAAGTCATCAATCATGATGATCGTTTCATAATCCTTACGTTTAGAACAGACGAGATTATCTTAAAATACGATTTTAGAGTTTTTAAATTCTTATCAAATTTAATAGGAATTTCACTCGGAGATTTGGAGCTAGCTTCGATGCAGATCGGTCTGCGCGAGCTTAGCACCAAAATTAAAGAGCTAAAAAATTCTAAAATCGAATTTCTTTGTAACGAGGTCGTGGCGTATAAAATTTTCAAAGACGAGCGGTTTAAAATTTTACTCAACCCCTCGATCGCCGTAAATTTTACTAAAAATTTGATCTTCGCGCCCTACTTCGAGCACGGATTTATGGGGATCAAACGCCCCGTGAAATTCGAAGGCGAGGACGCTACGATGATCTGCGCAGGCAGCGTTTACGAGAATTACGAGAAATTTTTTAACTACGCTAAAGGAGTAGCATGAGCCATAAATTTAAAGAGCACGGCGATAAAAATGCAGCGTGCGATAGTGAAGAAAAAGAGGTTTGCGAACAGTGCGCGTCAGAAGCGAGCGAGCCGCAAGAGGCGCAGACATGCGACGATACCGACGCGCAGATACAAAAGCTTCAAAACGAGCTGAGTGAGATCACCGATAAATTTTACCGTGCCAATGCGGATTTTGAAAATCTCAAAAAACGTTTGGAAAAAGAAAAAGATAGCGCTGTTGCTTACGCTAGCGAGAGCTTTGCGAAGGATCTGCTGCCGATAATCGACGCGCTTGAGGAAGCCGCCAAAATTGATGTGGAAGGTAATGAGCTTGCGGATAAAATCGAAGTTGGCGTAAAACAATGTCTAAGCCTTTTTATAAAGACTTTTGAAAAATACGGTATCGTTCCAATAGCGACGGATGCGGGATTCGATCCTAGCGTGCATAACGCCATCTCGATGATTGAAGCCGAAGGCGCTAAAAAAGGCGATATCGTTCAAGTATATCAAAAAGGCTATATGTATAAGCAGCGCGTTTTACGCGCCGCTATGGTAGTAGTGGCGAAATAATCGCCCAAATTTTAAAATTTTAAATTCAATACAAAGGATAACAAATGGCAAAAGTCATAGGCATCGACCTAGGAACAACAAACTCGTGCGTAAGCATATTCGAGCGCGGCGAGAGCAAGATCATACCGAACAAAGAGGGCAAAAACACCACTCCGTCGGTAGTCGCTTTTACCGACAAAGGCGAGGTTTTAGTAGGCGACAGCGCCAAGCGCCAAGCCGTCACTAACCCGGAAAAGACGATCTACTCAATCAAGCGCATCATGGGTCTTATGATGAATGAAAAAAATGCGCAGGAGGCCAAAAAGCGCCTACCGTATAAGATCATCGACCGAAATGGCGCGTGCGCGGTAGAGATCGCGGGCAAGGTTTATACGCCGCAAGAAATTTCAGCTAAGGTGCTAATCAAGCTAAAAGAGGATGCTGAGGCGTTTTTGGGCGAGCCGGTTGTCGATGCGGTCATAACCGTGCCTGCGTATTTCAACGACAGCCAAAGAAAGGCGACGAAAGAAGCAGGAACGATCGCGGGCCTAAACGTGCTTCGTATCATCAATGAACCTACCGCAGCAGCGCTTGCGTATGGGCTGGATAAAAAAGAGTCTGAAAAGATCGTCGTTTACGATCTGGGCGGCGGCACATTCGACGTAACCGTGCTAGAAACCGGCGATAGCGTCGTAGAAGTTTTAGCTACCGGTGGTAATGCGTTTTTGGGCGGCGATGATTTCGATAACAAACTGATCGACTTTTTAACCTCAGAATTTCAATCTGAAACGGGTATCGACTTGCGCGGCGATGTCATGGCTATGCAACGCCTAAAAGAGGCTGCGGAAAACGCCAAAAAAGAGCTAAGCAGCGCGATGGAAACGACGGTAAATTTACCTTTCATTACCGCTGACGCTACGGGTCCTAAACACCTGATGAAAACCATCACTAGAGCTAAATTTGAAAGTATGATCGATTCTTTAGTAGATGAGACCATAAGCACGCTTAAAAAGGTCGTAAGCGATGCAGGTCTTAGCATGAACGACATAAAAGAAGTCGTCATGGTTGGCGGCTCGACGCGTGTGCCTTTGGTGCAAGAGGAGGTCAAAAAGGCTTTCGGCAAGGAGTTAAATAAGAGCGTAAACCCTGACGAAGTCGTAGCTATCGGCGCGGCGATTCAAGGCGCGGTCATCAAAGGCGACGTAAAAGACGTGCTACTACTCGACGTCACTCCGCTAAGCCTCGGCATCGAAACCCTAGGCGGCGTGATGACTAAGATCATCGAAAAAGGAACTACAATACCTACGAAAAAATCTCAAACCTTCTCGACTGCAGAGGATAACCAAAGCGCCGTTACGATCAACGTCTTGCAGGGCGAGCGCGAGTTCGCGAAGGACAACAAATCGCTAGGAAATTTCAATCTTGAAGGCATCATGCCAGCCCCTCGCGGCGTGCCGCAGATCGAGGTGGAATTTAACATCGACGCGAACGGAATTTTAACCGTTTCGGCAAAAGACAAAGCCACCGGCAAAGCAACCGACATCCGCATCACCGGCTCAAGCGGCTTAAGCGACGCCGAGATCGATAAGATGGTAAAGGACGCCGAGCTTCATAAAGAGGAAGACAACAAGCGCAAAGAAACCGTCGAAGCGCGTAACCAAGCCGACAGTATCGCGCATCAAACCGAAAAGAGCCTAAGCGAGATGGGTGAGAAGGTGCCGAGCGATCTACGCGCTAAGATCGAGGGCGCGCTAAACGATCTAAAAGCCGTGCTAAAGGATGAAAACGCGAGCAAGGAAGCGATAAACTCCAAAGTAGAAGCCCTAAGCAAGGTCGCCGAGGATCTATACAAGGCTGCCAGCGCAAATCAGGGTGCACAAGGCGGATCGCAAAGCTCCGGCTCAAACGGCGGTAAAAAAGACGACGACGTCATCGACGCCGAAGTCGAATAACCCACGCAAAGTGAAATTTTATAGCCGCGCGCTCGGTAGTTTTGCTAGAGCTTGAAAGGCAATTTTACCGGCACGCGGCAGAAGCAGCTCCGCAAACCGCGCATAAAATTTCATAGCTTCATAAGCTTGGGCGTTTTTCATACGCCCGAGCTTAACCGCAACTTCAAAATTTAATTCCCAACAAACTAAATTTGAGTCACACATAAATACTACTAAATTTTGCGCTGTATAAATTAAATATCGTTAGACATTAGAGCATATCCGAACGCGATCGAAATTTCTCCGCACCGATCTCAAATATAGCTGAAATTTTAAGCTTATTGCCTACAAACGGCACTGCGATAAATTTAAATGTATGGCTAGAAAGTAAAAAATGTATCGTAAAAAGACGCAGTAAAAAACGCCCGTTAAATTTTAGAAGCAAAATAGCTAATTTAAAGGCACGCAGATTGATTTATTAAAAAGCAAAAGCCCAAAGGCGGCGTTTCGCCTTCAGGCTTTAAATTTAGCTTTATTTAGCTAGAGCTAATTCTTGCGAGTATTCGCATCAGGGGTGAAAAGCGGCTTATTTAGCAGCTTGAAATCGCCTACGAACTTCTGCCCCTTCTCGCTAGTGATCCATTTAATGAAGCGCTGCGCGTTTTCATAGTCGGCTTTTGGGCAGTGCTTCGGATTGACCGCGATTACGGAGTAAAAATTCTTCAGATCGTTATCGCCTTCATTGATGATAACCATATCGGGATTTCCCTTTTTATTATCCTCGTATTTGATGTAGGTGCCGCGATCGGTAAAGGTCACGCCCTTTTGCTCGGCGGCTGCGTTGATCGTAGCGATCATGCCTTGACCGGTTTGGTTATACCACGCCTCATTTTCAGGCACGGCGCCCTCAACCTTTTTCCAAATACCTTTCTCTTTGTTATCGGTGCCCGATTTATCGCCGCGAGAGAAAAATTTAATCTTCTCCGCCTTGATCAGCTCAAACGAACCCTTAAGATCCTTGCCTTTAAATTTAGGCGCGATGGATTTATCGGCGATGAGGATAAAATCATTATACATAACGGGCGTGCGATCAACGCCGAAGCCTTTTTCTACAAATTCCTTCTCGACCTTCGGCGAATGCACGAAAAGTATGTCCGCATCGCAGTTCTCGCCAAGCTTTAGAGCAGCACCTGTGCCTACCGCCGTCCATTTGACATCGACGCCGGTTTCCGCCTTATACGCAGGATAGATCGCGTCTAGTAAGCCCGTATTATCGGTGCTCGTTGTAGTTGCCATCACCAAATCGTTATCAGCGGCAAAAAGGCTCGCACTAAGAGCGAGCGAAACAAAAAATATTTTTTTCATGTTATCTCCTTTAAAAAATGTGCTATTATAGCATATAAATTTGGTTTATAAATATGCCAAAATAGAACATTTAGGACGTGATCTTGGACTTTATTTTAGAAGGAATTTTAAGCGCATTCGGGCTACTTCTTAGCGGCGACGCGGAGACCTTTTCGGCGATTAAAGCGACGCTTTACACTTCAAGCATCTCGATACTTTTCGCTATTGTAATCGGCTTTCCGATAGGATTTATCCTCGGATTTTGCGAATTTCGCGCCCGCAGAACGCTTAGGCTTTTAAGCGACGTAGCGCTTGCGATGCCCACTGTAGCAATAGGACTGATACTTTATGCTTTCATATCCAGAAACGGCCCTTTGGGCGAGCTGGGGCTGCTTTTTACGCTCAAGGCCGTGATGCTCGGGCAGTTTGTGCTGGCGCTCCCTATCATCGTCTCGCTAAGCGCCAGCGTCATCGAAAATATGGATAAGAAGCACTATCTAAACATTATGAACTACCGCCTAAGCCCGCTAAATTTAATCCTTTGCGTGCTTTATGAGCTGCGCTACGCCCTACTCGTCGTCATCGCCACCGCTTACGGGCGGATCGTCGCCGAGGTGGGCGTAGCGATGATGATCGGCGGCAATATCAAATATTTCACCCGCACGATCACCACGGCGATCTCGCTTGAGACCAACAAGGGCGAATTTGCGATGGGTATAGCGCTCGCGCTGGTGCTGATTTTGATAGCGTTTGCGGTAAATTTAGCCATCCACGCGCTAAAAAGGTTAGATCGATGAATGCAGACAAGCAAACGCGCCCGAGCAAAAATTTCGCGGGCAAAAACCGGGCGGAGCGGGAGCGCGAAAATTTTATGAGCGAAAATTTCAAGAGCACAAATTCTATAGGCGAGAATTCTACGAGCGCAAATTTTGCGAGCAAAAATTTCGCCGTGGGAAATTCTAAGAGTAAAAATTCTGCAACCGAGAATTCCATTAGCGCAAATTCTGCGGGTAAAAATTCTACAAACAAAATTTACGCGAGTGAGAATTCTGCGAGAAAGAATTTTGCAAATGAGAATTCCGCTGCTGTGCGATCTGTACCCAATAGCGAGCTGATCTCGGTTCGGGATCTAGTGCTGCGCTATGGACGGAGCGAAATTCTAAATATCCCTAGCCTTGATCTAAATACGAGCGGCATCACGGCGCTTTTGGGTTCCAACGGCAGCGGCAAATCCACGCTACTGCGGATTTTGTCCTTTTTGCAGCGTCCGAGTAGCGGCAGCGTGGAGCTTTGGGGGCAGCGGGCGCCCTCTTTGCAGACGCTGCGGCAGACCTGCTTGCTGCTGCCCGAGCCCGTGCTTTTAAAACGCAGCGTGGAGCAAAATTTTAAATTTGCGCTCAAAAGTCGCGGCGCGCTTGCGGAATTTGACGAGCGAGTGGACGAAGCGCTCGGCCTAACGGGGCTTGATAGAGGTTTTTTATCAAAGAAGCATTTCGAGCTTAGCTCGGGGCAGACGCAGCGCATCGCGTTTGCGCTCGCTCTGGCGCAGCGCGCGAAGCTCTATCTGCTCGACGAGCCGACCAACAGCCTCGATCTTGCCGCCTCCAAGCTCTTTGCGCGCGCGATTTTATTTATGCGGAGTCGCTACGGCTGCGGTTTTATCATCGCCAGCCACGATGAGAAATGGCTCAGCGCGATCGCGCAAAGAAGCGTATTTCTGCATCGCGGCAAGATATGCGAATTTGAATACAAAAATATCTTTGACGTGCAAAACGGAGTTTTAAAATTTTCGGATGAAATTTCGCTGTGCCTTGAAGAGGGGCTCGCACGCGCTCGCAAAATCGCGATAAATCCGAGTAAAATTTTATTATCCAAAAGCCCGTTTGAGCGCTGCTTTGCGGGGATTTTGCACTCGGTTTCGCTTCAGTACGGCTCCTCGCTACTCATCAAGATCAAAGCGGGCGATCTGCTACTAAAATGCGTCACGGCGCAGGATGAGAGGTGCTGGAGCGCGGGCGAGAGGATCTATTTCGGATTTGAAGACGGCGCGTTTTTAGGGCTGGAGTAATTCTGCGCGGTGCGGATAAGTTTTATTTCGCTTTAGAATTTTTATTCGCGCGGCACTAATAAATTTCATTTCTACCTCAAATTTTTACTGCGAACCATCTAGCGCGGCGTATCTGGCGAAACAGAGCGCAAAAATTTGCGTCTTGAAATTTTGAAATTTATAGACGCAAATTATACCGAGCGGCGCAGCGCGGAATTTTTAAATTCTATCGCTAGGAATTTTAAAACTTAGCCGCGAATACGGCTAGCGGAACTTTGCGATTCTAAAATTTCTAGGCGCGGAATTTCAGAATTCTAAATTTTAACTCTGCGGAATTTGTCGGTAAATTTACGAACGAAATTATATGTTCCTCCGAGGAACGCGCCGTTTGCCTACAGTGCAAAAGCGGAACGATAGTAAGAATTCTATGGCATAAAACCCGCGTAAAATTCCAAGTAGACGGCGCGGAATTCCGATAAATTTTAAAAACGGCGCGGGATCTTATAAAATTTCACTAGAGCTCAAAAAAAGCGGCAAAGCCCTAGCTTAAATTTTCCCGCCGAACATCTCATACATCGCCTTTTCCTCACCCCAAAGCTCGCGGTGCTTTTTGATGCAGGATTTTATCGCACCCGTGAGATAGCGCACGTCGCGCTCGGTGTGCGTGTAGTGCAGGCTCACGCGCACGAAGCCAGGCTTACTTTCTGGCATGCGCCCCTCCTTGATACCCAGCAGATCGTGAGCGTACGGGCCCGCGCACATTACGCCGGCGCGCGTCTGGATACCATAGTCGTTGCTAAGGCTCGCGGCGAAATCATACGCCGAGACGCCGCGCACGTTAAAAGAAATTATCGGCAGCCGCGGCGCGCCCTTTGGAGCGTAGTTTATGATCTCGTCTATGCCTGCTAGCTCGCTCTCAAAAAGCCCCGCGAGCTCGTCCTCGGCGCTTTTTATTTGCTCAAAACCCACCTCGTTTCGCAGCGCGTAGGCTAAATTTGCCCGCATGAGCCCGATAATAGGCGGCGTACCGCCCTCCTCTAGCTGCTCGGGGTTTTTCAAAAACACGTGCCCTTCGCGGCTGGCGTAGGCGACCGTCCCGCCCGCGGCAAATGTCGGCACGTCGCTATTTAGAAGCTGCTTTTTGATTGCCAAAAGCCCGCAGCTAGCAGGCCCTCCTAATAGCTTATGCGGCGAGAGGAAAATCGCGTCAAAATGGTCGCAGTCTAAATTTGCGTGCGAGCTAAGTGCCGCACAGTCAAAGGCAACGATGCCGCCCGCAGCTCTGATTAGTTCGCTGATCTTTTTGTAGTCACTGATGACGCCCGTGACGTTTGAGGCGGCGCTAAACGAACCGATAATGCGGCGTCCGGCGTTTAGCTTCAAGATACGCTCAAGCGCGAGCAGATCGATCTCGCCCGATTCGCTAAGTGGCACGCGCAGGTAGTCGCAAAGCCCCTCGCGAAAGCTAAGCTCGTTTGAGTGGTGTTCGTAGGGCGAAACGAGCACGAGCGGAAGCTGCGCTGCGCGTAGATTTGCCTCGCCGATCGCGCCTCTGGTCGCAGGCGGCAGGTAAATGCCGAGCAGCTCTTGAAATTTCTTGATCGCGGCCGTCGCGCCCTGCCCGCAGGCGATGAGATAAAACCGCTCGTCAAGCCCAAGTAGCTTTTTTAGGCTCTCGCGTGCGCCCTCGTAGCGTCGCTGCGTGATGATGGCACTGGAGCTACTGTCGGAGTGGGTGTTGGCGTAGGTTTTTAAAATTTCGCCTATCTCGCGCTCTACGGGCTCATAAGCAAGCCCCGAAGCGGTGTAGTCAAAATAATGCACGCCCGGTTTTAGGATGATATTTTTTCGAATTTCGTCTAAGCTTAGCATTCGCAGCCTTTAAAATTGAAGTGATTAATTATAGTGAAATTTGGATTAATTTAAGGCTTTGCAGCCTCGCAGGGAGAAATTTAATGAAAATTTAGAAAAGCTTTGCCCACTATATCACTTAATTTCTGATGCTATATAGTTTTACTCCTTCAAATTTATTGATTACTATCTAGTTTTTTAGCCGCTTCTTGTCTTAGAATTTCGGCATAATCTTTTATATCTATTTTCTCGCCGTTATGTAGAATTTTCACTTTCGCTTTCTCTAGCATTTCCTCAAAATTTAAATATTTAAAAAATGTCTCAATATCGAATGCCTCGGTACTATTTTTATCTTTAAGGCTGCTTTTTTGCAAAATCTCTTCATCGCTCAGCCCATTGCCGCAAAGAGCTTTATATCTATCTATTTTCATATTATAGAAATTTAATATTTTAATATCCGGTTCTAGCTTAGTACATTTTTTATCATTTGGCATATAACCGAAAAATTTTATAAAATCTTTTTCTTTCCAGTATCTATCCGTTCCTTTATCTTTTTCTTCGTTATTTTTAACTTCCCATCTGCCTCGAAGAGCCCAATCGTATGATTCTAAGATCTTTTCTCCATAGCAGTAATCGTTCATATGATTTATGTAAGACTCCTTCTCTTTTATAGACATGGCTGTATTATTCAGACAATTGTTGCGAGCTACAATAAAGTCATCTTTATCAGGCAAGCCATCTATATTATGTTTTATTAATAATTTTAATTTATCTTTATACATCATATCCCGCGGAAGAAAAGTATAAATAGATCTTTTAAATATTTCTTTTCGCTGAAATGGAATGCTGCTATTACTTAAATAATACAAAGGACCTTCATATGCTTTCGGTTTCATACCTTTTTGTAGCATCATATCGGCAATTTCTATAAGGTTACTATATATTGCATAGTTTAATGGATAAACAGGGTCTTTTGAGTGATTGTGATTGATTAAACACTCGGTACGTAATTTTATATCTATATTGTTGCCAACTATGATTTCGGTATCGTCAGAATATCTAGGGCAAACTATATAGCCCTGCACCATTTTGACCTCTTCAAATTTAACCCCGTTGTCTAAAAGCAGTCTTACCGTTTTAGTAGCATTATTTTCTATCGCATAAGCCATAGCGGATAGCTTGTATTCGTCTTTTTTGTGTATATCCGCACCTAGCTTTATAAGCTCTTGAGTAGTATTTGTATCATCCCAAAAGCTAGAATACATCACGGGCGTTACCCCTCCGTGCATAGTATGATCGACGGTTAGATTGTTATCTTTCATAAATTTTAAAATTTTATCCGTTTGCTTGCTTTTTAAAAGCCTTTTTAGTTCTACGTCTATGGCAGGTTCTTTAAATGCGTTTTTTGGATTTGAATTGTAATCTATATCCCAGTAGCGAAATGCGAAGCTATCGACCTCTTCTTGGGTTACGTATTTGCTAAGGCCCGGTACTTTTGAGACATTTGTATCTGAAGTAACGGTAAAATGAGTTTGTTTGCGCTCCACAAGACCCGATCTTTCGGCTAATAGATACAGCGCGCATGCGACCACCACGCAGATAGCGTAAATAAACCGAAGTTTAAAGCTTTTCAAAATTTCCCCTTAGAATTTTGCCCGCGACTATACCCAATGAGTACTTAATAAAATATAAATACTATATAGGCATGATAAGCAAAACTGACCGAAAAATGCCGTTAGGTCGGGTTTAAATGATGAAATTTTTCGAGTAAATTTGGCGAACGAATGTCGTCGTAGACCTTATTTGTGTAGCTATATCCTCTATTCACACACTACGCTAGGCTCTATATCCGAGGCTCGTTCGCCGTAAATTTTACCGCAACATATTTGCGTAAGCTCTTCTTGAAAGCGCAAACCTGAAAATCATCGTCGTGCTAATGAGCGGCGAGCCGCTACCGTATAACAAAAAGCGTTGTTTTGCGGATTCGTTCGCAAGCTGCTAGCGCGACTATGAAGTGCGCTTTGCGGCTATTTGCCGATAAAATTTTTCTGCAGCCACTCCATCGCTTTTTCTTCGCTTTCAAATCTCCCGCTTTTGGCGACTTGAAACTGCCCCTCATAGAAGCGAATTCTGATACCGTCCTGGACGCTATCTACCTTGATGCGCGTGATCCTGTCTTTGTTTAGATAGGTTCGGTCGTTTAGTTTTACAAACATCGTTCTCTCCTTTAAATTTAATGGTTTTTATCTGCCGCTTTACTTGCGTCTTTCTCGCCCTCTTTTTTCAAAAAAAGCTCCTTAAAGCGCTCGTTTGCGTAGTTTTCTATATCGCTTTGCAGCTGCTTATATGCGGCGATCAGCTCATAAGCGCGCGCATTTAGCGTCGTGCCTGCGGCATTGCCGCCGCCTTGCTTGGTGCTAAAGAGCTCCTCTTGCAGATTTTTTTGTAAAATTTGCAGATGGCTCCAGCACTTTTTGTAATTCATCCCCAAAACCTCGGCAGCCTTAGAGATAGAGCCCGTTTGAGCGATCACATCTAGCACTTCGGTTTTGCCCTTGCCGAAAATGAGCTCGCCCTGCGCATTTTCGATCCAAGTTTTTGTTTTTACCCTCATTCTTTTGCCTTTCTTCTCCTTAAAGCAGCCCAGCTGACAATATTTCACGTCTATGGCGTGCTCCTTAAGCGTAGAGCGCACGGTATCGAACCCCACTCCGCCGCTAGCTACGGCGCGGGCGTCGCGGCAAAAAATCCGCCTTTTCTCATCCAAAAATGGATCTAGCTTTTTCAGGGCCTTTATACTGCCTCCGCTACATTGCAGCTTGCCGAACTGTCCGAGTTCGCAACGATCTATCCGTATCCCTTCGCGCGCCGCGAGATCTCCTACGACGCTCGCATCCACGCCTAATTTGGCGGCGATCTTAAACGCCGCGCCGCAATCGAGCTTGCCGCTTGGATTTAGTAAATTTAAAATCAGCCTTTTGATTTCGCTTACTTTTTTATCGTCTATCTTGATATCTATCTCCATGCCGCCTTCTTAACTCAAAATTCTCTCTTCGCCGCTATAGACGTTTAAATTTTCGCCGCGCGCGAAGCCGCAAAGGGTAAGATCAAATTTACGCGCGATCACGACGCCGAGGCTCGTAGGAGCCGTACGCGAAACAAGCGCGCTAACGCCGCTCATTACGGCTTTGGCGACCATTTCGGAGCTTAGCCTGCCGCTTACTAAAAGAAGCGAGCCCTGCGTATCGTGCCCCGCCAAGACCGCCTTTCCGACCGATTTATCGATGGTATTGTGCTGGGCGATATCCTCGCCGATAAAATACTCGCCGCTCGCGGTAAAGAGCTTTGCGGTATGCACGCAGCCGGTCATCTCGTAAAGCTCGCACTGCGTGTAAAACTCGCTCATCAAATTTAAAATTTCATTCTTATGAAATTTAGCGTCCGAGCGGACTTTACGCGCCGCCATCGCCTCTGGATCGATATTTGCGGTAGAGCTGCGCCCACAGCCGCTGATGATGACCTTTTCGGCATCGAAGCTATTTAGCCGTTTTTCGTTTATCTCGCCGCATACATTCACGCTAAGTCCGTCAGGCGCGAGCTCGATGCCTCTTATGCCGCTTGGATCCGAGATTAAATTTTCGCTCAGCAAATAGCCTACCGCAAGCGCCTTTAAATCGCTCGGAGTCGCCATCAGCGCGCCGAAACGCTTGCCGTTTAGTAAAATTTCAAGTTTGATCTCACGAACCAAGATATCGTTTATGATCCTTCTTTCATCCCCTTTAAATTTAACTATCTCCGCCCTATAAATCGGCTCCATAGACCTTCCTTATTTTAATTTCGCCGATATCGTAGTGAAATTTTGCTTAAATAGCCTTAATTCGCCGAAGCGGCGTGCGTAAATTTAGAACGCTCGCAGTTTTGTATTTAAAAAATCGCGTGGAAAATCCACGAGCCGCTCGCACCGCTAGCACAAGCGGCCATGAAACGCCCGCAAAGATAAAATTTCATCAAAATTTTGCAGCTGCCAGCAACCGCGATTAAATTTCATCTTTGCAAAGCGGGCGGAGTTTACCGCCCAAACTACCTATGCACCGGCGATAGATAAGGTTTCTCGGAGTGCATCGACATCTCGTTTTGTCTTCTGAACTCGATAAACTCGCTCTCGCTAAGCTTTCTGATATTTGCGATCGTCATCTTTAGCGGCGGGATGCCAGATAGCGGATCCAGATCGCCCGCATGCACGAGCTCGTTGCCGTCGGCCTCGCTGTAATGGAAGGTCGTAAAGATCGTGCCCTCTTTCAGATCCGGATTTATGCGAAGCTTCGCGGCGATCTGACCGCGCTTATTTTTAACGAGCGCATAGCAGCCTTCGGTAAGCTCGCGTTCGCGTGCGATGTCAGGGCTTACCTCGATGAGCGCGCCTTCTGCGCCCGCACCGTACTCTAGCGCGCGGCACTCTCTCGTCATCGTGCCAGTGTGGTAGTGATAAACCTTGCGCCCGGTCGTAAATAAGCACGGATAAATTTCATCCGGAATCTCGCTAAGCGCGCCGCTTCCCACCGGATAATCATCAGGAATCTTCATCTTGGCTCTGAAATCCGCCTCAGCTTTAGCGCGCCCCTCTTTATCATCCACGTAAAGCACCGGCACCATTCTAAATTTACCGTCAGGCAGCATCGATTTATGATCTGCGTAAAGAACCGGTGTGCCCGGATGATCTTCGTCGGGGCACGGCCAGCTTATGCCGCCTAGCTTATCTAGCCTATAGTAGCTAATACCGCCGAAAAATTTAGGCATTAATGCACGCACTTCGTTCCAAATTTCTTCCGCACTTAAAAAATCAAACCCTTCAAGTCCCATTCTTTGTGCGATATTGCAAACGACCTTCCAATCAGGCTCTACGCCAGGAGCCGGCTCGCTTGCCTTGCGCGTGCGCTGGACGCGGCGGGAAGTGTTTAAAAAGGTGCCATCCTTCTCGCCCCAGCCGGCAGCAGGTAGTACGACGTCGGCCTTCTGTGCGCTCTCGGTGAAGAAAAGATCCTGCACGATAAAGCAATCCAGATGATGCGTTGCATGCACGAAGTGTTCCGTCCAAGGATCGCTCATTACGGGATTTTCACCGTAAACGTAGAGTAGCTTCAGCTCGCCGCTATCCATCTTATCGGGAGCAATCGTAAGCTTAAAGCCCGGAGTTGGATTTAGCTCAAAGTGCCATACTCTGCGCGCCTGCTCCTGAGCATAAGCGGAATTTACCGCACCTGCCGGGATGACGTTAGGTAGCGCGCCCATATCGCATGCGCCCTGGACGTTATTTTGACCTCGCAAAGGATTTACGCCTGCGCCTCGTTTGCCTAAATTTCCAGTCAAAATGGCTAAATTTGAAAGCGAAAATACGTTTGACGTACCGTCGCTAAACTGCGTGATACCCATCGTGTAGCAGATCGCCGCTGCGCCTGCTTTAGCATACATTCTAGCAGCTTCGATTACGAGCTCTTTTTTCACGCCGGTCTCGCGCTCGAAGCGCTCAGGAGTAAAGTCCTTAACCGCTTCTTTTAGATACTCGTAGCCGTGAGCATAGTTTTTGATAAACTCGTCATCTTGCAAATTTTCGGCAATGATAACATTCATAATGGTATTTAGCGTCTTAATGTTCGCGCCCACTGGGATTTGCAGATAGATATCGGCTTTTTTCGCCATATCTGTGCGCTTTGGATCTACGACGATCATCTTTGCGCCGCGCTGAAGTCCGCGCTGCATCTGCATAGCGATGATCGGGTGGCACTCGCTCGTGTTGGTACCGATGAGTAAAAATACGTCCGTATCGGTAGCGAACTCTACCAAATCGTTCGTCATCGTTCCGTTTCCTAGCGTGTTGGCAAGACCTGCCACTGTAGGAGCGTGTCAAAGACGGGCGCAGTGATCGACGTTGTTGCTACCCTGAGCTCGGAAAAATTTCTGAAAAACGTAGTTGTCTTCGTTATTCGAGCGCGCAGAGCTAAAGCCCATTATTGAGCTTGGGCCATATTTAGCGACGGTCTCTTTAAATTTAGACGCTACAAAATCATAAGCCTCTTCAAAGCTTACCTCCTCAAGCTTACCGCTTCTATCAAATACTCCGTTTTTCTTACGGATCATAGGTTTGGCAAGGCGTTTTGGAGAGTTTACAAACTCCCAGCCGAACATCCCTTTTAAGCATAGCTCGCCGTCATTTACGTGGTGGGCCTGCGTAGGGCGCGCGTTTACGATCCTGCCGTCTTTTACGATAAGATCGATACCACAGCCGGTGCCGCAGTAAGGACAAGTCGTTTTGACAATCTTTTCTCTGGACTGCATAATACTCCTTTCAAGAATTTTGGTTTGCACGGCTATTATACTTTCTAGATTATAAAAGAATTTTTAAATTAGTGAATTTTTTTAAGCAAAATTTAAGCAATATGCAAATATCGCATATTAAATTGAATAGATAAATTTTATGCTTTTGCTTCGATAATGACGGCGTTTTAGCGTAAAATTTATCGCTTATCGCAAAAGACGCTTTTTAAGCTAAGTTTTATAATTTTAATAAAATTTCGAAATTCTATTACGCTCCGTTTTATTTCAAAGCACAATTAAATTTTTATGAAATTTTAATGCTAATTTATCGGTATAATATATTAATTTAATTAAATGAAAATCTATATTAAAATTTATCAAAAACTCGCTATCCTGATAAAATTTGAGCCACTAAATTTAAAATTTATAAAATTATTATCTTATATCTGAAATCTATGTAGAAAAAACTTTGATTTTAATCTAGACTAAGCTGTTTTTTTATGCTATTATTCAAAATCTTAGTAGAAATTAATTCTAAACGAAAGGTTAATCTCATGGATAGACGAGACTTTATAAAAAGCTCTGCAGCAGCGGCTGCCTGTAGCGTTGCGGGCATCAGTTTGCCTAGCAGTCTTAGTGCTGCGGACGAAGCCGAAAAAGGCTGGCGCTGGGACAAGGCAGCCTGTCGCTTCTGCGGCACCGGCTGTGGCATCATGGTAGCCACCAAAGACGGCAAGATCGTAGCGGTCAAAGGCGATCCGTTAGCGCCCGTAAATCGCGGTCTAAACTGTATCAAAGGCTATTTCAACGCCAAGATCATGTACGGCGCCGATCGCATCACCAAGCCTCTTTTACGCGTAAATTCCAAGGGCGAATTCGACAAAAAGGGAAAATTTATCGAGATAAGCTGGCAAAGAGCGTTCGACGAAATGGAGAAGCATTTCAGGCGCGCCTATGACGAAGGCGGTCCCGAGGGCTTTGCCGTACTTGGCAGCGGTCAATACACGATCCCAGAAGGCTACGCCGCAGCAAAGCTAGTAAAGGCGGGCTTTCGCTCTAATAATCTCGATCCTAATGCTCGCCAGTGCATGGCCAGCGCCGTCGTAGGCTTTATGCAAACCTTCGGTATTGACGAGCCTGCGGGCGTTTTCGACGATATCGAGCTAACCGACACCATCATCGCCTGGGGCGCAAATATGGCTGAGATGCACCCGATTCTTTGGTCTCGCGTCTCCGACCACAAGCTTCGCAACCCGGACCGCGTAAAAGTTATAAATCTCTCGACCTACTCTAGCCGCACCTCAAACATCGCCGATATCGAAATCATATTCCGTCCGAATACCGATTTGGCGATATGGAACTACATAGCAAGAGAGATCGTCTACAACCACCCGGATATGATAGATGAGAAATTTATTAAAGAGCACTGTGTGTTCGCTACAGGCCCTGTGGATATCGGCTACGGCTTGCGAGAAGATATAAATCATAAAAAATACCGCAAAACCGAGCTTGACACCGCGGCTAAGCAAAAATCCAAAATTTTAAGCAAATCCGAGGGCGTTACGTTAGCATATCTGGGTATGAAAGAGGGCGACGTACTCGAAAACAAACACTCTGACAAATCGGATGCTCACTGGCTCATAAGCTTCGAAGAATTTAAAAAAGCGCTAGAGCCTTACACGCTAGATTTCGTATCGCCTTTAGCTAAGGGGGACGAAAGTGAGGATTTAGAGGCATTTAAGACCAAGCTAAAGCAGCTGGCAGATTATTACATCGAAAAGAATCGCAAAGTAGTAAGCTTTTGGACGATGGGCTTTAATCAACACTCAAGAGGAACCTGGGTCAATGAGCAAAGCTACATGGTGCATTTCCTTCTTGGCAAGCAAGCCAAACCTGGCTGCGGAGCGTTTTCTCTTACCGGTCAGCCTAGCGCTTGCGGCACGGCTAGAGAGGTGGGCACGTTTTCTCACCGCCTACCTGCTGATATGGTCGTGGCAAATCCGGCTCACAGAAAGGTTTCCGAAAAAATTTGGAAGCTTCCCGAGGGCACGATAAATCCAAAACCGGGTGCGCACTACGTGCAGGCTCTACGCAATCTCGAAGATGACAAGATAAAATGGCTGTGGGTTCAGGTAAATAACCCGTGGCAGCAGATCGCCAACGCAAACCACTGGATCGCCGCGGCGCGCGAGATGGATAACTTCATCGTAGTAAGCGACCCATATCCGGGACTAAGCGCAAAGGTAGCCGATCTAATCCTGCCAACCGCGATGATCTACGAAAAATGGGGCGCATACGGCAATGCCGAGCGCAGAACTCAGTGGTGGAGACAGCAGGTCCTTCCTGTGGGCGACGCGATGAGCGATACGTGGCAGATGCTAGAGTTTTCCAAGCGCTTCAAACTCAAGGATTTCTGGGGCGAGGTTAAAGTAAATGATAAGCTTACGCTTCCAAACGTATTAGATAAAATTTCAGAATTCGGCTATACGCCAGAGACTACACTATTTGAAGTGCTCTTTGCAAACAAAGACGCTCAGGCTTTCGCTGCAAAGGATTCGATTATGGCAAGCTTCGATAACTCCGAAGTAAACGGCGACTCTCGTGGCGTAATTGGCAGCGACGGCAAAGAATTTAAAGGATATGGCTTTTTCATTCAAAAATATCTCTGGGAGGAATACCGAAAATTCGGCACCGGTCACGGACACGACCTAGCTGATTTCGATACATATCACCGAGTGCGTGGTCTTAGGTGGCCGGTCGTAGACGGCAAAGAAACGCTTTGGCGCTTTAACGCTCAATACGATCCTTATGCCAAAAAAGCGGCTCCTGATAGCGACTTCGCCTTCTATGGCAACGCCAAAGCGGCGCTTCCTAGCGGCGATCTGAAATCCGCTACTTCTGGCGAAGAAAAAACAAGCCTTGCCAATAAAGCTAAAATTTTCTTCCGTCCGTATATGGATCCTGTAGAAGTGCCAAGCGAGGAGTATCCTTTCTGGTTATGTACGGGTCGCGTGCTAGAGCACTGGCATACGGGCACTATGACTATGCGCGTGCCAGAGCTTTATCGCGCGGTGCCTGAGGCAAGATGCTATATGAACGAAGCCGACGGCGCCAAAATTGGCGTACAACAAAACGAGATAGTGTGGATCGAGTCGCGCCGCGGCAAGGTAAAAGCGCGCGTAGATTTTCACGGACGTAACATTCCGCCGAAAGGGCTTATTTTCGTGCCGTTTTTTGACGAGAAGGTTTATATCAACCGCGTCACGCTCGATCATACCTGCCCGCTTTCAAAAGAGACCGACTACAAAAAATGCGCGGTTAAAATTTACAAGGCGTAAATTATGGATAGGCGTGAGGTCTTAGGTATTCTTTCTTTAGCTGCGGGCATAGGCGTTCTGGGGCTAGGAGTCGCAAACTCCGGCGAGCATGCTAGACTCCGCCCGCCCGGAGCTATAAGCGAGAAAGAATTTCTTAGCAAATGCCTAAGGTGCGGACTTTGTGTCGAGGCATGCCCCTTTGATACGCTTAAGCTCGCGAGCTTTTGCGATCACGCTATTGCAAACGGCACGCCGTTTTTTATCCCGCGCGAAATTCCATGCTATATGTGCGACGACATACCTTGCGTCGCGGCCTGTCCTAGCGACGCACTAGATAAAAGCCTGGTAAGCGAAGACTCCAAGCTTAATGTGCGTCTATCCAAAATGGGCGTTGCGGTCATAGATACCGAGCATTGCATCGCTTATGCCGGTATTCAATGCGACGCGTGCGTGCGAAGCTGCCCCGTAATGGACAAGGCGCTCAGGATCGATTACCGTCACAACAACCGCACCGAAAAGCACGCCCTACTCGTGCCCGTCGTAGATAGCGACTACTGCACGGGTTGCGGCAAGTGCGAGCATGCCTGCGTCACAAAAAAGGCGGCTATCAGCGTCGTGGAACGCGAGCGCGTCATAGGAATTTCCAGCGATAACTACGTCAAAGGCTGGATCAAGGGCGACGACGCGAAGCTCAAGGACGCAGACACCAAAATCAAGCTCGATTCGCAAAAGAGCAAGGACTACTTAAACGAGGACGATCTAATGGAAGGGGCTAGGCAATGAAATATACTATTTTAAGGCGTTTAAGCCAAATTTCTATTCTAGTCCTTTTTATTTTAGGAAATAATTTCGACTTCAAAGCCGCGAGCGAAAACGGAATTTTATCCGGAATTTTAAAGGGCAATCTAAGCTCGTCGAAACTTTTGGGCACGATTAATCTAAGCGATCCGTTTGCGACGGCGCAGATGCTGCTAGCTAGCTTTTCTTTGGGCGCTACGGCGGTTATCGGAGCGGTTATCGTAGGCGCATTTTATGCGCTCATAGCGCCGCGAGCATATTGCTCATGGGTCTGCCCGATAAATTTACTGACCGATCTTGCCGCCTGGCTTCGTAAAAGACTTGCCATAACGACTAGGATCGTTAGCGTAAACCGCAAGGCTCGCTACGTTCTAGCGGCACTGGCGCTCATTTGCAGCGGAGCTTTCGGCTTTGCGGCGTTTGAGAGCGTAAGCTTTATCTCGCTTTTCGCGCGCGCTGTCATATCGCTGAGTGCGAGTGCGTTTGCAATCGCGCTGCTGATCGTAGTTTTTGAAATTTTCGCAGGCGATCGCACGATCTGTTCGCGGCTATGCCCGCTCGGCGGATTTTGGGCGGTGCTTAGCTATTTTAGCATCATTCGCGTTCGCCACGAGATTGATAAATGCACGATGTGCGGCAAATGCAAAATGGTCTGCCCCGAAGTTCAGGTGCTTAAGATGGTTGGGCGCGAAAACGGGCGCGTTAGCAGCGAGTGCATCAGCTGCGGGCGCTGCATCGACGTATGCGACGACGATGCGTTAAATTTTAGTATATTAGGAGTAAAAAAATGAAAAAAATGGTTTTAGGCTTGGCTCTTGCATGCTGTGCGGCGCTATTTGCCGCGGACAAGACGGCTTCTATAGACGCCGACAGCTTGGGCTTTATAAAAAGCGTGGACGAATCGGCGCAAAATAAAAATTCCCTGCCCGATTTCAAATATAGCGAGGACGCTCCGGGCGCCGCTTCGAAAATCGAGCGCAGCTTCGAAAACGCTCCGCCGCTCATACCGCACAGCCTAGAGGGGCTTGTACCGATCACAAAGGATAACAATATGTGCATAACCTGCCATATGCCCGATGTCGCTAAGGATGTAGGTTCTACGCCGATCCCAAAAAGCCACTTGGTGGACTTTCGCACAGGCGCGGATCTAAACGGCACGCTAGCCGAGCAGCGCTTCAACTGCACGCAATGCCATGTACCGCAAGCCCAAACCAATCCGCTAGTGAAAAATAATTTTAAGGCTGATTTTAGCAGGTTTAGCGACGCAAATTCCACTTCTAATCTCATAGATACGCTAAATCAAGGCGCCGAGGTTGAGTAGGAGCGCGCGATGAAATTTTTACCACCGCTGCTACTTTGCGCCTGCTTCATCTATGCCGGCAACGGCGTCGCGGCACCTAGCGGTGCTGTGGGCATAGATGCGCCTGCAAAGATCAAACACGCTAGATTCATACTAGAGCTTGACGCAAATGTCGCGGTGCTAAAAAATCTAGACGGCGAAATTTACGCAGGGCTTGACAACGGCAAGCTCTATAAAATCACCATTAACTCCGCGGAGAATTCCGCGCGAAATTCTGCAACCGGTCAAAATTTTGCAGATCAAAATTCCGATGCGGCGCAGAATTTCAATGCTAAAGCAAGCGTAAATTCCACGGGAAATTCCACCGCAAATTCCGCTGCCGTAAATTCTTTAGCAAATTCCGCGAAGCAAAATTCTGCCGAAAATTCTACGACATTAAATTCTGCCTCTAATTTCGCCTCGGGCGCAATATCCAAGACGCTAATTTTCGCCCTGCCCTCGTCCAAAAATTACCTAGACGAGCCGATGGGCGCTACCATATTCGACGTCGATAAACTAGGCGAAAAATACGCATTTTTATATAACGGCGACGCGTTTGAAAAGATGCTGGGCATATTTGCGGGCGGCAAGATCACGCATTATAAGCTACCGATGACGGGGATTAAAAATGTCTATTTCTACGACGAAAATACCGTGATTTTGCTAGGTCTTGGTAGCGAAATTTTATACTTCGACCTACCTAGCGGCAAGGTAAGCTTCGAGCAAAAGCTTACCATCGCATCTTTGGGCGGCAGCGCTTACGACCGCGCTAGCGGGACGCTGCTAATCTCGTGCGAGGGCGGCATCGTGTTTTATTTCGACGCGAAAGCGAAAAAACTTATGAGCCAAAAGTCCTTGCACAAGGACGGGATCTACTCCGTGGCGCTACTTGGCGATCGTATGATGAGCGGCTCGAACGATAAAGAAAGATCGTGCTACTACGAAAACGGCGATTTCGCTAAATTTTATAACGCCCGTTTTGCAGTTTTTGCCGTGGCGCTAAGCCCCGAGCTGGGCGCTTTTACCGTTGGTAACGGCGTGCGCGTAATCGATAAAGCAGGCGAGATCGTCCGCAGCATCGAGCTAGATAACGATATCATCAACTATCTGCTTTTCGAAGGAGATTATCTCGTGGGCTCGGGGTACAATAGATATATCTACTTTTGGGAGCTAAAATGAATATTTCAAGCGTCGTGATCTATCTGGACGCAAATACCGACGTAGCGGCGTTTCGCAAGCAGCTGCAAAGTATCGACGGCTGCGAGTTTGTAGCATGTGAGGACGGCAAGGCAGTAGCCACGATTAGCGCGGAGAGCTTCGAGGACGAGATCGCCGCATTTCGCGCGATAGAAGCCATAGAAGGCGTAAGCGAGGCGATGATGATCTACTCATACTCCGATCTGGACGCAGATATCGCCGCGGCAAACTCCGATAACGGCGAGCAGATAATGCGAGAGCTGGACAAAAAAGACCTGAGCCAGATCAAATACGGCGGCAAGGTACGGGTCTAAACCGCCGCCGCCATATTCGCGCTTTTTGTCTAAATTTTATATTTTCGGCGATCTCTGCGTCACTCGGTAAAATTTTTTGTATAAATTTTATCCGCACCCACGAAATTTGAAATTTTTTCTAACTCATCTTTACCGCTTCTAGCCTATTTTTGTATCTCTAGCCCGACGCCGCTTTTGCGCTCCTAGCCGACTTTTATGCTTTTGATCCACCACCTTGCGTTTAGCCATAAATTTAAATCTACAATTAGACTCTATGACGATACGGAATTTTAAAAGCGACGGACGGATTAAATTTATGAAATTTATGTGCAAGACGATGCTTTGCGCCGCATAAAAAAACATGCCGTACCAAAATCAGACGTCGCGACGCCCGTCTGCTTGAGGTGCCGCTATAAAATACGGCTACCTGAGCGCCGACCGCTGGCAGAAACTACTTCCGCGCGCGGCTTGAGATGCGCCGCAGTAAAACATCGAGCTAGCTCGGCCGCCGTCAAACACGCTAAATTTATCGCGCGTATTGCTCTTTAGTATCGCGGCCATTCATTCGGCACACAGGCTTGCGGCACAGATAAGAATTTTTTAAATTTCAAAACAAGAGCATAAATTTTAAAATTCCTAGGCGTAGAAATTCCGCGCCGAAGCTAAATTTTAAAATTTATACTGCGGGCACTCAAAGAGAATTAGCGGTACGCCGAAATTAAAATTTGCCTTTAAATTTAAAGCCTTTAAGCCCGCGCAAGAGCGCGAACGGACAAAAAGCCGCCAGGACATGTTAGGCATTGCGCTTTACGAGCGATATTTTCATAAATTTAAAAATGCCAAGCGGCGCAAGCCTTACTCGAATTCTATCTTTTTTAGATAATCGTATAAATTTAGCACCGCGATAAATAGCGTTAAAATCGCGGGCCCCAAAATCACGCCCCAGAACCCAAACGTGCTGATGCCCGAAAGCATCGAGAAGAAGATCAGCATCTCGTTGATGTTTGCGGGGTTTTCTACTAAGCGCGAGTTGATAAATTTTATCACGAGCGGCTTTACGAAGCTGTCCGCGAGCGTCGAAATTAGTATCACGCAATACGCCATTATCACGATCGCGCCCGAGGTGCTGCCCCCCGCTAGCACGTATAGCGCAGTGGGTACATAGATGAGCGCGCCGCCGACTGCGGGGATGAGCGAGCAGAAGGCAAAAAGCACCCCCATCAGTAGCGCGTCAAAGCCGAAGATCCCCGCGATGATCGAAAACAAAAAGCCCTGCAATACGGCGTTGAAGATGGTCGAATAAAACACGACGCTCATCGTATTTGCCGTCTCGGAAAAGATATAATCGATCTGCGCGGGCTCGACGGGTAGAATTTTTTTGAAAAAGCGCTTGAAGCTCTCGCCGTAGAGGTATGCAAAAAAGCAAAACACGATGATGAGCACCATATCGACGATAAATTTCGCGCTGGATTTCCCGACGACCGAGAGGTAGGAGATGATCTGCTTCGCCACGCCCGCGACGTCTAGGTTTGCCAAAAACGAGCGAAACTGCGTATTAAATTTTTCAAAAGGCCCGGGCAGCCTGATGTCTAGGCTCTGAACGTAGCTAAGCGCGTCGTTTAGGCGCGCCATATCGAAGCTCGCGGCGTTTTTGGCGATCTCGATCACTGCATAGATGAATGGTACGAAAAAAAGCGCGCAGAGTAAAAACAGGCTAAGCACCGAGGCTAGCGTGCGCCTGCCGCGGCACAGCTTGGTTACTTTAGCGTGCAGACCCGAGGTCGCTACCGCCATCAGCACGCCGATTACGATCACCATCAAAAATGGCGAGAACAGATAGATCACACAGCAAAACATCAGCAAGGTTGCGCCGATAAAAAATATCTTGTTCGTTTTCGCGCGCCCGCTAGCCTTGGCAAGACCTGCTTTCACACCCGCAGCAGCTCCTGAAGCGGCAGCGGCGCCTAGCGCGGAAGCATTAGCCGAGAAGGTTTCGTTGGCTTCGGCAGCGTCGCTAAATGCAGCCGCACCGGCAGATGAAGCTTTGTCGGTTTTGACCCGGTTTTTGCTTTTATTTTCGGCGCCGATTTTAGCTCTTTTTTCGGCGGCGGCTTCGATTTTGCCCTCCTCATTATTTACGGTCTGATTTTCGATGAAATTTCGAGCCTCACTTTTGGCGTTATTCTCGGCGTTGTTTTGAGCCACGTTTTCAGCCAGATTTTCGTTGCGGCTTGCGGCGTTGTCTTTTGGCGTCGGCAAATTTTATCCTTTTGAAATTTGATGAGCTATTTTATAAATTTTTTTATCAGATTTCGATTAAATTTTGAAATTTCATAAAATTTACGAGCGGCGTTCTCGTGCATTTTCAACATACAGCGCGCTATACGACATATACACGGATCGTACTTAATTTATGAAAATAGCGCATAGCTCGAACATACATCAAAAACAGATGTGTGCTCCTATGCCGCATTCGAGCCCTGCGCGCATCGCGGCAGGACCCCGTCTTGCGCCGAGCTTTTGGCACAGCTCGGACTATCTCGCGTGGTAATTGGTACGCGCGATACGAACGCGCAGGCTGCGGGCGGCGCGGAAATTTTACTCTGCGGGGGCATAGAGGTGAAATTTGACGTTTGCCATGCCGCGGCGGAGGAGCTTGCGGAGCCGTTTTATCTGGCGCGCGAGGGCGGATTTTGCTTCATTAAAATCAATGTCGCGCTAAATGGCGCGGTGCATGGGCGGATCGGCAGCGAGAAGCAGCGCGCGTTCGTGCACGAGCTGCGTGGCGTGTGCGACTACGTAGGCGTGGGCGGACAGACCGTGCGCGCCGACAGACCGAATTGGATGCTCCAGCCGAACTTTGGCGACAAGTCGTCGACCAATCACATAAAAGAGTAAAAAAAGCGAGCTTGTAGGCGACAAGTGGAGTGCGAGAGCGATTATGACGACGGCTGATGATCTAGAACGTAGGGCGACGAATGCGGACCATTTGCTTTTTTGAAATCAATTTTGCGCTTAAATGAGTCGGTAAATAAATCAAGATCGTAGGCAAACGACAGATTGACGAATAACCGACGCAGTAAGCGTACAGACGACTATACTTCGCTTTCAATGAGCAGAAGGCCTAGCTTATCAATGAGTACGCGAAGGCAGATCATTAAAGCTCACGCAGCAAAACTCTGCGCTTTATTAAAAATTTTAAACCCGCAGATCACTCCTCAAACAGATTTCTCTCCGCGGTCTTTAGCACGCGACCGAGCGCCTCGCGCGCCTTATCGGTTGCGATGCGGCCTTTGGCTGTTTTTTCGATGTAGCCGTTAGCGAGCAGATAGGGCTCGATGACATCCTCGATCGTGCCCTCATCCTCGCTAAGCGCCGCCGCGATCGTGCTAAGCCCCAAGGCACGGTGCTTGGCGTCAAATAAAATTTCCAAATATTTTATATCCATCTCGTCAAAGCCCTGCTCGTCCACGCCCAGCGCTTCAAGCCCTTCGCGCGCGCGATCGTGCGAGATAGCGCCCTCATCGCGCACCTCGGCAAAATCGCGTATGCGGCGCAGTAGCCGTAGCGCAATACGCGGAGTACCGCGGGAGCGACGCGCGATCTCGGCGCTGGCGTCGGCTGCGCTCTCCTTGCCGAGCTTAACCGAAGCGATCTGCACTATCCGCGCAAGCTCGGCGTGCGTGTAAAACTGCAAGCGAAACTGCATGCCGAAGCGATCCCGCAGCGGCGCCGAGATCATGCCCGCGCGCGTCGTGGCGCCGATGAGCGTGAAGTGCGGAATGTCGATCTTGATGGTCTGCGCGGCGGGGCCCGAGCCGATGATGATGTCGAGGCGGAAGTCCTCCATCGCCGAATACAGCACCTCCTCGATCGCGGGGCTTAGGCGGTGGATCTCGTCGATGAAAAGCACGTCGCCGCTTTGCAGGTTCGTTAAAATCGCCGCCAGATCGCCCGCCTTTTCGATCATCGGCGCGGCGGTGACCTTGATGGCGGCGCCCATTTGAGCGGCGATGATGTGCGCTAGCGTGGTTTTGCCAAGCCCCGGCGGCCCGTAGAAAAGCACGTGATCGAGCACGTCGGCGCGCTTTTTTGCCGCGGCGATCGCGATAGCTAGGTTTGATTTGATCTTCTCCTGACCCACGTAATCCTCGAAGCTCGACGGGCGCAGCGAGCTCTCCACGCTTTCATCAAGCTGCATTTTTTCGATCTCTACAATTCTATCCATAATTTCTCTTTAATAGTTTTTAAAATTTTAGCAAGTGTAGCGAAAAATGGCTAAATTTTGACAATTTTTAAGGGACGGATCTTTGCGGGCGGAATAAAATTTGCCGCGCGGAATTTTACGGTACGCGCTTAGGACTGGGGGTAAAAAGCAGAGTACCCGTCGCGAAATACTGCGAAATTTTAGCGCGACGTTTTAAGGCTATGCTCATGCCGCCGCGCCCGCTATGCCTTAGTGCGGAATTTTATTGTGGCGGCTCCTAAACAGCGCGCGGGTCGCTAACTGCGCTAAATTTTACGGGGCAGAATTTTAATGCACATAATTTAAAGTATAAAATTCCGCCTCGCAAAGTCCCGCTGCGCAGCGTGGAATTTTAGCGCGTAAAATGACCGCGGCATGAGGGGCGCACAGAGGCTGCGAGCGGAATTTTAACGCGCAGAATTAAGACCAGCCGCGAAATCCACGAGAGACGGGCCGAACTCGGCGAAATTGTAGCGCGCGGAATAAAAGGGCAAAATTTAGCCGCTAGAAAATATGCGCGGGATTTTGCGATGTGAAATTTCAAGCCCAAGGGTTCGCGACGTGAAATTTGGCGCCCGGAATTTTGCGGCGATTTTGCCTCGTAGGATTTCGATGTTCTATACAAGCCGCCTATAACGGCCGTGAAAAACCGCGAAATTTTGCCTCGCGGAATTTTAATGCAGACTTTGCTTTTGCGGCGGCGAGGCTCTAAATTTTGCGCTTTAAGCTTTGCGGTACGCAGCCGACTAGAATTCTTCTATCTAACGAAGTCGGTTAAAATTTCGCGCGAGGTTTTTTCTTTCGCGACTGCTTGGAATTCGGCGCAGATTGAAAATTTACCGCTAAGCTTAACGCGGGCTCGTGCGATTAAATTTAGCCTCGTCACCTCGCGACGCCTTATCGATCGCTCTCTTTGATCAAGACACTTTTATTATCGTCGTCACTCTTACAAAGCACTCTATAATCTGATATTTCAATTGCATCTAAAAACACTACGCCGTCGCTTTCAAATTTTTTCGAGCAGCCCTTGGCGTGCAGCTTGGCGAGCTTCGGGCTATCTGGGGCATAAAACTCATAGCTATCGGCAAAGTGTTCCATATAGCTATAGGTGATGCTCGCCCAAGGTACTCGGTTATCGCCGCTTCTATTTAGCACGATAGTTCTGGCGTTTATCGCCGCGAGCTTTGATTTTAGCTCCCCGAATGTCTTTTTGTCCCAGCCGATGAGCTTCAATCCCTCGCCGATACCCGGCGCATTATCCCTGAAAATGGAATTTGAATAAAATTTCGTCTCATTGCCGTCCAAATCGATCCAAATATACTCATCTCCGTAAGTGCTTTGTATCGTAACGCGCAAATTTTTAGGGAAGTTGCGACCTGCAAAAGCTAACAGGTCTAGGAATTTCTCGCGATTTTGCTCGTAATTTTGCATCGGCGGGACTTTATCTAGCTCTATTGCGTCGTTATCGACGAAAAAGAATTTAAAATACAAAACTATCGCCAAAATCGGCAGCACCTTTACGCAAAAGAACAAGCCCAGAGCCGCGGCTATGATAATTTTTAAAGCTTTAGCCAAATTTTCTCCTTAAATTTTATAGCCGTTTAGACCTGACGGCTGGTTTATGCCAGAATTCTACGGCTACGTGCGTAAAATTTTAGCACTCGTAGCGTATTTTGGAGCTACGGCTCGGATCATTCATGAAAAGCGCTCTCGCGTTGCAGTCGGCGACAGAAATAGCGCCCGCATGCAGAAGCGCGAAAACTCTCGCGCGACGACGCCCGTATAAAATACCGCGCAGAGTATCCGCCCAAAGCGCCTGCGATCTCTCGCACTAGGTAAAGCGCTCTCAATAGCTCTCGCCGAATAAATTTCAAGCGGTGCGAGCTGTTTACATAGCCTGCGGCGCGAAAACGAAGCGTTAATTTAAGGCAAGCGAGGCTTTATTGCCAAAATTTCGGCGCGTAAATTTTAAAATTTAGCTCAAATCCCGCTATTGCTTGTATTCAAACTCCTCGATCGGGAAGCCCCCCTCTTTGACTTCGCGCGCGTATTCGCGCACCGCGCCTTTTACCAGCTCGGCGCCGTCTAGATAGCGCTTAACGAATTTCGGCCGAAACTCCGTAAAAAATCCACACATATCGCTCCACACGAGCACCTGTCCGTCTATGCCCGCGCCAGCGCCGATGCCGATGACGGGCACGTCGGTGCCGAGCGCTACTTGATTTGCGACCGAGCGGATCGTCCCCTCGACCAGCAGCAGCACCGCACCCGCTTCTGTAAGCGTTCTGGCGTCGCTTAAGACCTCGCGCGCGCCCTCCTCTCCGCGCCCGCTTACCTTATAGCCGCCCATAAAGCGCGAAAACTGCGGCTTAAGCCCGATGTGGCTCATCACGGCGATACCGTTTCGATTAAGCAGCGCCACGGTATCCGCCATATGCGCGCCGCCTTCGATCTTAACGGCGTCACAGCCGGTACTCTCATAGACTTTGGCGCAGTTTTGCAGCGCGAGCTCTGGCGTCGCGCACGAGCAAAACGGCATATCCACGACCATATATGCTCGCTTTAGCCCCCGTCTTACGGCGCGCGCGTGATAAATCATCTGCTCTACGCTCGCGCCCAGGGTCTCGGAGTGCCCGCCGAAGCTCATATTTAGACTGTCGCCTACGAGCACCATATCGACCTCGTCGTCGAAAATTTTAGCAAAAAGCGCGTCATAGGCGGTGATCATCACGATCTTTTCACCCGATTTTTTCATCTCGTATAATTTAGAAAGCGTGATTTTTGACATTTTGACTCCTTTGCTCGGTTAAAATTTCGATGCAATTTTAACATAAGCCGAATTTGACATTTATAAAATTTTGAAGTAAAATGCGCGAGCATTCTTTCGGGGGTGACTTGGCTTCGACGGGAACGGATGGGTCAAGGCTGCATGTCGCTTTGGATACAGCGTATAAAATCCAAACTAAATTTAAACGCAAACAACGTTAAATTTGCTCCTGCTTACGCTAAAGTTGCGTAAGTCCAGTCGAGCCCTGCTCTGCGCCGATACTATCTAAGCGTGGTGGCGGGTAATCTGCGATAGCGTAGCTCTGCGGCGTGACGAGCCGTAGGGTGAAACTCTAGTCTTTGCGCCGGCGGGTCGTTTTGGAAAGTGAGCGAGCCTGCGCGAGAACTTCACTTTTGCTAAACATGTAGAGGCTTTGGTCGTTTGTTTTCGGACTGCGGTTCAATCCCGCACACCTCCACCAATTAAGTTATCTTTAAGTTCCAATCACTTCCTTTTACTTCTCTTCAATTCCCGTATATAGGTGCTTATCTTATATTTCGATTATTTCTCTTTCCTTTTCTTTTTGTTTGTAGTATAATTACTTCTGAAAAAATGGGGGTTTTATTAGGAGCTTTTTTGTATTGGGGGTTTTCGTAAAGAAAGACGAAATAGAAAAATGGTATTAATCTTATACTTAAAAGGAGCGAATTGTGTCATTTATAGATGAAGATTACGTAAATATCGTACCGCAAGATCTGCTAGAGCGCGGTATTCGCTTAAGAGAGGAGCTCGGTTTTTATGAAATCGCTTGGAAATTCGACGATGTAATGGAGGTGCTTAAAATCACAAAAAGTAAAGATATGGTTATCCTCGGAGGAGATGTATATCGCTTAAGCGGTAATAAGCCCATAATCACAGGCGATGGCTGGTACACGAACAAGGGAGATGACGATGCATTCGAAGTAGCGATCGAATATATCACTAAGTATCGCGCTAGAAACGGAGATGACTTTGCATATTGCCCAGTCATTAGCCCTGGGCAGGTGCCTAAATGAAAATTTTAATTCGATTGTGTATAGGAAATTTCATAAAGTATAGAGTATGCTTTAAGCGAGCGGATCGAATTTGAATTCGGCGTAAAAAAGAGGATCGGATAAGGCGTTAAATTTGGAAAGGAATAAGGAAAAAACGCTGTGAAATTTAAAATTTTAAAACCGAGGCTTTATGAAAAATATAAGGATATGGTTATAGATGCGTGAGGACGAAAGGGTAAATACAGCATTGATGGCTAAAATAGATATTTTATTAAATTTGATAAATTTTGCTAAAGATATGAGCGCGATAAAAAGCGACTTGGCAAAGATAGGCTTTAATAGCGAATCGGAGCTTGTAACGATAACTCAAAATACCATTGCAAATATCCTAAATAGAGTCATCGATAAAGAAATTTCATATGACCTCCTTGAGGAGTGGGCAAATTTAATCGAGTGTCGCGAGGATATAGGATATGAGGATGAAATTTTGCAGGAAATCATATTTGAGCTGGCAAACCCGTGCCTTTATGGGGAGATAGACGAGAGGAAGATTTGTATGATTTTAGATGAAATTAAATACGGGCGGAGCGATTCAAATGATATTAGAAAAAAATATTGACATGGTAAGCGAGAGGGCAATTTTATTGATGGCGCTAGGTTCATTGCAGGCATTGGAACATAAAGCGATCACCATAGATGAAAGCAAAGAATTTATTTTCACCCTATATCTCAACGCACTTGGGAAAAAACAAGGTCGATGAACGCATTGTAGATATAATAATCGAATGCTGCGAATTAGAGGATATTTTTGAACTAATTCCTACAAAATATATGCAAACCCTGCAAACATTACAGAATAGAATAATAGAAATTTTAAAGCAATACGATGAGGAAATTAGAGAAAGATGGGTAATTGTAGATGAAGAATAGGATCCATGACTTCCGTCTTTGCGAGCTGGTGGGCTGGCAGCTAAATAAAATTCTAAATGTTACGATAAGAAAGTCCGTACAAATTTAAGTCTTTCACAATTCCTACTTAATATTATTGATAAGATTTACGGTATGATAAATCAAAATTTTAGATGAATCGGTAAAATTTACAATTTAAAGAGTTTTATGTATCTTTCTCGATAATTATTAATTTTAAGCCATCAGCTTGAAAATAAATTAGTAGATAAAATACTCCGATTTAGAATATGAGATTTTCTTATTCACAATGAAAGCAAGAATAAAATTTTGAAGTCACGATGCTGTGATATAAATTTAAAGTATTGGTTGCAGAGGGTGGATTTGAACCACCGACCTTCGGGTTATGAGAAATATGTGCTCTTTTTTATATCTTTTTTTCTCAATTAAAAGTATCTATTTAATACTTTTATTTTCTATTTGATACATTTTTAAGTATAATTTAAGCAAATATATTGTATAATTCACTCATAAATCAAAAGGGCAAAGCCCAAAAGGAGAAAAAGATGAAAAAGCAAGTTTTAACAAAGGTTCAAGATTTTAACGGCAACGTTTTCTATGTTGAGAGAAAAAGAATTCAGATTGAGCGTGTCAGGGAGTATAGAGAGATTGAAAAATACGCTACCTTTGACGGCAACGGATACGATAGATACAATCGTCGCTTGGGTTATATTCTAGAAACTAGGGTTTATTTTAGTGATTTCGATATGGGTTGGAATAGCGCTACTATCGGCTGGGCAACCGCCACTGACAAAAACGGCAAGGAGGTGCGATTTGTTGTCGAGGATGACAATCTACAAAACTCTATCACAAAATTTGTGGAGGAATAGATGAAAAATATAGTAAGCGGTTGGCAGACGAGGATTTTCCCTCGTCATTGTAATAGTTCTGATGAGAAAGGGCGTTATTACGTTCGTTTTTGGCATTATGATATGGGGCGATATTGCTATGTTTATGATGGAGATTTTGTTTCTTGGCTTGATTCAGAATCAAAAAGGCGAATTCAACGTTGTGTTTCTACAAAAAATAGCGAGAAATACCATATTTGTCGTAATTTGCCTCGGGATACTTCTCCTTTGTCAAACTACGATATAGATCATTTTGTTATTCTTGAGAATGGCAAAACGTTGGCTGTTCCTGTTGTTGGTGATGGTGCTTTTGAAATTTCTGATGAAGAGTATCATCAAGAGTGTTGGATAGATTGATGACGCTCAAAGAAGTATCACAGCTTACGGGTATTCCGTATCAGACTTTGTTGGGTTGGGAAAGAGCTGGCGGTTATCGTCGGAATTTGGTTCGATTTTTGAAAAGTTGTGATCGTGCTACGCTTGAAAATCATTTCGTCGAAGCTTCGTCTGACATGGTAGTTCAAAATGGGGATGTCGTAGTTGTCGAAAAAAATGGCAGCTTTTCTATTGCTACCTATCCTGCTGATGGAAAAATTATTTCTATCTTGCAGAAATTTAATAAAAATTAAGTATGCTGGGGTTATAATTCGCTTAATGAAGTGAGCTTATCCCTTTGGGATTTGAAATTTGTGTTTTAATGAATTCAAAGCTTTGTTTCATTTTATCCCTTTGGGATTTGAAATCTATATTTTAATATTTTTAATTGCTTTGTTTTATCCTTTTAGGATTTGTAAATTTTTAATTTTTAGGTTTATTTTTTTGCTTTCTTAAATAGCTTTAATCAAACATAGGTATTGTTATATACTCTACTTCTGCTTGATTTTCTTTAACGTATAGTTCAACGGCTTTTTTAGTTTCTTCATTGGAAGTTATAAAAATTTTCCTTATTTTTCTATTTCTTAAGAATGCGGCGTTTTTATTTATGTATACGTGGCAGTCCCCTATAAAGGCTCTTATGTCTTTTTGTTCTATTGGATATTTCCAGTTTTTACATTGTATTAGTATCGTTTCTTTATCTTTGTGGCATATTACGTCGATTCCATCATCTTTTTTGCCGTTATTTAATCCATTCATATAAATTTTATAACCCTCGTTTCTAAAATATTTTGCTATATAAAGTTCATATTCTGTGCCTTTTTTACGTTTTGATATCATTTTTTGTTTTGTTATATTTTCAATTTTTATTTGTTTATAAATTTCATAAAGATCGGTTTGCTTATCTTGCTTTATTAAATTTTTATTTTCTTGTATGTATTTATTGCATTGTTCTTGCTTTTTTGTTCTTTTATAATTTGTAATTGTATAATTCCCTATTTTTGTGTTTTTTTCTGTGTTCAATGTTGAAAATAATATTAAAATAATAAAAGCACATATTGTCGCTAAAATTAAAAATATCATTATTTATCGATTTCCTTTTTTAAAATTCTTGCTTTTATGTCGGTAATATAATATTCTTGTTCTTTTTCGTTTAGTTTTTTGTATAAGTTTATAAGTTCTTTATATGTATTATTTACATATTCTATATTTTTTTGACTTTCTTGAATTTTTATGCCTAGTTCGAGAATTTCAAATAATTCTTTTCTATTTTTGCGCCAATTATATATAGTCTTTTCTGCTATTTTTAGTTTTTTCGCAATTTCTGCATTTGTCATATATGTAAATTTTACCTTTTTAATGAAACTTTAAGTTATAAAAATGTAATATTTACCTGCTATAAAAATGTAAATGTTACATATAACTTTTTTGAATTATACATAAAATTCTTTAATTTTATATGTGGCTTAATTCTCGCACTATGCCGCGACAGAGTAAAGATGTCTAGGGCTGAAGTTAGGTGGGAATTCCACCCGAGCAAGTGGCTAAACTACTCGGGGCGGTTTGTGAAAATAACTCTTCCTTCCGCCCTTCAAGGTTTAATCGAGTTAAGCTCAATCAAATATAAAGGAAGAGTTATGGATTACATTACACAAGACTTTAAGGTCTCTTACGAACTTACAAAGGCTATCGCAAAAAGTGGCGCTAAAGGCGAGATGAACGGACGAGCTTACTCGAGCTCCGTAAAGCTTACCGCACGCAACCAATACGAGGAAGAAAACTCTATAACGAATTGCGTTGATTTAAAAGAACAAGAGCTTATCGTTAGAATTTTATGCAAAGACGATCTAACTGCTGGGGTTCTTACCACAAAATTCAATCAGTTTTTCCGCAAAAACGGCATTCTAAAGTTTAATGCTGGGCTTCCGTCGTTTAATAATGGCGCCTATACCCTTACGACCGATGAAGACGATGCTTATTGGATAAATTTTTTAAACAATATAACTTCTTCTTCTCCTAAGAAATAACAAGCTTTACAAAGCCGACCCGTGTGGTCGGCTTGATAAAGTCTGCGCATGACTTAAATTTTTAAGAAAGGTGTTGCTATGAAAAAGTTGTCTTTTTTAAAAGAAAAACTTTGTTCTGCAAAGGCTAAGCTTTATTTGGCTAGTTGTGTCGGTTTCAGTGCGATGAACGCTTCTGCTGCTGGTATCGCTCTCGATCCTGCTACTGGTGCTGTTTCCGGTGATTTGGATAAAACTACGTTTTTCGGCGTTGCTGGTGCGGTTTTAGTCCTTTTGGGCGTTATGTTCGGCGTAAAAAAAGGTCTTGCCCTTTTACGCTAAGCTTTATCCCTCTGCCTTTCGGTAGAGGGATAAATTTAAAGGTTTTAGTATGTATGACTTTATCGATTTAACTAAGCTTACGATTTTTATCAATAGCTTTATGGCTGTCGTTATAGTCTTTTTTGCCGTTATTAAGCAGGTAACCGTTGCTTTGGATATTTTTAAGAATATGGACTAAATATGTATAAGCTTGATATATCTTTGGAGCAATATAATTTTTTAATGGGCTTGAGTGGCATTCTGTGTGCTTTTTTGCTTTGCTTATTTGTTTTTTTAGTTTTGAGTAAGCTTTAATTTACGTTTAAAGTTTTCTCAAATTTAAAGATTAACGCGCGCCTCTTTTTATTTAGCTCGCTAAATAAAAAGCAGTGGCGCAATGCGTTAATCCCACGCTTCCAAGGCGTGTGTCGCGAAGCGTAGAAAGGAAGGGTTATGCAAATAGGTGTTTTTACCGTAACTGGCGTTTTGTCGTTTGATTATTTTTTCTCAATCATAGTGTGGTTTTTGCTTATATGTTTACCTGTATGCGCCGGTCTTATACTTTTTTCTAGGAAGTTCTTATAAGGTGGGGTTATGTTTAATAAATTTAAATTTATCCCCCTAATTCTAATATCTTTGGCTGCTTTTTCCTTTGCCGAAATTTTTCCAACTGCTTCTTATGATTATCGTTTAAGAATTTCTGCAGCGGGTGATATGTGGCTTTATTATGGAACTTATATGAATGCTATTAGTAAACATTGTCGTTTAAAGCAGATTGAAAAACCTACTACTGAAGTTCCTTATTTCGATAAGACTTCGTTTAAAATAAATTCTTTTTATTCAGATGTTGCTCCACAAACTATTTCCCACGGCTCTAGTTATTTACATGATCCTTATATCCTTTATAAATATCTTGGCTATGATGATTTGCCTTGCCCTGGTGAACCTTCTAAAACTTGCACTTGGTTTAAATATGATTCTTATCAAGTAGCTCAAATTCCTAATGGTGTTCCTTTTGATTGTGTTAGTTGCAATGCTGCTAGAGGTGAATATTTCGACTCTACTACCGGTTTGTGCGTAAATAAATGCGAGGATATTACTAATCAAAATGATCGTCTAGATTGTATGTGTAAGCGTGCGGGAAAAATTGGTTATACGGGTGATTTATCTACTATGTTTATTGGTGGTGATGGTTCTACAATTTGTTCTTATCGTTGTAAAACTACTAAAGATGATCCGGAAGCTAGACCTAATGGTGACGGCACCGAATTTGGTGTTAGTTACGATATAAAGGACACTGATCCTAATGCTAATGGCGTCTGCTTTACCGATGATATTTATGCTCCCAATGCTACGCCTGGTCCGAACCCTAAGCCGGACGATCCGGGTAATAATAATGGCACAAAACCGGGCGGCGATACTCCTAAGCCAGATAATCCGAATCCCGATAAGCCTGATAAACCAAATCCCGATAAACCTGATCAGGGCGGTGGAGGACACCCGGGCGGCGGTAGCAACCCGGGCAATAATAATGGCACGAAGCCGGGTAATTCCGATAATAATAATGGCACGAAACCGGGCAAGGATGACAATCAGGGTAAATTTGACCCCAAAGATTTTGATGATGGCGGTTTAGATAAAGCTCGCGAGGGTTTATATGATAGTATTAAAAACCACTTAGAAAACGGCATATCAAAATTTGATGGCGTTAGAGATGGTATAGATCAGTTTATAAACAATGTTAAAGGCAAAGGCTTTTCAAAGGTTCAATCTGAAATTAAACGCTCTTGCTCCATTAAAAAGGAAATTCAGCTTCCTGATGGTAAAGCTAGGGAGCTGGTAGTTGATTATTGTGATGCCGTCGCTCCTGCTTCTGAAGTTTCATATTATGTTTTTTACGTTTTTTTCATCGTCGGTATTTTTCTGCTTTTATTAAAGTTATTTGTAGTCTTGATTTAAGGATAGGTTATGCCAGCTTTTATAGTGTCTGCTTTAGCTTGGGTTTTTAGAAAATTTTCTTTAGGCGAGCTTGCAGGTTTTGTTCTTAAAAAGGTTGTTTTTAGCAAGCTTGTTTTAATAGAAGCTGCAATGTTTATTTTGATGCTCATATATTTTGGTGCATTGCTTGCTATGGCTGTATTTTTGTTCGATCAATTAGGCGATATCTATGGGTTTATCAAAAATCTTACTAATCCTGGCACTTCTACTAATGAGGTTACTTCTGTCGCTTTGTCTGTGTTATCAACTCTCGGTGTTTTTAAGGCTTTTTGGGACGTCTTTAATCTTTATGCTCCGTTTCTCATATCGTTGTTTTTAATAATCGGTGCAAAAATGGGTATGAAGTTACTTGAAAAGCTTAGGAAAACTATAAATGAGCTTACTTATTATATTACTTGAGGCTTCTAAATGATAACTTACATCGTCGGCAATCCTGGTAGCGGTAAAACATATTACTCAGTTTTTAAAATTTATCAGCTTTTTATTTTTAAGCCAAAGGATACTTTCCTATCAAAGGTTATTAAGCCTGAGAAGCAGAAAGAATATTTATATTGCTATACCAATATTAACGGCTTTAAATTTGATCTAGATAATAAATTTATAAAATTCGACTATGAAAAGTTTTACTCTGATCTTGAAGTCCTATATCTGCTTTATATGGATAAGGTGGGCGATGATGTTCTAAACGAAAAAGCTAAAGAGTTAAATTTACACAATGTCTTAATAATCCTCGATGAGGCTCATAATTTCTTAAAAGCTAAAGAGGATAGCATTTTGGTTTGGTGGCTTACCTATCATCGCCATTTATACCAAGATATTATGCTTATTACGCAAGATTTATCGCTTATAAGTAACGAATATAAACGTATAGCTGAACATTTTGTTAAAGCCGTAGATAGCTCTAAGCGCCTATTCAAAAATAAATTTAGATATATGCTTTACGGCTCTTACAAAATGTATCAAAAAGACGTTATGCAAAAATTTCACGTTCCGTATTTGAAAGAGGTTTTTAATCTCTATCATTCGGGGCAAAACGCTTCTCAAAAATCTTTTGTCCGTAAATTTCTTTATGTATCGTTATTTTTGTTTATCACTCTATCTATATACTTTTATTTCTTTGTGAAAAGTTTCAATTCTGATGAATCCGCTGATTCCTCTGCTCCCGCCCCCGATACCCAATCCAATCAACCTATCGAAACCGCAAGCGGTAACAGCACTAAAGCTTTATTCAACGCCTCTAATCCAAATCCTAATGAACCTCCTATCGGCTACATTTACCAAATTTATTGTTTTTACGATCGTTGTTCCATTCAAAACGGCACTTACGATCACTTTGATCAGAGATACTTAAATTTCATCTTTTTGCGCTCCCCGCCTAAATTTAATGTGCGCTCGTTTAAAGGTAAAGGTATTACGTATTTCTTTGTTGGCTTTGATAAGCCCGTTTTCGATAACCTAAAGAAGGAAGAGTTAAATGAAAAAAGTTCTTTTTCTAGTGCTATTTATTCTAAGTAGCGCATTTAGCGAAGAGATTAAGCTAAATTTGCTTGATTTTGCCAACGTTGCCAGTCATAATTCTAAGATTGACATTCTAATCAGCGATGAGATAGATCCGAATAGCTTTTATTTTTATACGTCTAAGAATTCAGACGTAACGATAAAGCATTTTCGCAAAGCCATAGAAAGTAAAGGCTTAAAGCTCATTCTTACCGACGGCTTTTATTATGTTTTTAAGAAGAATAAGGACTATGGCGATGCTAATGGCAGCATTAGCGCCGAGCGCAGGCTAAGATATCTCACTCTTGCTAATAACTCCTATGACGACGCGGACAAGATAGTAAGCAAGATGACCGATCAAAACTCAAGCTATATCCGCTCTACAAACTCCGTCGTATTCAAAGCAAGCGACGACGAATATAGCGACATAATAGATTTTGTCCAAAGAAGCGACAAAAAGCTCGAACAGGTAAATTTCAAGCTTACCATACTTGAGACCAATACGAATGATTATAAAGATATAGGCTCGCATCTAAATTCTTTAGGCGACGTCGTTACCCGCTCCGATCTAAACTATTTCATAAATCTTATTACTATGCCTTATAGCGCCGAGACAAACGTAGTAACTACAAAAAAACGGGGCTTTTACGGAGTTCTTAGCCTGCTTCAACAAAATGGCGTAACGACTATCAAACAAAGCCCGTTTCTGGTCGCAAAGAGCGGCGCCGAGGTTTATTTTTCATCCGTCGAAAATGTTCCATACCTCACAAATACCAGCACCTACACGCAAAATGGCACCGCCACTCAAAACAGCTACGAATATAAAGACGTTGGCCTAAAGATTAAAATTCGCCCGGTTGTGCTTCAGAATTCAAACGTCGATTTCAGCCTTGATTTGGTGGTTGAGGATCTATTAGACACTCAAAACACCCTCACTCCACGCACGAGTAAAAAGGAGCTTAAGTCGAATTATAGTTTAAAGCGGGGCGAGCTTTTGGTTCTAAGCGGCATAAATAAAGACGTAGCCTATTCAAAACGTAACGGCGTGCCGCTACTGAAAGATATACCTATTTTAAAATACCTCTTTTCTATCGAGCAGAATTATAAAAGCACCAGTATTATAACCCTCACAATCGAGGTAAATTAATATGAGTATGAGAGCATACGAGGTGCATTATACGACTGGCAACGGCTGCAGAGAAAAGCAAGCGACGAGGCACGAGGAGCGCGCTTTTCTCTGCCCCCTTGTCAATTTAATAAAAATCTGTTACATTTAAACGAAGCTTAAAGATGTTTGGATTAAATGAGGCTGATTTTGCAGCTGTAAAACTCAAAATTGACAGACAACGAAAGTTTTTGCAGGATTATAAATTTACAAATTCTTTCGGCGAAGAAAAAAGCCTGCTTTCGGTTTCAAAGTCCGCAAATTTTTCAAGCACCTATTACGCCGAGGTAGCTAACCGCACCAATACTATACATATGCTTTCAGTAAAGCACGAATTGGCGCCCGTGTTTCTAACCATTACCTTAAACGGCTGCTTCCGTAAGGCGCTAGTGGGAAATTTTGCCACTTTTACTACTAAGGATATTAGATCGCTTCCGATAGAGCAGAAGCAAAAGCTAAATGAGGGCGTGCCTTTTTCTATCAGAGATTTAGCTAACGTTTTAAACTATAATTTTCACAAATTTACTATGCGGTTCAGGCGTATTTATAAAGGTGAAGTATTCCAGTATATTCGCACTTTTGAGCCACATAAGAAGGACGGCGTGCCGCACATTCATGCTTTGATATATGCCCCAAGGCATACTATTCCCTATCTGCTTAAAATTTACAAAGACGTATTCTATGCCCCGCAAAACCTAAGAAACGAGCGTTTAACTGCGTCTCAAATAACAAACGGCGAGATAAACGGGTTTCAAACCTCTATAAACAACGCCACGGGTTATGTGATGAAATATATCACTAAGACTTTTATAAATTTCAATGAAACTGACGATATTAACGAGGTTCAGGCGTGGTTTATAAAGCACAAAATTCGCAGGTTTCTATCCTCGCAAAACCCAATTCCGCTTTGGGTATATCGCAAGATAAATTTCATTAAAAGCCTGCGTGATCTCGGTAACCTCAATATTCTAAAAGACTTCGATAATACGCTTATAGAGTGAGATTATAAGAGCCAAAGTATCTTTATGTCTATCCCATATACTTCCGAGGAGCTAATCTACGAGGACGGACACCTGCTTTATTATGTCTGTGGTAGGCTCATGCATGAATACGTTAAAAATATCAATCCGGCTCAAAGCACTGGTAAAATCCAATCTCACGAGTTTAAATCTATTCAAAAGGCTTACAATAGCGATATTAAGCCAGTTTCTCACAATCCTTATAAAATATTTCGCACCGCTTGGAAAGATATGAGTGACGAGCGTTTAAAATTATACTGGCGCGATAACCAAAAAGAGATGACCGACGACATTCTAAGCGTCCAAGATTACGCTATGCTTGAGAATGAGATGATCGAGCGTGGCTTTTTGCAACGATATAAAAATCATATTAGATATTTTACGCAGCACGCTCTGGAAGATATTAGAGAGCTGGAATTTAAATATTCCAATAATGGTGTTATGCCGTATCCATTTTAAAAGGCTTTACGATGCTACTCAACGAGCTTTTTAATAATTACATAGAATTTTATGAGTTGATACTTCGTAAGCACACTTTAGAAAGCGATATATCGATGTATAAAAAGCATATAGCTTCAAGTTTGGGCGAAAAAGATGTAAGCGATATAAGCTTTTTAGATATTCAAAGGCTCTGTAACGGCTTAATTAAGGCTGATTATAAAATCAAGACCGTTAAAAATATCCTTGCAAAGCTTCACGTAATTTTTAAATTCGCTCAAAAGCTTGAGCTTATAGCTAAAAATCCCTGTGATTTTGTCGAGCTACCTAAATTTGACAATAAACGATACTTTGATTATCCGCTATCAGTTCAAAGGCAATTTATAAAAGCTATATGTGAAAATGAAGCTGATAGCGCCGATATATTCTTTTTTCTACTTCACGGCAGGCGTAAAAATGAGGTCTTGAGTTTATGTTGGAGTGATGTAAATTTAAAGACTAAAACTTACGTCATACCTTTTCAAATCAATAAAGCTAAGCGTGATATGGTCTATTCTATGAGCGACGAGCTTTATAAAAGGCTATTAAAGCGTTATATAGCCGCGAAACAGAATAATCAGCTAAATGGCTATGTCTTTGTCAATCCTGCTACTGGGTCAAAATTTGTTGATCTGCGTAGAAGCTGGAATTCTTTGCTAAAGAGGAATAATCTACCTAAAATCAGGCTTCACGATATAAGGCATCTTATCGGCACTTACTGCATAAATTATCTTAAGCTTCCGATCGAGCAAGTGAGTTTTACTCTCGGTCATACGAATATCATTACTACGCAAAAATACATCACTGCCAATATAAAACAATCGAAAAATACTATCGAAAATTTGATTATTTCTGCTTTGGAAAAATAAGAATATTTTAAGATTTTATCAAATGCTCTTGTAATGGGTGTTTGGTTGCAGAGGGTGGATTTGAACCACCGACCTTCGGGTTATGAGCCCGACGAGCTACCACTGCTCTACTCTGCGATAAAAAAACGCGAATAAATTTAAAATACATTCGCGAAAGTGGATGGGGTAGGAGGATTCGAACCTCCGAATGATTGGACCAAAACCAATTGCCTTGCCGCTTGGCTATACCCCAACTTTTTAAAATAAAATTATATTATACATAAATTATTCTCATAAGTCAAGTCCTATAATAAATAATATTAAAAATTTATTTTATGATATTACTCGCATCATAATTAACTATATATAAGTTGAACAGTTATCTAATATTTAATTTCAAGAATTATATTATTATAAAGAATAGAGAATTTTAAAATTAATAATTATAGAATCAAACAATAAAGAAATATGAATTAAAAAAGCCCTAGCCGAAGCTAGGGCTAAACAGTAAATCGCTAAAAGAATCTACTATTCGTATTGAACACCCTTACCACCAAATTTATAGGTATTTTTGGTTTTATTTCCAGCTTCGCTTTTAATAGCAGCTTCAACCTGTGATACACCAGGCATTCCCCATACTCTCTGACATAGAGCACCAGTCTTAGTTATAGTCATACTAGCTTCACCTTTAGCATTATCATATCCTGTTACCTCTAAGCAAGTCTCTTTCTTCACTTTGATAGGATTTGGGACATTAGTCATACTTGCAGTTGCCCCTTCACCCTCACCTGCAAAGCTTCCTTGGGAAGTATAATAGGAACCTAAATCAGTTATAAGCGTCTGAATATTTGTAGCCGCTTTAGAAACCTCAGCATCATCACGAGTAGCTGCAAGTCTTGGAATAGCAACAGCTGCCAAAATACCTAAAATAACGATAACGAAGATCAACTCGATCATAGTAAAACCTTTTTTCATGGTTTACTCCTTAAATAAAATTCATCCCGCATACCTATATGCGAAACTTGGTGTAATTATAGAGAAAAATTTAAAAATTGTCAATAGTTTTTGGTAAATTTTTTACAATTTATTTACAAAATCCGATTTCTCGGGCATTTCAAAATTGAAATTTTAAGCTGATTTGATCTATATAATAGATTTTGGCGGCGCCTCTGCACATTGATACCATAAAAATTATTTGCTTTCATTTTGTGCGCGTCCGATAAACCATATAATTTGAGATACAGGATGCTACAGCCCGTATCTCTTCGTAAGAATTCCATACTCCTCTACGCGTCTATCTCGCAAAAACGGCCACCAGCGGCGCACATTTTCGCATCTTTGCATATCGATGGTTACGACTTCGCATACCTCATCGGTGCTGTTTGCGCGAAACAGCTGCTCGCCCTGTGCACCAAAAACAAAGCTATTGCCCCAAAACCTAATCCCATCTTCGCTACCGAGCCCATCCACGCGCTGTTTGCTAGGCAATACCTCAAAAGTCTCGCCGTTAAATTTGACGTCTATCGAGATTTTTAGGCTCTTTTGCGCCGCTTCGCCGCACGTAAGCGATCCGCAATCCAAATTCGAAGCGCATAAAATTTCACCTTGCGCGCCGCGTCCGCTTGCAGCAAGCGACATTCCGCCCGCACCGCCCGTATCTACCGCATGCGCAACCCCGTCGCGTCCGCCTTGTATGCGTAAAATTTCATCTCGGACGGTCGAAATTTTATCGCGAGCCGCCCCACCGTCGCTTGCTCGCAAAAACCCTCCGCTTGCTGGCGAAATTTTATTTCTCCCAGATAAAATTTCATCCGGCGAGACTTCGCTAAGCGAGGCGCTTTCAAAGCCTACGCGATTTACGGCGATTACGGGCAGGGAGTTTGCCACCGCATGCCCGCGCTGTACCGCGACCCAGGCCTCCAGCTGGCGCGCCTTTTCGTCCTCACCATCGCCGTCGAACCACCCGATCGCAGTCGGATATATGAGCAGCTCGGCACCGCGTAGCGCCATCGCGCGCGCCGCCTCGGGATACCACTGATCCCAGCACACGAGCACGCCGAGCCGCCCCACGCTCGTATCTATGGGCTCAAAGCCCAGATCGCCCGGCGTGAAATAAAATTTTTCGTAAAACTGCGGATCGTCGGGGATATGCATCTTGCGGTACTTGCCGGCGATCGTGCCGTCGCGTTCGAAGACCACGGCAGTGTTGTGATACAGCCCCGCGGCGCGGCGCTCAAAAAGCGAGCTTACCAGCACGACGCCAAATCTCTTCGCCACCTCGCTCCACAGCCGTAAATCGCGATCGAAATCCTGCGCGTAATCGAAATTTTCCGTATTTTCGCGCTGGCAAAAATAATGCGTCTGATGAAGCTCTTGCAAAACGATTAATTGCGCGCCCTTCGCCGCTGCGCGCGCGATGAGCTCGATACTATGCGTTATCGTGCGCGCCTTAGTGCCTTCAAATTTATGCGAAATCAGCCCAACTTTTAAAATTTTCATATTTTTCCTTCGGTCTAAATTTAAAGCCTGAATTTATTCATGCACGAGCAGTGCAACGAGCCGTTTTGGCGGATGAAAACGCGCGCGTTCACCCCCACCACTTCGCGATCCGCGCACGCTGCTCGCAGACGCGACAGCGCCAGCTCGTCCGCCGCGCGGTTTGGATCGTGCGGATCTGCGGGGTCTGCGTAGGTGGGGACGATGAGCGCGCCGTTTAAAAAGACGGAATTTGCGTAAGTCGCGGGCAGTCTGCGCCCCTGATAAAAGATCGCGCGCGGGATCGGCAGCTCGATCACGTCGTATCCGAGCGATGAAATTTCATCCTTCATCGCGCCAAGCTCCGCGTAGTGCAGATCGCTCGGATCATCGCACGACGAAATAGCCACGACGTGCGGGCTTAGAAAGCGCGCGAGGGTATCTACGTGGCTGTCGGTGTCGTCGCCCTTTATAAAGCCGCGTCCCAGCCAGATTATGTTTTTTAGGCCGAAAATTTCGCGCAGCCGTGCGTCCAGCTCGGCCTTGCTTAGGGAGTTGCGATTTTCGTTCAGCAAACACGCGCTAGTAGTTAGCATCGTGCCCGCGCCGTCAAAATCGACGCTGCCGCCTTCTAAGATCAGATCTACGTCTCGTAGCGGGCGGGCGTTCGCGGCGTAAAGCTTGGAATTTAACGCGTCGTCCTTGGCGCTTGCAAACTTGCCGCCCCAGGCGTTGAAACGAAAATTTAGCCCCGTGATTTTACCGCCCTCCTCTACGTCGATCGCGCCGTAATCGCGGATCCACGTATCGTCGGTGTCGATTTTCGCGAAGCTCGCGTTTGCTAAGCCGCCGCAAATTTGCTCAAAATCCTCGCGGTTCGGCGCGATCGCGACGACCGGCTCAAACCTCGCTGCAGCGGCGATAAAGTCGCGATAAGCCGCCCGTATCTCGCCTAAATACGGCGCCCAATCGGTATCTGCGTGCGGCAAAGACACCAAAAGCGCCTCTTGCTCTTCCCATTCGGCGAATGCTCTCATTTTTGCTCCAAGATTAAAATTTCACGGATTATAGCGAAAAAAATATTTGTAGATGGTGCGCCCGGAGGAATTCGAATCCCCGACCTTTTGAACCGCAATCAAATGCTCTATCCAGCTGAGCTACGAGCGCACGAAATAAAAGAAAACGGGATTATAGCGTTTTTAGCTTAAATTTAGCCAAAAGGCGGTTTAAATTTCGACATGCGATAAATTTTAGCTTCGCATTTTTTCTCATTTTTGCGTTTGCCCGATCGCAACGCCTAGTTTTTCTTTTAAATTCCAACGTGCAAGAATTTTAATCTGCTTAAATTTATCGTGTATCGCGCCGAAATTTAACTTACTTAAGGATTCTGCTCGCATCTTAGAATTTAAAATTTAGCTTACTTAAAATTCCGCAAGTCAAATTTAAAATATCCTAAAAATTTTAGAACTTCGCAGCCCGAATCCTATGCAAAATAAATAAAATTTATCGCTTTTTAGGTATCATAAGCAAATAATGAAATAAATGAAGGAGAGAAAATGAAGCGAGTATTTTTGGCGTTTGCGCTGTGGCTCGGTCTTTGTGGGGCTGCTTTTGCGATGCAAGATACGGAGCCGAGCGAGGCGCAAGGGCAAAATTCTACGGGAGTTAAAATTTTAAGCGACGGATTTTATAAAATGTCCGCCGAAGAGTATGGCAAAGCGAAAGTTAGTTGCGACGCTTCGCATTATTACATAGGTTGCGATAAAATTTATTCTCCAAGAATTTCTCAATTTATAAAGGAGTGCGATTTTGGCAATGGAAAATACAGTACTTGTGAAAAATTATTAGAAACTTTAAATACGAAATGCTTTGAAAAAAATGGCAGAGAAAATTTTGAAGCTTGCGATTTGGCGGGCGAAATTCTAATTAAAACAAGCAGAATTCCGTTAGGTTTAGAACGGCTAGTAAGAGGCTGCGAAGTCGGTCAGATTATAAATTCTTGTTTTCTTTGCGCTCTAACATATCTGCATTATTCATTCGATATTGACGAAGTAATCAAATACGCAACGATGACGCGAGATTTGGCGCACGATAAAGAACATTTCAATAAAATCATCAAAAAATTGCAAGATTGCAAAGCTGACAAAGAATGTAATCCCGCAAAATTAGAATTTCAATAGGCAAACGGCAAGAGCAAATACGGCGGGCTAAATTTCTAAATTTAAAAGACAAAGGAAAGATCGCTATGGCGGATAGGCTGATCGACATCGGGCTCATTTTATTTTTCGGCGGCTTTTGCATGCTATATAAACGGCGTATTGGGCATCGGCAAAGACTATATGCAACGCAATAAAATAGACTTGGTGCGCTGGATCTTTAGTCTGAGGCACATTTTGCGCTCCAACACGCCGTTTAATTCGAACGAACAGGTAGAATTAAAATTTAAAGAGCCCAAAAGCAAGCATTTGATCTACAATTTTTTCGAGCTCATCATCCACTATGCGATAATTGCGCCGTTTTTAGCGATCTACGCGGGGATTTTTCTATTTTGCGCGGGGCTAGCCATTAAAATTTTATCCTAAATTTAAAATTTGCGACGCGGATGCAGAGCGGGCATTGCATAGACGCCGTTTTCATTGCGGAATTTCAAATTTTACGCCGCATCTCTTGCTAAGCATGCTACACTTATTATATTTTAAGAGATAAAATTTCAAAATTTTATCGCCGAATCCACGACTTGTGAAATTTATGCCGTATTTTCTGTTTCTTGGGGCGGGAAGGGAGCTTGAATTGCGAGGTCGCATTTCTCACGGGCGCCGCCTCCGCAGCACCGCATTGCTCTGCTCGCCCGCAAACCCCACCTAACCTCCGACGACGCTAGCAGGGCGGACTGCGTCCGCGCACTTTTATTTAGCGGCTTGCGCCGCATGAAATTCCGTATCGATAAATTTTTAAAATTCCACTACCACTAAATTTTTATCGTATTTGGAATTTTAAAATTCCATCCTTAGCCGCCAAGCCAATTTATCCGCCGATAAATCGTCAAACCGCCGACCGACCGTAAAACCGAAACGGCTTGTGGCGATGAAATTTAAGCAATGCGAGCCCAAATTTCATCCACGGCACGGCTTCTCCGTGGCGCGTTCATTTTGGCAGAGGTGCGACCGCAGCCGCACTCTATTAAAATTCTATTCGGAACCGCCCTCGCCTCGTTTAAATTCTATCGCACAAATTTTGCCGAGCGCTAAGGCGGAGGATGAACCACCCCCGCTTTGTTTAAATTCCGCTGCACCGACCGATCGCCGACCAGCCCCGGGATCGGTTACCAGCTCAGTTGCAGGACCTATCGGCAGCAAGCCAGCCGCAAAACCGAAGCAGCTCGCCAGGGCAAACGATCTAGCAAAACCGACGAGAACGGCCGCAGATAAACCTGTCGTCAAACCAAGGGATCGCCGAAGCAGACGAACCGCGGAAGCACCAGATCGGTCGTCGATTTGGTTTCAAAACCGCTTGGTACGCCAAATGAGCAGGCCGATTAACAATCCGAGCCGCAAATCCCCGACTGATTGCAATCCGAGCGGACTGATCCGCAAATAAGCAGACGGGCTAACGAGCTAGACGATCTAGCCGCAAATTGCCGACTAATTGCGAGCTGAGCTGCTAAACCGCTCGGTCACAGACCAGCCTCCAAGCCGTAAGCATAACCCAAAGCCGCCCGGCAAGCGGGCTAGCCTCAAAATCGCCCAAGCCGCAAGCCAGTCCCGAAACTGCTTGGTTGCAAGCTAAACTAGAAGCAGCCCAATAAGCAGGCTAATCTCGAAACCGCCGCTTACTCTACGTAAATTTTATAATCCCCGTAGCCTAGCGCGTCCATCTCCTCAAGCGGGATAAATTTCAAACTCGCGCCGTTGATGCAGTATCTCATACCGCCCTTCTCTCTCGGTCCGTCATCAAAGACGTGTCCTAAATGACTGCCTCCTACGCGGCTTGAGACCTCGACGCGCTGCATGCCGTGGCTGTCATCTTGCGCGTACGCGATCGCATCGGTCGTTATCGGCTTTGAAAAGCTCGGCCAGCCGCAGCCCGCGTCAAATTTATCTGTGGATGAAAACAGCGGCTTTTTCGACACGATGTCGATGTAGATACCCTTTTTATAATTCTTATCGTATTCGCTCGAAAACGGCCGCTCGGTCGCCTTTTCCTGCGTGACCTGATACTGAAGCTCGGTTAAATTTTTCTTCAGCTCCTCCTTGCTTTGCACTTTAAATTTCTCATCGTCCTCAAGCGGCTTTTTGGCTAGGCGCAGATCGATGTGGCAGTATCCGCCCGGGTTTTTGCCGAGATAGTCCTGATGATACTCCTCGGCGCGAACGAAATTCTTTAGCGGTGCTACTTCAACGGCGATCTTTTCTTTAAATTTCGCCTGCTGCGCCGCTATGAAAAAGCGCGCCAGCTCGCCGCTCGCCTCGTCGGCATAGTAGATGCCCGTGCGGTATTGGCGCCCGCGATCGTTACCTTGCTTGTCGATCGAGAACGGATCGATGATGCGGAAATAATGCGCCAAAATTTCAGGTTCGCTGATGACATTGGCGTCAAATTTAAGCATTAGCGTCTCGGCGTGGTCGCTGCTATGCAGCCCTTCGTAGCTTGCCTTATCGCTCTTGCCGTTGGCGTAGCCCACCTGCGTCGCGACTACGCCGTCAAGCTGCTTGAAATACGCCTCCATGCCCCAAAAGCAGCCGCCTGCCAGATAAATTTCTTTTACGTTTGCGTTCATGCCGCCCCCTTTAACTTTAAAATTTGCGTCCGCCGCGCTGCCGCCGTCTGCGGCATTTAGCGCGACTAAATAACCCGCCGCCAAAGCAAAGAGGCAGATTAAAACTTTAGAAATTTTCATATTTGATCCTTTCGTTTTAAATTTTGCGCAATTTTACAATCTCTAAATGAAGCGAGAGTGAAAGAGAGAAATTTTATCGCTTACGGCGGATCGGTACCCAAATTTTATCGTCGCGGGATCGGGGCTTTCGGCTCGCCGTCGCCGCAGAATTAGAATTTTACCGCTGCGGTGACGCGGGACCAAAAATTTTATCTTATCCTCGCGGCGCGCTGCAGCATCGGAATTTTGCCTCCTCGCAAGCGGTTAAAATTCTATGTTATAACGAGGGCTGAAATTTTACCGCCGCCGCCAAGATTAAAATTGTACCGCTTCAGCGGGGGGGGCGGATTTTGCTAACGCGGCAAGCGGTTGGATTTGATCGCCGCGGCAAGAATTAAAATTTTGCTACCGCTAAAGGGTTGGAATTTCATCGCCCTCACGCTACGATGAAATTTGTCCCTTTTACGAGCGAGACCCTTGCGCCGTCCATTCGCCTGCGCTACGGCTCGCGTGAAATTTATCCATTCATCGCGGCTTGCATAGGGATTTTAGAGATTTTGATACGTCCGGCTGCGGCGCGAAATTTTATTGTCGCGCCTCGCGGCTAGATTTTACTACCGTCGTGGGGATCAAAATTTTACCGCCGCGCAAACGTAATCTGAGCCTGATTTAGCGCCTTTGCGAGTTTTACGACGCGGCCGAATTCTACCGCGCGCCGTTTTGCGAGGGCACGGACTGCTCACAGGACGGAAGCTTTGCGCTGCGCCCGCTGCTTTGCTGTAGATAAAATTTTATCTACGCGCCGCTTAGGTTGAGGCACGGGGTGTCCATCCGCTTGTCGCGCGATTAAAATTTATCTATGCGGCGCGCCGACCGCGACGAGGCGCCGCCTTAAAAATTTATACTCCGCTCCGTATCTGCTGCGAAACGGTGCCGAAATTTCAACGCAAAATAGGCGCCATGAAATTTTCGCGCCGCGAGATAAAATTTACGCCGTTGTGCGGCGACGAGGCGCGAACCCATCCGCTGCGTGCGCGATTAAATTTAAAATTTACGCGCCGCGGCCGCTAGATAAAATTTCGCGACCATTCAAGAGCGGCGGATGATTAAATTTAGATTGCGCCGCACCGATACGTAGCGCCATATCGCGTAGCTAAACCCGCGCCGCGCAGTAATATAACTAAGCGCGAACAGTCGGATTCGCACTGCCTCAGCTACGTAGCGGAGCGCAGCCATTTACATCGTGCACGGCTTCGTAGCTGAGATAGTCGGACCTGCGCCGTGCAGTCGCTGTAGTGAAGCGCAAGCAGCCGGGTCTGCGCCGCGTTGGCGCGCAACAAAGCACCGTGCATTAGATCCGCACCGCGCCCGCTACAAAACGATATGCCGCACAGCTAAATCGTCGCCGCACAACCGTATGGCAAAGCGCAAGTAGTCCGATTGGCATCACGCTCGCCGCGTATCGGAGCGCAACCGGGGTCCGCGCCGCGGCCGATACACAGCGAGCAACGAGATCCGCTCCGGCGCGGTTTTCAAGATTTGCAACGGCATAAAAAGTTACGAAGCGAGCGCAATAAATCCGCTCCGCTGCAGGCGAGCAAAATTTAGTGCAAAAAGTGGCGCACTCCCGTAAAATACATCGCCATGCCGAACTCGTCGGCGCTTGCGATCACCTCATCGTCGCGGATGCTGCCGCCTGGCTGCACCACCGCCGCGACGCCCGCGGCATGGGCGATCTCGATGCTGTCTTTAAACGGAAAAAATGCCTCGCTGGCAAGCGCGCAGCCGCGCAGATCGACGCCCACGTCGCGAGCCTTCGCTACTGCCGCACGTGCGGCGTCCACGCGGCTCGTCATACCCATGCCGATCGCGACCATCGCGCGAGCTTTGACGTAAACTACGCAGTTACTCTTCGTAAGTGCGGCGATCTGCCACGCGATTTTTAGATCGTTAAGCTCGCTCTCGCTAGCCGCGCGCCCCGTGACGCAGCGGGCGTTTGCGACCTCGTCCGCGCCCACGTAGTCGCGCTGCTGATATACGAAGCCGCCGTCAATGAATTTAAAATCATACTTGTCGTTTTCGCGAATTAAAAACTCCCCGCCCTGCTCGAAAATTTTAATGCGCTTTTTCTTTTCAAATACCGCAAGCGCTGCGGGCTTGACGCGAGCGGCAAGGATAACTTCGACAAAAATTTCATTGATCTTATGCGCTAGCTCCTCGTCCAAAACGCCGTTTATCGCCACGACGCCGCCGTATGCCGAGACTGGGTCGCATTTTAGCGCCTCTACGTAGCTTTCAAGCAGGCTAGATTTCACGGCAAAGCCGCATGGATTGGCGTGCTTGCAGATCGCTACTGCAGGCGCCTTACCGAAGCTGCTAGCGAGCATCAGCGCACCGTGCATATCGGTCATATTGTTAAAGCTCGCCTCGCCCTTTAAGCTCTTAAAATGGTTGCTAAAAAAATCCTCGAACTCGTACAGCGCGCCCTTTTGGTGCGGATTTTCGCCGTAGCGAGTATCAAAAACCTTGCTGCCCGTGATAAATTTTTTCGCGCCGAAGCCGCCGTTAAAGCGCTCGTTCATATAGTTTGCGATCATCGCATCGTAGGCTGCGGTGTGCTCATAAGCTTTTATCATTAAATTTTGCCTAAATTTCAGCTTCTCGCTCTCGTCCGAGCTCGCTAAATTTTGCAAAACCGCGTCGTAATCAAGTGGGCTCGTGACGACATAGACGCTTGCGAAATTCTTAGCCGCGCTTCGAACCATCGCAGGGCCGCCGATATCGATATTTTCGATAATCTCTGAAAAATCGTCGGTGTGGGCTACTGTCGCTTTAAAAGGATATAAATTTACGCACACGAGATCGATGCCGCCGATGTCGTGCTGCGCGGCTTGGCTTACGTGATTTGCGTCGTTTCGCTTATACAAAATTCCGCCGTGGATCTTTGGATGCAGGGTCTTAACCCGCCCCTCAAACATCTCGGGCGAGTCCGTGTATTGGCTCACTTCCGCTGCTTTCACGCCATTTTGCAAAAGCAGTTTATGCGTGCCGCCCGTGCTTAAAATTTCAAATCCGAGCCTCTGCAACCCTTTGGCAAACTCTACGACGCCCTTCTTATCGCTTACGCTGATTAACGCTCTCATCTTTTCTCCTTACTTTGATTTTCTAAAATTCTTTTAGCCACTATTTTAACTTCTCTTTTTAAAAGATTATCGTGAATATTGGATATTACCCGCGACCCGACAAAGATAAATGCTATCGCAGATAGTATATATGTCCAAAGACCGCCGCCGCTTGTGATACAATGAAATATAAAGTAACAAACCATAAAAAATATGTATAAACTTAAATTTTTAAAGATAAACATAAAATTTCCGCTCATAAAATAGCTAATCAAGGTCGATACTATGATAAAATATATCGAAAAAAGTACGAATTTTATAAGGTCTGCATCTCCTAAAAACTGCAAATTTTCATACAAAAAGCTATTAAATTTTAAAAAATATGCTTTTAATCCAAGAGATAGTATAAATCCGCTAATATTTTCAAAAACGCTTATAATAAATTTAAAAGCTTCGGCAATAAATCCAAAAAACTCAGTCATGCTAAAGCCTTAAAATTGGGAAATATAAATCTAGTTACAAAAAAAGCTATAACGAGAGATATTATAAAAATAAGAGCACTTGGGGCTACTAACAAACTATTAAAAAGTAAAACAATTATAGCAAAAAGCGCAGCAGACCTAATCAGAGCGTATCCGCTTTTTTCATCGAGATATTTTTTGCTCTCCTCTATGAGCGTATCTAAAGGGATTTTATGAAGCAAATTCGGATCTTTTTTAGCCTCGCTAGATACCTTTTTGCCTACTCTTGCTAAATTTGCGCTAAACAGATGAGTATTTACATAATAAGTATTTGGTATAATGCAGTTAATATCACCATCTTCATCATAAATAATAGTATCGTTGGTGCGCTCTTCTTGGCCTTTATTATATTGGATATTTAACAAAGCGTTTGCACCGAAAGCCTCTGCGTATATTTTTAGTCTATTTTTAGTGGAATTTTTACATCCTATAATTCTGCCGTCCACACCAAAAATAGAAAATCTATAAGATGAACGCTCTAAAATTTTATACTCGCGAGGTATTTCATTTTCAAAAAAAATTTTTGAAGGAATCTCGAAACTAACTAGGCTTATCTGCTTTGCAATGCTTCCTTTAGGACCGACGCTCGGTTTAAATAATACAAAATCGCCTGACGCAATTTTTGCATTCAAAATATCATTTTTATGAAAGAAATACTCCACGCCATCATCATCAGTAATAAAACCGAAACCCTTATCGAGAAAAAATTTCTTCACGCTACCACTGATTACCTCTCCCATCTTTTCTCCTTTTAATTTATTCGCATAATTTTTTAAAAATCAGCTCGCGCATGTCGTTTGCGTTAAGCTGAAAATACAAAATCGCCTCACGGCGAGCCTTTTGATACTCGCGCCTTGCTTTTTCATCTGCTGCGCCGAGCTTTGCGCCGTTAAATTTCGCCATACGCGCCGAACTCAGCTCTTTTAGCCTCTCGCCGCCCGGAGAGATGCCGCCGCTATAATTAAACCACTCTTTGCTCTGAAAAATATTAAATAAAATTTGAAAATCTACGAAATTTCCCTTATTGTACTCTGCGCAGACCCCGTTTTTGTGGCTTGCGGTGTAGATCACGCCGTATCTGCGCTCAAAAAAATATAGTTTTATGAGCTTTGCGTTTTTGTCTAAATTTGCGCCGCTACCGCCCAAAATCGCAAGCCTCGCATCGCCGCGCGTTTCGTAAGGACCTAAAATCGCGCCGTTTTCGTAGAGATTTCCGCCGCAAAGAGCGTATTTCGTATCCCCAAGCTCGCTTGAAAGAACGTAGGTTTTATCGGTTGCGAGCGAGTTTTTGCCCGCGCAGCCGAGCAGCGACAGAGCCAAAAACAAAGATGAGATAAAAAATTTCATCGCAAAAAATCCTTTAAATTTTAAAATTTTGCCTAATTTATGAAGCGGAATCGGCAAAGCGAAATTTACTAAATTTACCGCATTTACCGCGCGCAAATTTTAATTTTGCTTCTCAAATGCCGCCGCGTTGCTCGCGCGGACGTAAATTTTAAAATTTTGCGCTGCTTGCAAAAGCTAAATTTAAAAGCCGAGCGCAAAACGTAAATTTAAACCGCAGCGCAAATTTAGCCGCAAGGACCTGCGCAAATCGGCTAAATTTAAAATTTCGCGGCGCAGCTTTTATCGCCAAGCTAGGCTGCACTTGCTTTTGCCGCTTTTTAAAATTTTAAATTTACCTGCACATCTTGTTTTCCAGCTCATCCATAAGCGCGGCTATATCGTCGCCTACGAGCTCCATTAACGCCGTTTGTCGCTGCTGCTCGTTTAAATTTTGCGCGCCGATTTAAATTTTATAAGCCGCAAATTTAAAGCGGCACGAAATCCAAACAGCACTAAATATAATAGATGCTGTTTTTGATATTTTTGCCGTCGATCTCGTTTTTGCGCCACGAGCTCTCGTCGTTTAGCACGATCCAGCGCTTCTCCTCCTCACGGTAAAACCAATCCTTGTCGATCTGATAGTAGATCTGGCATCCCAAAATTTCGATGATGTTGGCGATGTTGTTGTCGTGGTAATTGTTCTCGTCGAAGTCGGTGAAGGTGCGCTGCCCCATCTCGGCGTAGAGCTCGTTTAAAATTTGAAGCATCTCGCTTAGGCGCGTATCCATCTTCTCGACCTGAAGCCCAAGCTCGTTAGCCTCTCTGAATAAGATCGGATAGTCGTGCGACGGGTAGCCGCTGTTTAGCTTGTCGCTGATAAAGGCGATCTTTTGCTCATCTTCGAAGTGGTAGCGCAGAATTTCGCGGCAAATTTTAAGCGACAGGCTGCTTGCGCGATCGACGGCGCCGAAAACGAGCGGATGGATATACTTGTAAAGCTCTTTATACGGGTTCTCGTCGTTGGGGCGTTCGTTATTTTTCCAAAGCTTCACCACGCGACTTAGCTCGTCCATCGATACGTTGGCTTGATCGTTTGTGTTCGTAACCGGCGAAAGCTCGTGACGTAGCGAAGTATCGACCGACGTTAGGTATCCTAACGGCCCCATTAAAATTTTATTCGCCCCAAGCGCCATCATCGTAGCCGCCGAAGCGCAGTTTGCCGGCACTAGAGCGATCAGCTCGTCGCAATGGTTGCGCAGGATCGAGACGATCTTAAGCGAGGCGATGCCGCTGCCGCCGTCAGATTTGATGTAAAGGTAGAGCTTTTCGAAATGCTTGCCCTTTAGGTGGTCGTTGATACTGATCGCGTCGTTGCCGCAGACACTGCCCGCGCCCGAATTAAAATAGGTAAGCAGCGGTGCGCCCAGATATTTCTCGATATTGGTGATCACCTCTTGCGTTTGCTTCATCAAAATAGGCGGTTGCTTCGCCGCCTTTTTGGCGCCCTGCTTCTGCGGCTCTTCGTCTTTGGATAAAAATCCCATGGTTTTCCTTTCGTGTTGGTTTGGTTTTAAAATTTTAACTTACAAATATCGCGCAATCTGTCCCGGTGCCACTCGATGCTCTCTTTAACCGTATTGCCTAGAGCCGTATGTGGACTTTGCAAAAACGCTCTACTATTTTTTAGGCTTGAGCTCACGTATTCGTAGCGTGAGATCACGTTTGCGCTGGCGCTTTGCGACACCGAAGCCGAAAACGAGTATGAATAAAGCGGCGCGGAGGAAGCGTAGCCGCTAAAGTGCTCTTTCAGACTTACGAATTTGCCCTCCGCAAAGGTCTTGCAAACGCCGCCGCTCGCGGAATACTCGGCGATTCGCAGCTCTTTATTGGGCGTAAAAACGTAGATCGTAAATTTATTTAGAGCTCTTTGCGAAATTTGATCCTTAGCCGTGCCGACTCCTCTTTCGTCTGTAAATAGATAGAGATTGGAGCCCTCCTCTTCATATCTTCCTAAGATCGCGTCATCTTTTAAAAGCGCGCCGCCTGAAATTTTATACTCGGTGACGGTCTGCCCGTCGTAGCTCATCATCACGGAATTTTCCGGATGCAGCTCGGCTTGCGAATACTTTACCTTCATACAACCCGCAAGCAGCGCGACCGCCGCAAGCAGCGCCAAAATTTTAATTTTATCCATAACTCCCTCGAAGTTTATCTGCAAAAATCGTCTAGTTTTCTAGTCTTCATAGCTTTTGCATATCCGTGAAGATATACGCTCGTGACGCTAATTTTCACGGCACGATCCATTTTCTTATCTTGGATTAATTTGCTTATATCCGAAGTTTTATATACACCTAATTCCTTTGAAGCTCCATTTTGTATGATGCCCTCGTCGTCGCTTTTTGAAATTTTACCATCCGCGTAAAGCCAATCGCCATCTTTAAAAGTATTTGAAATAAAGTCAAAATTCACGTATCGGCCTGCGTTATAGACGCTGCAAATTCCATCCTTGTGCCAAACGCTAAATATCATTGCGCCCCCATCGTCAAAATGATAAAATTTCATCCGTTTGGCATTTAGAGCGGATCTGTAGTTATTACCGTAAGACCTGCCCGCCCCATCGACGGCAATCGTTCTTATGTTATTTCTATATATCGAATACACGCCTAAATTTCTGCCGTTTTCATATAGATTCTCGCCGGCAAATTTATAGATCACGGTTTTGTTGCCGTCGTAAAATTTAAACTCTTTATCGCTCTTAGCCGGACGCAATACCCCGCATCCTCCAAGTAGTGCCGCCAAAACGGCAAAAATTATAAAATTTTTCATTTATCACTCCTCAAATTTAATCCAACCTTTTAGACTTTTCTCTACAAAGCAGACCAAGAAGCGTAGCACCGCTAAGCACGACGGATGCTTGCACATGATCTGCTACTGTCGAATTTAGTTTTTCTAAAATTTTTTTATCCACATAAGATAGCTTTTCATTAGCGAAATCATACCTGGATGAAATTTTTCCCATTCCTTTTCTTGACATCAAAACATCATAACTATATGCCACGATCGGCTCGCCTCGTGAATACATAGTAATATACTCCTTTATATGTACATATTTTCCTGCGGACAATGCTTTACAAACGCCGTCATTATGGCTATAAGAGATCACTTTAATAAATTCGTTCGGAACGAATATTATCTCCGTAATTTTTTTAGAATTATGTTCTTTTATCGCACTGGGATCTATATAACCATTTCCCATTTCATCAGTATAAATGTGCATACCAAGTCCCGGTGCCGTAAGATATTTGCCTAACACTTTGCCATTTTTATAGAGTTTTCCGTTATGGGCTCGGTATTTAGTGGAAATATTTTTGTCAAAGCTTAACATTGCGATATCTTCCGAGTCGGCAATTCCGTTTTGATCTTTTTTGCCCGCGCATCCTCCAAGTAGTGCCGCCAAAACGGCAAAAACTATAAAATTTTTCATTTATCTCTCCTTAAATTCTAATCCTTCGCCGCACCTTGCCGCCGTCTCGCCATCCTATTTTAAAATTTCAAGGCGTTTTGCGCCCTCAAATTTTAAAATTTGCTCGCCCTACTTCTCGCCGAAACGCTCCTTTAAAATTTTATACGCCTCGTTGATCTCCTGAAGCTTCTTCGTGCCCTCCTGGATGATCTCCTCGTCCGCGCCCTTGCCCATCAGGATGTCGGGGTGGTATTTTTTCACGAGCTCGCGATATTTTTTCTTGATCTCGCTAAACGTAGCGTCCTTGGAGAGCCCCAAAATTTCATACGGATCTCTTTTGCTTTTGGCGGAGCCTTGCGAGCTGCCCGAATAGCCGTCGCTATATCCACTCGAATACCCGCCGTAACCGCTAGAACTTTGCGAGCCTCCGTAGCCCGAACCCGCCGTGCCGCCATATCCGTAGCCGGTGCCGCCGCCGTAACTACTGCTTCCGTAGCCGCCCGTGCTTCTGCCGCCGTATTTGTCCCAATACCCGCCGCTTCTTGTGCTATAGCCGTCGTATTCATCGTAAGCGGAGCTGCTTTGCGCGCCGCCGTTTTCGTAATATGTGCCATAAAAGCTGCGCTCAAAGGTCGCGAAAATCTGGCTTTGGATATGCTCTGCAATGCCCAACCCGTCGCAAATCTGCGAGATTGTGCGCCGCTCTGCCGCACTAAAACCGCGATCGACGTAGGCTAAATTTAAAAAGAAATAGATTAGCCCCGTTTTGCGGCTCGGGCTCGGGCGGTAGATTTGGTTATATTTTTCGGCGAGCTCGCGCACATTTGCGAAGTTTTCTTTCTCGAGCTTATAAACGAGCTTCAGCGCCTCGCGTTCGCGTTCGCCGGCGCCCATTTGGCGTACCAAATCGTCTAAAATTTCGCTTATCATCGCGGCTTCGGACTCGCTTACGTGCCCGTCGCTTTTGGCGACCTTGGCTAGAAGTGCTACTAAAATTTTAGCCTCTGCTAGCTGCATTTGAGCCTTGCCGCGATAGCCAGAGTTGCCGAAAGCCACACCGATCTGCGCGAAAATATACAGCGCGATTAAAAGAAATATGATGCTAAGCACGCGCTAATCTTCGCTCTTTACGATCTTGGCAAACTCGCCGAAGTAAATTTCTTTTAACGCCTTTAGATTTTTACGGACGGAATTTATACGAAATGCTTCGCCGCCGCTGACGCCTAGACGCATCAAGCTTAGCCCGTATTTTGCGGCCAGCTCTTTAAATTTTGCCTCGTTGCGCACGCCGAAAATCGCGCGCGAAAAGCTCTCGTCGAAAATATCTCTGCTATCGTCGCAGCTCATCTCAAACTCGCCACCGATGCCGCCCACGCACGCCATCTTTGCAAGCGTAATCGCCACGCCGCCGATTCCTACGGAGTTTGCAAATTCCAAAACCCCGCTCTTGCCCGCTTCTATCGCGAAGTCCCACAAAGCGCGCTCGGCCTTTAAATTTAACTCAGGTAGGCTGCCTGCGACGCGATTTTCCACCGCTTTCATATAAAGCGAGCCCGCAAATACGCCCTTCGTATCGCCTACCAGATAGACGCTCACGCCGCTAGCGCAAAAATCGCTAGGGATGATCTCGCCCTCGTTCGTGCCCACGCACACGATCGCGGGAGTGGGCTGGATGCTAACGCCGCCCGTTTCGTTATAAAGGCTTACGTTGCCGCTGATGACCGGGGTATTTAGCGTGGCGCAAGCCTGCTTGATCCCCTCGCAGCCCTGCGCGAACTGCCACATAACCTCGGGATTTTGCGGATTGCCGTAGTTTAGGCAATCGGTGATAGCTAGAGGCGTTGCGCCGCTCATCGCGACCTTTCGCCCTGCCGACGCTACCGCGAGCGCCGCGCCTATGCGAGGATGGACGTAATTCATCCGCGTGTTGCAGTCCGCAGCCATCGCGAGCTTTACGCCGTTTTGCTTAACGCGCATCACAGCAGCGCCCAGCATGCCGGGACGCTTGGCGGAGTTTAGCCCTACGTTGGCGTCGTATTGATCGTAGATGTAGGATTTATTTAGTACTTCTGGGTCCTCAAAAATTTTATCAAACGCCGCTTCCAGCTCGCGCTCGCTTGCGCCGCAACCACACAAATTTTGCCGCGCGATCTGCGCCATATATGCAGGCTCTTTTATCGGGCGATCCAGCACGGGTGCCGCCTCGCTAAGCGGCTCGATCGGGATAACGCCCGCTAGCTCGCCGTGCCAAAAAAGCTCCATCTTGCCACTATCCGTCACCTCGCCGATTACGGCGGCATCCAGATCCCATTTGGCAAAAATTTCTTTGATTTTCTCCTCGCAGCCCTTTTTGGCGCAGATCAGCATGCGCTCCTGGCTCTCGCTTAGCATCAGCTCGTACGGGCTCATCCCTGCCTCTCGCATCGGCACAAGGTCCAAATTTAACCTCATGCCGCTGCCGCTGCGTCCAGCCATCTCAAAGCTGCTTGAAGTAAGCCCCGCCGCGCCCATATCCTGGATACCCACGACATAATCGGTTTTAAAAAGCTCCAAGCACGCCTCCATCAGCAGCTTTTCGGCGAACGGATCGCCCACCTGCACGGTCGGGCGCAGGGATTTGTTTGCGTCATTAAAGCTATCGCTCGCCATCACGGCTCCTCCGAGCCCGTCACGGCCCGTCTTAGAGCCCACGTAGATCACGCTGTTGCCGACGCCTTCGGCCCTGCCATAGAAAATTTCATCCTTTTTAACGATACCTAGAGCAAAGGCATTAACTAAAATGTTGCCGTCAAAGCTCTTATCAAAGCTCGTCTCGCCGCCTATCGTAGGGATGCCCATGCAGTTGCCATAGTGAGCGATACCTGCGACTGCTCCTTTTAGCAGATAGCGCTGCTTCCTGGCACTTTCGCTTCTTCCTCGCACCTCGCCGAAACGAAGCGAGTTCATATTGGCCTCGACGCGCGCGCCCATCGTAAAGATATCGCGCAGTATCCCGCCCACGCCGGTCGCAGCCCCCTGAAAAGGCTCTATGAAGCTAGGGTGGTTGTGGCTTTCCATCTTAAAAACCGCAGCCATGCCGCCGCCGATGTCGATGACGCCTGCGTTTTCGCCCGGGCCTTGGATAACCCAAGGCGCCTTGGTCGGAAAGCCGCTTAAGTATTTTTTACTCGATTTATAGCTGCAGTGCTCGCTCCACATCGCGCTAAAAATCCCAAGCTCGAGCAGATTCGGCTCGCGACCTAAAATTTTTAAAATTTTTTCATATTCTTCGTCTGAAATTTTATGTGCCGCTACTACTTTTTTGTCCATTTTTTCGCCCTTTTCGCCGTTAAATTTAGGCCCGTATGATAGCTAAAATTTTCTATCATTTCGATTAATCTTCGCCCTTTTTAAGATACTTCTCGTAAAGTTTCGCCTCTTTTAAAAACGCGTAAAATGCGTTAATGTTTGCCGTGATAAATCCCTTGCGCCCGTCAAAAAGCGATCTGCGCAAAATGTATGATTTAAAAAACGCAAACGGATAGATCAGCAAAAGCTTCGCAAGGCTCGGCTTCTTGCCCTTCTCAAAATCCCCCTGCGCGCGTAGCGTGGAGTAGTTGTTGTTTTTCGTAACGAGCTCGGCGATCGGCTTTTCGCTAAAATGGTTGACGCAAAATTTACTCTTTTTTACTGCGCCTTTTACGATCGAAATTTGCGCGTGAACGCCCATATTTCTATACTCGCCGCACTCCTTGCGAAAGAAGCGGATGTGGGTGTTTTTATGCACGAGATCGGAGCACTTGCGTCCGAGCGAGTATTCGTGAAATTTAATATCCAGCGCAGAGTAATCGCTCTGGCTCATAAACTCCTCTATCTCGCCTTTTAGCTCAGGACTTACCTCCTCGTCGCCGTCGAGATTGAGCACCCATTCGTTGCTACATAGCGAAAATGCGTAGTTTTTCTGCACCCCCTCGCCCTGCCAATCGTGATGGTAAATTTTATCGGTAAATTTACGCGCGATTTGCAGCGTGGCATCGGTGCTGCCGCTATCGACGATTATGATCTCGGCAAAATCCGACACGCTACGCAGCATACGCTCGATGTGGCGCTCCTCATTCATCACTATCGCATAAACGGACGCTTTAATCATAGTTTGTTCCTTATCCTCGTAAATTTCAGCCAAAAATCAAAAAACCCCTCCGTGCCCAAAATACCGATACGCTTTACGGCGTATTTATCGTCGCCCGCCTCGTAAAGTCCGCGCTTGACGACCACCGCGCCTTTAAAATTTGATCTGGCGATATTTAAAATTTCGTCGTTAAATTTACCGTACGGGTAGGCAAACACCTCGCACGGCCGCCCGCAAATACGCGCTACGCGAGCCTTGGATTCGATGATCTCATCTGTGGCTAGCTGCGGATCGCTCGCGTAGGTAAGGTCTAAATTTACGTGGTGCATCGTATGCGCGCCGAACTCCACCAGCCCGCTTGCTTGCATTTTTAAAATTTGCTCCTCGTTTAGCATCCGCGCAAGGTGGGTCGTGTTAGCGCGCTCCCAGTCGTTTTGTACGGCATCCGGCACCAAAAATATGCTCGCTTTGAAATCGTATTTTTTCAAAATTTCAAAGGCATCGGTAAAGTTATTTTCAAACCCGTCGTCGAATGTGATGCAAACCGCCTTTTTAGGCAGCCGCTCTAGCGCGATAAGCTCGCTAAGCTTAAAGCTTTCAAAGCCATTTTTCGCAAGCCACGCGATCTGTCTTTCAAAATCCGCAGGCTTCAGCCGCCATTTGTCGAATTTATCGCCCTTATGCTCCTCTACGCTATGATACATCAGCACCCGCGCCTTATGCCAGCCCTGCGGGATCCGCCACCAGTTATACCGCAGCGAAACGCCCACCGCGGCGGCAAAGATCAGAAACATAAAAATATAGTTCATCTTGATTCTTTTACATCATCAACTTTTCTATCACTCGATGAATTTATATATTTATAATAGTTAGCGACAAGCATAAATATAGTTATAGAAAATATCATAAAAAACGACCAACGGCTCTTAGAAATTACAAAAGTGGAATTTAAAAAGGAAAATGCATAAAAAACACTAAATGCACCAATCAATATAAAAGTTCCTTTTCTATAAACATTATAAAGGATACTAAAAAATAGTGTAATGGCAAACCCAAATCCAACAATTCCTTGCTCTGCAAGTATATCCATCCAAGGGCTATGCGCATGTTCAACCATTTTATTTTGTTCCTTATCTATTTCGTAACTTTCAAATTCCGGTTTATAGTAATCGAATTGTCTATATTTAAAATTTTTAAAACCTACGCCCAATATAGGATTATCTTTAAATTCTTCTATAGCAGTTTTCCAAATAGCCACCCTAAGGTGCTTTTGATTCTCGAATGGATGTGCTAAAGAAATCAACCTATCCTGTAATTTATCGCTATTAAAGGCTATAGAAATCACACATACACATAAAACAGCTAACATAATAAAAGCTGTTTTTCTATAAGGGCTAGTCCAAACTATTATAGGGATAAACACGGAAAGTAATAATAAAGGACCCCTGGAGCCGCTTAGCGGAACAGCTATTAAAATTCCAAAAAGAGCCGAGCCGTATAGAATGTAATGAGATGAAGAGCGATCTTTCAAACTAAGCATAGCCCCAAACACTCCAACATAAAGAGGCAAGATAAAAGGGAAAATTCTGCTATTGCTAGAAAAAAATATATCGGTCGCCCTACCATCCAAAATCGGAACGCCAAAAATATTATAGCCTATAAGAAATTGTAGCAGTGCATTGAATGCAACGAATAAAACAATATAAGTTTGAAATTTAAAAAATCTTTCTAATTTATCCTTGGAATCAAGATATGTCTTAATCGCCAAATACAAAAGTACCCATAAGAATAAAACTCCTGCAGCACTAATAATGCCATCTTTATGTGTTGCCCAAATTACACTAGACAGCATATATATACACCAAATAGACATAAATATAAAAAATTTATCTTTAAACACGCAAAATAAGCGCTCCTTAAAAGTATGGAATAGAAATATAACTACTATTAGGGCGCTGAAGACATTATAAGACTTACCTACAAAAAAACTTAAAGACAATATATATAATAAATATCCCATAATCTTTTCATAGCTAAATTTTGATAACATTTATTTTCCTTTCTTATATTTCATCTTATTATATTATCAAAATCTTCTAAAAATTGAACTAGAAAATAGTGGTGTTTAACACTTATGATTTTACAATAAACATCAATACTCATCCAAATTTAATAATAGCGGCATAAAAATTTAGCAATCCCATACCGCCTTTACTTAAGCAATTAGCATCGAAAGTAAAAAGTTATAGAATACTGTTTTTGATTACGCCACCGCATCGTCAGACTGTGCACCCAAAAATGCGGCAAAAACAAAGCTACAAATCACCACACAAACTACTATATAACCAACCATATCTCTACCCTCCTACTTTTTTAACTCTCGTATTTCTTTATACTTTTTTTCAATTTTCCTATTAACCAGCACTAGAGCAAAACACAAAGCAATCATTCCTAATCCGCTTAAAATCAAAATAAATGCTTTTGCCGTTTCGTAGTTATTTAACAACCAACCGCCAAGCGAAATCATTAGCCCGACGATTATGCCCAACCAAAATCTAAGCGTCATCAATCTTTCTTTTGCTTCGTCTAATTTAGACATCTTTATCCTTTATTTCGGGATTATAACATTATTATCAAGCATTTACAAGACTAAATTTATGCCCGAAATACGCCAAACTGGTAAATATATCATCCATTAATCGCTACTTTGCCTAAATTTAGGCTTCGCATAACAGCTCCTCGTAGTAATTTTTAAGCGAGCTAATATAATTTTGCAGCGTCAAAGTTTGCTTGAACTTGGCGTGTTTTTGCGCAAAAGCCCGGGCGTATTTGCCGTAAGTGCGGTAAATTTCATCGATCTTGGCGCCCAGATCCGCCGCCTCGCATAAAAACTCCTCGCTTAAAATTTCCGAAATTCCGCCCGCGCGGGTAGATATCAGCACGGGCGAATAAAAAATACCTTCGATCAAAATCACGGGAAAGCCCTCCTTGCGCGAGCTGATGACATGCAGGTGCGACGCGGCAAGAGCTGCCGCAACGTCGTCGCAAAAGCCGCATAGCCGCACGTGGTCCCGTAAATTTAGCGAATCGATTAAATTTTGCAAATTTTGCCTCTCGCCGCCCTGACCGTAAATTTTAAGCTCGAAATCAAATTTCAGCTCGCTTGCGGCGCGGATCAAAAGATCAAAACCCTTAATCTTATCGAGCCTGCCGACCGCAACGATGCTAAATTTAAAATTTCCTGCCGCCGCGTTTGCGCCCTGTTGCGATACAAATACGCTACTAGTCTTATTTTGCGATGCGTCCGCATCCAAAGCCCTATCTTGCGACACACCCGCCCTGCCAGGCATATCTTGCGACGTGTACGCAGCGTCAGCCATATTTTGCGACGCACCCGCAGCGCCAGCCGAGTCGCTGCGCGCGTCCTTTGTTTCCTTGAGCGCTTCGTTTGCGGCACCCTCCAAGTCCTTGCAGCGCGCGTAAATTTCACGATTTGCAAACTCCTGTCGCGGCTCTATGCCGAAATATATCACCTTCGCGGCGTGATTTATCGTGGTTGCGACCTTGCGAGAGGCTGCGATGACGTTTCGCACGCGATCGAAAACCGGCGCCTTGCGATCGTTGTGTTTGGTCGCGACAAGCTTAAGGCTTAAAAATTTTTCGACCACGAAGCCGATCTGTGCGGCTTTGGCGCCGTGCGAATGTAAAATTTCAAATCCGCCCGAGCGTAAAAACCGATAAATTTCAGCGAACAAAAACGGATTATAGCGCTTGTCGCGGCTTTTGTACTCATAAATTTGCACGCGCGCATCCAGACGCTGTAAAAACTCGCATCTATCGGGCACGATTAGCGCCGCCTGCTCGCTTTTGCAAAGCTCATTTAGCGAGTCGATCACGATCTTTTCGACACCACCGTAAAATCTGGAGCAGCAAAGATAGGCGATTTTCATCTATTTCTGCCCTTCTTCATCTTCAAAATGAAGCTAAAAAGCCCCTGCCTGCCGCTAACCATGATGCGCGGAATTTCAAAATTTGAGTAGTGAGGGCGCAACACGTCGTTTTGCGTCGTAACGGCGCAGCTAAAGCCCGCCTCGCGCGCGCAGCGCACGCTAATCTCGTCGTAAAAGCCGAACGGATAGGCAAAAGCGCTGCAAGAAATATCAAATTTCGCCTCTATTTCGCGCTTTGATTCGCTCATCTGGCGCAGCTGCTCTGCCGCGTCCAAGCTAGGCAAGTTTGCGTGATCGAGCGTATGCGAGCCGATCTCGATGAGCCCGCTTTGCAAAAGCTCGCAGACCTCCTGATCGCTTAGCATCTGCTCGCGATTTAGCTCGTCGCTTGATTTTTTCAGATCCTTATCGGTCGCCCAATTCCCCTCAAAGCGCCGGTTCACGATGAAAATCGTCGCCTTAAAGCCGTATTTTTGCAAAAGAGGCAGGGCGCCCGTGAGATTATCGCGGTATCCGTCGTCGAAAGTAATACAAACCGCCTTTGCGGGCTTTTTATCCAAGCTTGCAAGCTCGCTTAGAGTGTAGCTCGTAAAACCGTTTCGCTTCAGCCACGCAAGCTGTTTTTCAAACGCGGTGGGGGTCACGCGCAGGCGGTTGAATTTAGAGGCGCGCTTTGGCAGATGCTCGCGGATCATATGATACATCAGCACGCGCGGATACTCGTAAGGCAGATCCTTCGCCCACCACGCAAAGCGTAGGCAGAACCACGCAAAAAGCGCCGCTGCCGCAAAAGCCAAAACCGCCGCCGCGTAGATCATCGCTCGATCTTCATGCGATAGGCCAAAAAGCTTAGTATCGTAGCCAGACTTAGCGCTGCAAAGGAGATCTGATAGACCGCGTTTTTGAAAAACAGCGACGCGCACCAAAGAAGCAGCAGTGTTAAAAATGTGATTCTCCAGCCGTTAGGCGCGCCGTTTTCGTAAAAAAAATTTTTCATATTAAACTCTCATAAACCTTTATCGTTTTTTCTACCATCTGCTCTAGGCTGAAGTTTTGCGAAACGTAGCCGTAGCCGTCAAATTTCAGCTCGCGCGCGGGAGCAAACAGCTCTGCCAGCGCCTGCGCGTCGCCCACGTCAAAAAAATAGCCGTTTTCGCCCTCTTTTATGATATCCAGCGCGCCGCCGTGGCGGGTCGCGATCACGGGGCAGTTCAGCGCGATCGCCTCAGCCATCGAACGCCCAAAGCTCTCAGGCTTGCTTGAGGCGCTTACCGTGACCGACGAGAGCGAGTAAATTTCGGCTACCTTGCTCTGCGAACCCGTAAAAATTACGCGCTCGCAGAGGCTAAGCTCAGCTACGAGCGATTTTAGCTCGGAAAAATACTCGTCGCGATCCGCTCTCACGCCGCCTACGATCAAAATTTTAAGCTTTTGTTCGCTCGCCAAAGCCGCAGCGCGAATCAGAGTTTTGTAATCCTTAATCTGCGTGATACGCCCAATGCTTGAGACGATGAAATCATCCTGCGCGAGGTGGAATTTTTCGCGAAATTCCGCAATGAAGCGCTCGTCTAAATTTTTGGGATTAAATTTTTCTAGATCGATACCGCGCGGAATGATCGTGATCTTGGCTGCGTCTACGCCGTAGCTTCGCACTACGTGATCGCGCGTATAGCCGCTTGGGCAGATGATCGCGTCCGCATCCGTCATGATTTTGCTGTAGAAATTTACGGAATTTATCCCATGCACGGTGCTTACGATCTTTGCACGCGGGCGGGCAAATTTAACCAGCCACGCCGGCACGCGAGAGCGAACATGCACGATGTCTGGAGCGATCCCGCTTAAAATTTTACGCAGCTTTAAAACGCGCGCCGCAACGCTTAGGATATTTTTGGAGCAAACGTCGAGCTGGACGTGCACGCCGCCATCTTTTTCTATCTTTGACGCCAATTTGCCGCCGTTACTGATAACGAAATTTTCGATGCCGCACCGCGCAAACTCTCTATTTAGCTCGACTACGCCGCGCTCGACGCCGCCTTCGTTCAGCTCGGGCAGGATTTGCACGACCCTCATATTTTTATCTCCCTCACAAACGCCTTAAGATCGTACTTTGCGGTCTTTTTTAGCGCTTCATCGTAGCGCCTAGCATGACCCGTAGAAACGAGAGCGCTTATAAAATCGTCAAATTTATTATGAGCATCTTTGCGCTTTAGGCTCAAAATGGCTACGCTCGCGCTCCCGTTAGATGCAGCCTCGCTTATCATCGAGACGCTGTCCTCGCTGATAAAAACCCACTCGCACTGCGCCAAAAAATCGCCGATCGGATTTACGGGCTCGCGGCTATAAATCACGCTGTAATCCCAGCTGAGCTTTTCTAGCGCGTTCTCGGTAGCCCGCGGCGTGCGCGGAGAGGTCGTTAGCGCAAACTCGCAGTCCGCAAACTGCGCCCTTACGCCCTCGATCTGCTTTAAAATTTCATCCCCCATCTCAAAGCAGGAATTCGGCCCGCCGATGATAAATCCTACCGCCTTGCGCTGCGGCTGGTACAGCCCCTGCGGGCGCGAAAAACTAAGCGAGACGGGCGAAATTTTTAGATTTGCGCGCGGCTTTGGGCGGTCATGCGCGCCTGCGATGATGACGCTAAAATCCTTGCGGTAGCCCTTCGGATACATTAATGCTATACTCGGCTTTGCGTATCTGCGCGCGTAAAATTTCAGCGCGTAATAGGTCGTAGAGCCCGCGCCTACGAACAGATCGAAATCTGCGAAATTTAAATTACGATCTGATGCAGCGTCTAAATTTGCGCTATATGATACGGCATCTGAATTGGTGCCATTCGGCGCGGCGTCTAAATTTGCGCTATCTGGCGCGACGGGACTATTTAAAGCGGAATTGTTTAAATTTGATCCGTTTTTGCAGTCTGCCGCCGCGCCGCTCTCGCCGAGATCGCACTTAAAAATTTTAAAATAAAGCCCTAAAAAATCAAGCGCGTAGGAGAAGAGTTTAAGAAGCTTGTTAGCGTAAGCGATCTTACAAATGCAAAACTCAAGCCCTCTTAGCTCGCAAAATGCGATGCTTTGGTTCTCGTGCCCCTTGCGGCCGTCGCTTAAGATGAGCGCTTTCCGATACGGATTTTTAGCGGCGGGCGGATTTACGCAGGAGCTTTCGCTGTTTAAATTTAAAGAGCCACTGCCTGCGTGCCACGCCCAGCTTGGAGCACTTGATCTTAAATTTTTACCTCTAAAATTTTCACGGCGCAAAATGTAAGAGGGGCTGCCGCAAACCGATATGAAATTTTTGAGATCCGAATTTTTGCCATCTCGCGCGGCGGCGATCGTCATAGAGCTTTCGCGATTTAAAATTTTACCTTCTCGCGCGGCACCGCCTAAATTTACGACGCTTTGCTCTTTTACAAAAAAGCGCGAGCCCTGCGGCGCGGATAAATTTCTTATGACGCCCTGTTTGCTCTCGCCTCTTGAAATTTGCCGCGCCATCAGTCCATCTTCCATCGTTTATGTATCCAAAACCACTGCTGCGGCGCGGTTCGCACGACCTCTTCGAAAATGTCGTTGCACTTTTGCGTGATAAACAGCTCGGCTTCGTCCTTATTTAGCCCTTCAGATAGCGGCGGGAAATCCTTGATCACGATCTCATAGCGATTATCCTCTCCGCGCCGCGCAAAGATCGGGATCAGCACGGGGCGAAATTTCAAATAAAGCGACGCGATGGTCTTTGTAGTGTAGCATTGCCGTCCAAAAAAGGTCGTAATCAGGCTGTTTTTAGGGCCTGGCTTTTGATCGGGCAGGATGCCTACGTTGCGCCCCTGCTTTAGCGCCTGCACGAGCCTGCGCATCGCATCGTCCTTGTAAATGAGGTCGTTGCCGTAGCGCTCGCGAAACGGCGCCACGAGCCGCTCTTCGATCAACTCATTATCGCTGCGACGCCCGACTACCGAGACGGGAAAGCCGTTAGCGCCGAAAAAATTAGCTAAAATTTCCCAATTTCCAAAATGCGCGGTAAAAAATAAAATCCCGTGCGGATTATCACCTTTTAGCTCTCGGACGCGCCCTAGCGCCTGCTCGCCGTTTGAAATCAGATCATCAAATTTTAGTCTGCCGTTGTAAAATAAAAGCGTGTCGGTAAGCGTCCTAGCGATACTGCGAAAATTCTCGATCGCAAGAGCGTGAAGCTCACTTTCGCTTTTTTGCGGATAGGCGGCGCGAAGGTTATCCTGCGCGACTTTAACGCGCCTACTAAGCTTCCACGATGCGAAAAGTGCGAGCTTATCGAAAAATGCGAATATGAAGCTTTTCGGCGCGAATTTTGCAAATTTTATCAGACCCAGCGCCAAAAAATATTGGATTTTTTCCTTCATAAAGACCTCGTTTTAAATGCGAGATTATATTGAATTTTGGCTAATTAGTAGCTAAAACGCTATTTACCGAGGCAAAAATTGCTAAACATTTCGTCTAGAATTTCGTCTCGCTCAAATGGACGCGAAATACGTGCAATCGCCTCAATCGCGCGATTTATCTCAAATGCAAAAAGCTCAAGTTCGCCGCAAGCCAGGCGCTCGCTCGCATTTTTAAGAGCCGCAAGCGCGCTCTCGCAAGATAGAATTTGCCGCTCATTGCTTAGCATAAGACCATCGAAATTTTGAGAATTTAAGTAGCTCTCAAGCGCGGTTAAAATTTGATCCACGCCCTCGTTTGCAGAAATTTCAAGTGGCGTAAAAATGGAATTTGCCTGGGTATTTTGCCCAGCGGAATTTATTGCAGAGCTACTAGGCGCGATGGAATTTGAAGAATTTTGTTTGAAATCATCTTGAGTAAAATTCTCCGCAGCACAGCTTACAGTAGCGCGCTCAGTATTTAGCGACGCTAGTCCCGCTTTTGCGGCGGAATTCTGCCCCACCAGATTTATGGAATTCGCAAGAGCTGTTTGGCTTGTAGGCGCGGAATTTATGGAAGTAAAATTTTGCGCGCTTAAGTCATGCTTTAAATTTTTAGCTTTTAAATTCTGCGCGCAGGAATTTAAAGAAGCGTCGCAGGTCTGACTTTGCTTTAAATTTTCGGCTGCGAAATTCTCTGATATGGGATTTTTGACTGCGAAATTTTTTGCAGAAAAAGCCTCTAAATCATCGCCAAGATCCTCCGCGCTAGGATGAAATTTACGCAGCAAGTCGCATTTATTTAAAACGTAGATGATTTTTTTGCCTTTTTGTTCGCGCAGTATTTTTAGGATCTGCGCGTCCTCGGCGTCCCATTCGCGACTTGCGTCAAACACTGCCAAAATCACGTCTGCCTCGCTTGCAGCGCGAAGCGAATATGAAATGCCGATACTTTCGAGCTTTGAGCCGCTGTGTCTGATACCTGCAGTATCGACTATACGGATTAGATGAGTGCCTATTTGCAAGCTTTCTTCAATGAGATCGCGCGTAGTGCCCGCTTCGTCGCTCACGATAGCGCGACTAAAGCTCAGCATAGAATTTAAAATGCTTGATTTACCGACATTAGGCTTACCCACAATCGCTACTTTAAAGCCCTCGATTAGCCCTCTTCGGCTGCGGCTGATGCGAGTGATTTTTTCTAGAGAAGCGATATTTTGGCTAAGCATTTCTTGCGAGTTTTGCAGCACGTCAGAAGGCAGATCATCCTCCGCGTAGTCGATGCAAACCTCGACAAAAGCTAGCGTCTTAACCAGAGCCGCGCGCAGATTTGCGACGAAGTCTGCCAGCTCGCCGCGCAGGTTTCTAGCTAAAATTTTAGCCGCACTTTGTGAGCGAGAATTTATAAGATCGCTTATGGCTTCGGCTTTACTAAGATCCATTTTGCCATTTAAAAACGCTCGCTTACTAAACTCGCCCGGATTTGCTATGCGCGCACCCAGAGCCAGCACGGCATCTAACGCCAAGGATGAAGCCGTAAAGCCGCCGTGGGTCTGCACTTCTACGACATCCTCGCCGGTAAAGCTATGCGGAGCTTTAAAATATATCAAAATCGCCTCGCCGAACGCTTCACCGCTCGCGTCAAAAAGATTCACAAGCGTGGCATAGCGAGGGCGCAAAGAACTGCGATGTGAAAGGCTTAGAGCGATAGATAGCGCTTCCTCGCCTGAAATTCTAACTATGCAAATTCCGCCGATGCCGTGAGCCGTAGCGATAGCGGCGATAGTCTCGCTCACGATTAGCTTTTTTCGTCTACGATAACGATTTTGCCGCTACGCGTGGATTTGATGCCCACGAAACGATCCGGATATGCTTGTTTTAGCTTGTCGGCTACGATTTTGATAAATGCGCCATCAAAAGCCTTCGTGACGATACGCTCATTTCCGGAGCGTTCCACGAGCGCATTTACATAAGAATCGATAAATCGTTCTTGATTTTGTAAAAATTCTGCGATTTCAAAAACCACAGCAAGATCATATCTGATGCTGATCCAGTTGTAAATCATATACGAAAGTGCCTTGTAGCGGTGCCCCTCTTTGCCTATCAAAAGCGCGCTATCCTCGCCTTGCAGCTTGATATAGACGGTATTTTCGTCGATTTTGCTAACATCGCTAACTTCGATATTAAACTCGCTTGATCTAAAAAGCGCAGATAGCTTCTCTTTGATATCGGATAGAATTTCATCCGTCACAACGCCCTTTTGCTTTTCTTTGCGATGTTTAGAATGCGTGGCGCGAGGACTTTGAGACTCTGATTTGTCGCCCTGCTTTTTCTCTGCTTTGCCGGCTTTATTTTGCGGGGCGCTAAATTCCGGATTTTCGCTAAATTTCTCCCCTTCCAAAACCGCTTCTATTACGGCATTTTTTTTAAAAAAGCCCAAAAATCCGCCGCTTGGATGCTGCAGCACGCGCACGTTAAGCTGCGTTACCGAGCATCCTAGCTCAGCTGCTGCTTTATTATATGCGTCTTTTAAATTTTCTGCTTCAATTATCATGATTTTTTCTCCGCTATTTGAGCTTGTTTATGCCTAGCAAAGGCTTTATTAATGACGTATTGCTGGATAATGGAGCAGAAATTATTTACCGTCCAGTATAGCGTAAGACCCGCAGGAAACATCACAAAAAATACCGTAAAAATGAGCGGCAAGAATTTCATCATCTTCTCTTGCATCGGATCAGTAAACGTAGTCGGCGTAATCTTTTGCTGCAAAAACATCAAAATTCCCATCGTAATCGGCAGGATATAGTATGGATCTTTAAGCGATAGATCGTGGATCCAAAGCGCCCACTCCGCGCCCTTTAGCTCGATCGCATTAAGTAGCACGCGGTAGATCGCGAAAAATACCGGTATCTGAAGCAGGATCGGCAAGCAGCCGCCCATAGGGTTGGCGCCGTTTTTCTTATACAGATCCATCATATGCATCTGTAGCTTTTGCTTATCGTCCTTGTATTTCTCCTGAAGTTCCTTCATCTTAGGCGCCAGATCTTTTAGCTTATTCATCGACAGCATTCCCTTGTAACTTAGCGGGAATAAGATTAGGCGAATGATGAGCGTAAGCACTACGATCGACCAGCCCCAGTTGCCGATATAGCCGTGCAACCAGTTTAGAAATTTAAACATCGGGCGGGCGATGAAGGTAAACCAGCCATATTCGATAATGTGCGTAAGAGCAGGATTTATCGAGCTTAGCGTCGCGTGATCTTTCGCACCAATATAGCCCGTAAGACTAAGATCGCCGTCCGAGCCTATGAAAACCTGCGAAATTTTATCTGCGTCAGTCACGGTCGCATTCAGGCTCTCTCCGTAAAATAGCGTCGTATAATAGCGATCGGAGCTTGCAGCAATATTTGCACCGCTTATTCGCTCGTTTTTATCCACGTCGCCATCTTTAAAAATTTCTACGCTTTCGCTTATAGCTTGTGAGCCCGTAAAAAATGAAGCGATTTTATCTGAAATTCCAGCTTCGCCCGGTTTTCCAACGATGACGCCGTGAACCGTATAGCTATCTACTTCTACGTTCGGGCGCGAGCCGGGGCTGATAAAATAACGCGCATTGCCGCCCAACTTCAGATCCAATTTATAACTACCATTTGGATAAAAGGTAAGAATTTTATTTATGCTAACGGCGCCTAAACTTTGACTTAACGTAACGCTAGCCTCTCCGTTTCGTACGTCCAGCTCATTAGATGAAGCACTGTAGGGAGTATCGAAAGCCATCGCATTCAACGCCGCGTCCTCAAACCGCATCTCAAGCGGTTTAGAATGTGATTTAGGATCGATCAAATTTATCGCATCGCCGTTTTCGTTACGGAATTTAGCATCATTTAGCGCATACGAGCTTATGCGACCGAGCCCGTCGATCGTAAAATTTGCTTCTTTTCCGACTACGCGTACTAACGGCGCGGAGATGGAATTTGCGGTATTTAAATTTGCTCCCTGCGCGCTCACGCCAGCGGCGGAAGTTTGCGGAGCGGACTTGGCGGTATTTTTTTGCGCGATTTGCGCTGCGGTTGCGTTTGCCTCCATAGCAGCGCGAATTTTTGATAAATAAAAATGATCGTAAGCTACGAAAAATATGAGCGCAGTTGCTATTGCGATAGCAAGGCGCTTTGATTGAGGAAGTTTATCTAGCACTATTTTTCTCCTAGTCGTATGACGTAATATCTATTTTTTTTATATGGTATGAACCAAAGCTTAAATTTATCCGCAGAGGCATTGCTGCTGCGGATTTTAGAAAATACGCAAAATTTGAAATTTCGCGCGATTATCGGATAATCTATGCCACCGCTAAAGAGCGGATTGCATCTTAAAATTCTAGCCGTTACAGCGCAGAACGCGCCAAAGACGCTGTTAAACTTAAACTCATAAAGCGCGTATTCCGAACAGCTCGGATAGTAGCGGCAACAGCGCGGTAGCAAAGGCGAAATAAATTTTCGATAAAACCCGATCGCAGCTATAAAAAATCTCTTCATTTTACTGCGCCGATCTTTTTAAACGCCCATTTTAAATTTCGCTCGATGTCTTCAAAGCTCATATCTATAATTCGCTTTTTTGCGATTAATATAAAAATTCCGCTAACAATGGCATCTTTTTGATTATAAAACGCGGCGCGCAAACGTCTTTTAGCGTAATTTCGCGTAACTGAATTGCCTATTTTTTTACTGGCGACTGCGCTAAATTTACGCTGCTCGCTAGCCAAAAAATACACAACAGCGCATTCGCAATGCCACTTTGCCGCACTTTTATAAACCTCCGAAAAAACGCTGCTATCGCTTATCGCAGCAAATTCGCCTACGCAGCCAATCTTCTTCTGCCTTTAGCACGTCTTGCACTTAAAACTCTGCGGCCGTTTTTTGTTTTCATGCGAACGCGAAAGCCGTGAGTACGCTTTTTAGGGGTATTGTGGGGTTGGTACGTTCTTTTCATAACTGTTCCTTTAAGAAAATGTAAAGCGGAGATTTTATAGAAACTTTACTTAAAAACCGATAAACAAAAGTAGCCCTAGCGCCGATAAGCGTCGCCTTGCAGCTTTTTACGGCGCAGTTTTAAGTCCTGTTCATTTCTATTGTTTCGCTCCTTGATATCTTGCATCGGCTGTTTTTTCATCGAAAAATCATCGTGGTCGCCTGCGCCTTTTGATTCACGTTGCAAATTATTTTGCAGGCTTTGCCTATCTAGTTCATTTTTTTGACGATTTAGCAGAATTTCACTATGGTTTTTCTCAAATTCTGATTGTTTATCGTTCGCAACGTAAGCGCTGGCGCTAAGGCTTACTGCACCATCTTGCGCTCTTAGTGCCGTGCAATCAGCAAATATCGCACCGCAAAGCAGCCAAAATATCAAAGCCTTTTTCATTTCATTTGCGTTTAAATTTGCCTGCCATCGCGCGATAGATCGCTGCCTCGTTTTGAAGCGTCAAATATCTTTGATTTAGCTCGTTTATCTTGGCGTTTACGGCGTCGGTGCGGGCTTCTAGCATATCCTTCAGCTCGCTTGAGCCCGCTTCGTATTTCGCGGCGTAAAGATCGGCAATGCGCGCCTTTTCATCGTAAGCAGCGCTTAAATTTTTAAGGCTAGCCAGATTGATCTGATAAATTCTATATAAATTTAGCACCTCATTCGTAGCGTTAGAGAGCGTCTGTTCGTAATTTACGACGTTTTTGCGAAAAGCGATCTCTGAAATTTTAAGGCGGTTTTCAACCCTCGCATAATCCAAAAACGGCAGACTTATGCTTACGTTGCCACTTAAAAAATTTAGCTTGAAACTATCGTTAGCGCTCACACCTTGCCCGTTAGTAAGCCCTGCGCCTAAATTTACGCTAGGAAAGAAATTTAACTTAGCGGTCTGTTCGTCGTAAAAGCTGGAATTTAACCTAGCGATCGCAGCTCTAATGTCGGGACGGTTAGCAAGCGCCGTGTAAGGCACATTTAGATCAACGCCTTGGAATTCTATGGAATTTATCGAATCGGTGTTATCATCAAACTGCAAGCTGGAGGAGATGAGATTTCTCATATATTTATGATTATCCTCGATATTTTTTTGAATGCTTAAGACTTTGTTTTCAAGCCCTAGAATAGAATTTTGAATCTGCCTGTAATCAAGCTGTTCGGACTTGCCGTAATCGTATTTTGCCTTGATTATCTTTTCGATCTCTCGGTAATCGCTTAAATTCTGTTTTGTCCATTTTAGCGAATCGTTTAAATAAAGCATCTCGAAGTAGCCGCTTACGACAGAATTTATAAGAGTCAGGCGAGTATTTTCAAGGTCAAACTCACTAGCTTTGGCGTTCCAGCCCTCGGCATTTACCGCCGAGCGGATCTTGCCGAAAAGATCAAGCTCATAGCTTACGTTAAAACCAGAGCTATAGGTTTTGTTCCAGTTCGAGCCGGTGCTTATGTCACGATTAGCGCCCGCACTCCACGAGCTACTTAGCGTAGGAAAAAGATCAGCCCTGCTTAGCCCTAAATTTGCATAAGCACTCTCAACATTTAAAGCCGCTGTTTTTAGATCGTAGTTATTCGCAAGGGCTTGATCTACAAGCTTATTTAAGTATGATTCGCCATATTTTTTATACCACAGCGTATCTATTTCATAGCTTGCATTTTCGTCCTTGAAATGCTCTACAGGCTTAAATTCGACCTCACTTTGATTTGAGGCACAACCGCCGATAAAAACAGCTAAAACGCCGCTTAAAATTACTTTGGAATTTATCATTTTCTCTCCTTGTTTATTCTTGTGCTAAAGCATCTATCGGATTTAATCTGCTGGCGTTTCTTGCCGGCAGATAGCCGAAAACTATACCGATCGCGGACGACGCCGCAAAGGCGATCACGAAAGGCGCGGTAGTAAATTTCATCGCAAAATCCGGGCTTATGGTATTAAACGCAAATCCAAGCGCCAAAGCGATTAAAATTCCTAAAGCTCCGCCGAGCGAGCAAAGCAAGATCGCCTCTATCAAAAACTGCTGCAAGATATTGGATTGCTTCGCGCCGATTGCCATTCTGATGCCGATTTCGCGCGTGCGCTCGGTAACGCTTACGAGCATGATATTCATCACGCCGATGCCGCCGACGACGAGCGAAATCACCGCGATCGATGAGATCAAAATCGTCATCGTGCCCACGGTACTTTCGATGGTTTGTTTGATCGTGTCTGCATTCATAGTGTGAAAATCTCGCGAGCCGTGCCTTTGGATAAGCAACTGAGTTAGGCTCTCCTCGGCTACGTGTGTATCGACGTCATCTTTTATTTTGATGGTGATCGAGCCGATCTTTCGGTCGCCGCTGATTTTATTCATCACGGTCGAATACGGCGCGTAAATTCTTAAATTTTCGCTGCTTCCGAAAGCGTTTTTATCCTTGCCCGAAACGCCTATGATTTTAAGCGGCCTACCTAGGAATAGAATCGTCTTACCGATAGGATCTGTGTTTTTGAAAAAGGTTTTTTTGGTATTGGGATCGATGATGACGACGGAAGCGGAATTTTTAATATCGTCGTCGCTAAAATTTCTGCCCTCCTCTATATCTATGCCGTTAACGGCCAAAGAATTTACGCCACCGCCGCGCAGTTGGGCTTTGGAACTTAAATTTGCATAGGTTATCGTACCGCTTGCGTAAGAATTAGGCGTGGCGTAATCGACGTAGGGCTGGCGCGCCAAAACCTTCGAATCGCTTATAGTAAGGGTGCTTACAAAGCCCGCACGCACGTCGCCGAAATTTTTGCCGGGATAGATATTTATCGTATTGGTGCCGATAGCGCGGATCTGAGATATGATTCTTTCTTGCGAGCCGTTACCTAGGGCAACGACGCAGATAACAGACGCGATGCCGATGATGATACCTAGCATCGTCAAAATCGATCTTAGTTTATGCGAAAATATCGCGCTAATCGACATTTTAAAGCTTTCTATGAGCTGATCTTTGCAAAATATAAAGGAATTTTTAGTTTTGATCTGCTCTTTTTTGCGCTCAAAAACCCGTTCCGCCTTTCTTTTATCGCTTAAAATTTTGCCGTCTTTGATCTCGATGATACGATCCGCAAATTCCGCAATATGCGCATCATGCGTAACGATAATGATGGTATGTCCCTCTTTATGCAGCGCCGTTAAAATTTGCATCACCGTCTCGCCGCTTTTGCTATCAAGCGCGCCGGTAGGCTCGTCTGCCAAAATCACTTCGCCGCCGTTTATCAGAGCGCGGGCGATGCTTACGCGCTGCTGCTGCCCGCCGCTAAGTTTGCTCGGTAAATTTTTAGTGCGATCGCCAAGCTCCAGCTTATTCAAAAGCTCCACAGCTCTTTTCGTCCGTTCGCTCGCCCCTACGCCCGCATACACCGCAGGTAGCGAGACGTTTGCGATCGCGTCCATCGTAGCGATGAGATTATATTTTTGAAAGACAAAGCCGAATTTTTTACTTCTAAGCGCCGCAAGCTCGTCTCCGATTAAATTCGCGGTCTCGCGACCTTCGATCTTATAGCTTCCGCTGCTTGGCGTATCGATGCAGCCGATTATATTCATCAGCGTGGATTTTCCGCTTCCGGATTGCCCGATTATCGATATAAACTCGCCCGCTTCGATATTTAAACTTACGTCCTTTAGCACGTGGATTTCGTTATCGCCGAGAATGAATTTTTTGTTTATATCTTTAAGCTCTAGCATCTTTGTACCATAAAATTTTAACTAAAACACCATCGGAGGCCCGTCCATATTTAACGGCGCGGCTTTTCCGTCGGCGATAAGCACCTCATCTTTTTCATCCAAACCGCTTAAAATTTCAGTATTCAAATCGTCGCTGACGCCCGTTTTTACGTATCGCTGCTCAGGCTCTTTGCCGTTAAGCACCGTGACGTAATCGCCTTTCGCGTCGCGCTTGATAACCGAAGTAGGCAGGTAGCTCGTATTGTTCGCTTCGCTTACGATTATGTTGTTTTCGGTCGTCATTCCGATCTTTAAAAAATCGTTTTCGTTATCCACGAGCATCTTTGCGTAAAAATAGATCGCGCTGTCGCTGCTACTGGAGGATGAAGAGCCACTGGAAGTTTTATCGTAAGTCCCGTCGCTAAGCGTGGTAAGACCGGGATCGATCTTGTAAATTTTAGCCTTTTTGATATTATCCAGATCCGATAGTATGGAGTATTCTACGTCCATTCCGACCTTTACTTTGGATATATCGCCCTCGGCTATTTGCATCTTGATCTCCATCTTGCTCAGATCGGCGATCTTTACGATCGTAGGCGTAGTTTGGTTGGAATTTACCGTTTTGCCCTCCTCTACCGGCATGGAAACGATCGTGCCGCTTATCGGAGCCGTGATCTTGGTATAGCCGAAATTTGTCTCCGCCGTGCTTAGCTGAAGTTTGGTCTGCTCGATCTGCGCCTCGATTTGTTTCTGCTCAGCTTCCTTTAAAGCGGCGCTATTTTTAGCGTTTTCCACAGCCTCTTTGGAAGCGGCGTTTCTTTTATACAGCTCAAGCTCGCGGTTATACTGCGTTTTAGCGTTTGCCGCGGCGATCTTTGCGGAAGCCAAATTTGCCTCGTGGATCAGAAGCTGCGCCTTTTGCTGCGCGATCTCGTTTTCTTGCGTAACGGAATCGATCTGTGCGATCATATCGCCCTTTTGAACCTTATCGCCCACTTTGACGTAGAGCTTTTTGATCTGACCGCTTACCTGCGCGCCCACATCGACCAAATCCCTAGCGTAAACCTCTCCCGCAGCCGTCACCGTGCCTCTAATATCGCCCTTTTCAAGCCTTGTGGTGAGGGCTTTCGGTGCCTCTTCTTGCTTAAAAAATTTACCGTATAAAAAATATATCGCAATAAAGATAAGTACGATAGAGACGATAAATTTCAAGGTTTTTTTCATTTTGCCAACTTCAAATCAAATAAGGGCTAATTCTAATGTAAAAATATAAAATTTTAGTTAAATACTAAATTCTTTGCTCGCGCACGGCGTAAAATTTCATGATCTTTTTATGTAAAATTAGCGAAACATAAATCAACGCCGAGCCCGCAAGTAGGCGCGCCAGATCGGCATCCTTTTGCCAAAATACCAAATTTACGACGATCGCCGCGGGAATGAGCGCGTTATTCATAATCGCAAGCACGCCGCTATCGACTTCGCATGCGCCTTTGTTCCACAAAAAATACCCTAAAGCGCTTGCGACAGTTCCTAGATACATGATCACCGCGCCTTGCGAGAAGCTAGGATTAAATTTAGAAAAATCCCCGAGCACGATCGCGGCAATCGCCGTAACTGCGGCGGCCCCCACAAAAAAGTAGCCGAAAAGCTCCTTCTGCTCGCTAAAGCCGTGGCGCTCCAGCATAAATTTATACGCGCTCTGTCCGAGCCCGAAGCATAAATTTGCGCCTTGCACGAGCAAAAAGCCCGTCAAAAACTCAGAATTTATCGCGCCAAATTTGATCACCAAGGCACCTAGCACCGCGACAGCGACGCTGAAAAGGTATAACGCGCGAAATCTAAGCTTAAGCGCGTCGTAAAGCAACGTCACGTAAAACGGAGTAAATATCGTAAAAAGCGCGACTTCATAGACCTTCAAATACGCAAAGCTGCGATAGTAGAAGATATACATCACGCCGATCTGCACGGCGCCCACGGCGCAAATTTTAAGCGCCAGAGCGGGATTTATGCCACGAAATTTCATAAACGGCAGGAAGCAGATTAGCGCCAATGATACGCGCGAAAACGCCAAATACGCGCTGTCTATGCCGCGCAAAAACTCGCCTATCAGCGAGAAGCTAAACGCCCAAATACAAGTAACCAAAATCAGTTTTTTCAAAACGTCCGCCTAAGCTTTAAAATTTAGGCGGACATTTTATAAAATTTTAGTTAAATTTGGGATTTAAATTTCGTCCGCGCGGCATAAATTTAGGTTTTTATTTATTTTAAATGTGTTAAAATTATCCGATTTTTGAAATTTAAGGGTAAAAATGAACGACGTTTCGGTTATAGTTCTTGCCGCAGGACTCGGCACTCGGATGAAGTCGCAAAAAGCTAAAGTTCTTTTCGAGCTTTGCGGCGAGCCGATGATAATCCACATCCTAAAGAAAGCTTACGAAATTTCAAACGATGTGAGCGTGATTTTACACTATCAATTCGACGAGGTTAAAAGCGCGGTTCTAGCGCACTTTCCAAACGCTAAAATCTACAAACAAGACCACGAGCATTTCCCCGGCACTGCGGGCGGACTAAAAGAGGTCGAAATCCGCGGAGGCAAAACGCTCATAATCTGCGGCGATATGCCTTTGGTAAAAAGCGCTGAGCTTCGCAAACTCTGCGAGGGAGACGCGGAAGTAAATCTAAGCGTTTTTAGCGCGCGCGATCCGTTCGGATACGGCCGCGTAATTACCCGCGGCGGCGAAATTTTAAAGATCGTCGAGCAAAAGGACGCAAGCGAGGAAGAAAAGGCGGTAAAAGACGCAAACGCCGGCTGCTACTGCTTCAAAAGCGAGGCATTGAAACAAATTCTCCCGCAGATCAAACCCGATAACGCGCAAAAAGAATACTACCTCACAGACGCGATCAAAATCGCCAAAGATATGGGCTTAAAATGCGCCGCCGTGTGGGTGGACGAGCAAAGCTTCATGGGCATAAACGATAAGTTCGCCCTCAGCATCGCCGAAAATTTAATGCAAAACGAGATCAAAGAAAATTTGATGAAGCAAGGCGTTTTGATGCGCCTACCGCAAAGCATCTACATCGACAGCAGGGCGAAATTTATCGGCGAATGCGAGCTGCAAGAAAACGTAAGTATCGTCGGTCCTTGCGTGATCGAAAGCTCGCTCATCAAAAGCGGCTGCGTCATCGAAGATAGCGTCGTAAAAAACTCCGACATCGGCCCGATGGCACATCTGCGCCCAAAATGCGAAGTTATAGGCACTCATATCGGAAATTTCGTCGAGCTTAAAAACGCGAAAGTAAACAAGATCAAGGCGGGGCATTTAAGTTATCTCGGAGATTGCGAGATCGATGAGGGCAGCAATATCGGCTGCGGCACGATTACGTGCAACTACGACGGCAAGAAAAAATACAAAACGATAATCGGCAAAAACGTCTTCATCGGCTCGGACACGCAGCTAGTAGCGCCCGTGCAGGTAGCCGACGACGTTATAATCGCCGCGGGCACGACGGTTACGAGCGACGTTCCGAGCGGAGCTCTAGCGATCAGCCGAAGCAAACAAATCAACAAAGATGGGTTTTTCCATAAATTTTTTAGGAGCGAAGATGAGTAAGAAAAAGGTTTTACTGGCGGTTTGCGGGAGTATCAGTTTTTACAAAGCGTTTGAAATTTTATCCGCTCTGAAAAAGTCGAATTTCGACGTCTATGTCGCGCTTAGCGACGGCGTGCAGGAGTTTGTCAGCTACAAAGCATTCGAGGCGCTGTGCGATCACCCCGTGCTTTGCAAAGCCAACGAAAACTGGCAGGCTGGCATCAACCACATCGCTTATTCCAAGGTGGATTTAGTTTTGATAGCGCCTGCGACAGCAAATACGATAAACAAGCTCGCTTGGGGCGTCTGCGACAACGTATTTTTAGAGGTGCTAAACGCGGCTTTTGCCCACGCTAAGGTGGTTATCGCGCCGGCTGCAAACCCCGCGTTACTTGAAAACAATATCACAAAAAACTGCATCGATATGCTAAAAGCGAGCGTCAATGCGTATTTCGTCGATCCGATAGAAAAAACCCTAGCTTGCGGCGATACCGGCAAGGGCGGGCTAGCGAGCACCGAGGCGATCATGCAGACGCTAAAGCGCGCGCTTTATAACGATAAATTTTGGGAGGATAAAACCGTCATCATCACCGGAGGCGCGACGATCGAAAAGATCGACAGCGTGCGCGGTATTACGAATTTTTCTAGCGGCAAAACCTCCAAAGCGATTGCCGACGCGCTGTTTTATCTGGGCGCGGACGTGACGCTGATCTCTAGCAACGAGTATGAAAATTTACCGTACAAGCTCGTTAAATTTGAAAGCACCATCGGGCTAAAATCGGCGCTTGACAGCACAAAATTCCCCGACGGCGCATATTTGATAATGGCCGCTGCGGTAAGCGATTACTCGCCGAAGGTTCGATACAAAGATAAGGTGAAAAAAGCGGAGATCGGCGAAATTTGGAATTTGCGCTTGGGCGAAAACGAGGATCTTTTAAGCTCCGTGCGCGGAAATATTAAAAAAGTGGGCTTTAAACTCGAAACCGACCGCGAAAACGCCGTCGGCGAGGCCAAACGCATGCTTAATGAAAAGCATCTCGACGCCGTCTGCTTAAACGTGCTGGACGACATCATCAAGCTCGGCGGCGACGTACTTAAGGTCACCTTCATCACCAAAGAGGCTCAGGTCGTAATCGACACCGCGCCGAAGGACGAAGTCGCCCTAAAAATCGCGGCTCAGCTGAAAAAAATCTGATCCGTGAATAGCCTAAATCATCTAGCCCTTGTGATGGACGGCAACGGGCGCTGGGCGAAAAAGCGCGGTCTGCTGCGCACCGGCGGGCACGAAGCGGGCGCGGAGGTCGTGGAGCAGATCTGCGAGTTTTGCATCGACGAAGGCATCGCAAACCTCACGCTCTACGCCTTTAGCACCGAAAATTGGAAGCGCCCGAAAAGCGAAGTGGAATTTTTGATGAAGTTGCTGCAAAAATTCCTAATTTCACGCCGCGAAAAATTTATCCAAAACGGGATAAAATTCCATCCGATCGGCGACATATCGGCTTTTAGCGGCGATCTGCGAAGCGAGATCGAATATCTTTCAAATTTAACTCAAAACGGACGAGCGCTAAATTTTAACTTAGCGATCAACTACGGCTCGCGCGACGAGATCGTGCGAGCGTGCGAGCGGCTGCTTGCAAGCGGCGAGCGACTAAGCGAAGCGGGCATCGGCGCGCATCTGGATACAGCGCACAGCGGCGACGTGGATCTGCTGGTGCGTACGGGTGGCGAGCAGCGGCTGTCGAATTTCTTGCTCTGGCAGGCAAGCTACGCCGAGCTTGCATTTACGCCGACGCTGTGGCCTGATTTCACGCGCGAGGAGCTTGCGCGCATAGTGAGTGATTTCCGCCGCAAACAGCGCCGCTTCGGCGGTCTTTAAAATTTGGCGGCGCGGTCGCTCTGACGGCTGCTTTAAATTTTAAAATTTTAGTTTGCAGAACCGCCTGCGACGCGATAAATTTTAAAATTTTTTAGAATTTCAAAATTTCACGTAGTTTAAATTTAAATATTCAGCGCGCGAGCCGTGTTTGCGACGCGGTAAAATTTAAACGTGAACGGCTTTAAAAATCTCAGCATCCGTTCGCATAAAAACCGATAGAGAAGGACTTATGAGCTATTACATACAATGCGATTGCGGCAAAAAGCTTACCAAAAAGCCCATGAAAACTCTGAAATGCCCAAGATGCGGCAGCGTGTATAAAAAATCAAATAAATTTATCTATACCGTAAACGCTTGCTTATTTTTATTGATCACATTAGTGTTTATTATCGTACCTAAAGACACAGAAATTTTAACATCTTTGGCTTCTGCGATATTTATGTATGTCGTGGCTTGGTTGTTTTTAGATACTTTAAACGTTGATATTTTAGATGTAGCGATATTGGCTTGTGGATTTTTGATATTTAATTACCTTTCACAAATATTAAACGAGCCGCTAATCGCCGGGCTCATAGCCATTTTATTTTGCGTAGGCGCGGCGGCGATTTTCGTAAAATTTTTCCCTTATGAGAGGCAAAAAATCAATGAAAACTAAGAAATTTCTCGCTACCATAGAGCGTTTGATTAAATTTTAAAAAGTTAAAGCTTCAAAGGAAAAAGATGGATTTAAATATCGTTTACGGCGTGATTTTTGCGGTATTCGGCACCTGCGTAGGCTCGTTTTGCAACGTCCTGATCTACCGCTTGCCGCGCGGACAGAGCGTAAATTTCCCCGCTTCGCACTGCCCCAAATGCTCTCACGCTCTGAAATTTTACCACAACATCCCGCTGCTTTCGTGGCTCTTTTTGGGCGGCAAATGTGCCTTTTGCAAAACCAAAATTTCGATCCGCTACCCGATAGTTGAGCTTTTAGGCGGCGCGCTTGCGCTTGCGGCGTATTTCGGCGAGCCCGATCTTGCAAAAGCCGCAGTGCTCGGGCTTTGCTTTATCTTGCTTATGGCGCTTTCGGCGATCGATTTTGAATATAAAGCCGTACCTGAGAGCCTTCTTTATGTAGTTACGGCGCTTTCGCTTGCTTATACGCTGATGTATGATTTTGATCTTAGCGGCGTGGGCGCGGCGGCAGGATACGCGGCGATATTTTTCGTGCTGCGCTTCATCGTCACCTTCGTGCTAAAGCGCGAAGCGATGGGAAGCGCGGATATTTTTATCGCGGGCGTTATGGGGGCGATTTTGGGCTGGAAGCTGGGCGGCATCTCGATCTACATCGGCGCGATTTTGACGCTGCCTGCGTATCTTATCGCGCATAGAAAGGGCTACGAGCTGCCTTTCGTGCCGTTTTTATCGATGGGGCTACTTCTTACTTTTATTTTTAGAGATCAAATTTTAAGGCTCTTGGACGTCATTTATGGATAGGGTGCAGCGCTATTTATTTAGCAACTTCGTCGGTTCCTTCGCGTCGCTTTTCAGCACGCTTTTTATCATAATGTCGATCGTCTTTTTCCTTCAGATCGCGCGCATTACGTCGTTTATCGAGATAAATTTTTCAGAACTAGTCAAGCTCTATCTTTTCATGCTGCCGCGCATCCTCATATTTACGGTGCCGATCGCGTTTTTTGTAGCGCTTAGCATCTCGCTTTTTAGGCTATCTAAAGAGAACGAAACCATCGTCATCTTCACCATCGGCTACGCCACGCGCAAGATCGTGCTGTTTTTTGGCATAAGCGCCGCGCTGTGCTCATTGGCGCTACTTTTTGTCTCGCTTTTTATGATGCCGATAGCTGAAAATTTAAAGGACAATTTCATCGATTACAAAAAGATTAGCGCGACGCTAAATATCAAATCCAACGAATTCGGGCAGAAATTCTCCGACTGGCTCGTTTTTATCGATTCGCAGGAAAACAACGGCACAAGCACCCTGTATAAGGATCTGGTGCTGTATAATCCAGGTGGCTCGCAGGATCACGAGCGGATGATCGTAGCGCGCAGCGGCGAGTTTAAAAACGAAAACGCGAGCTTTTCCGCGATGCTGCACGACGGCAAAATTTACACGATGGGCGGCGATCAGTGGCACGTAAGCGAGTTTGAAAGCCTAACTCTGCGCACGCAAAGCGACCGCAATATCCGCGGCGGAGGCGGCGTGATCGGATACTGGAGCGAGATGGGCGGCAGCGAAAAGCGCAGGAAAGAATTTAGCATCTACACCCTCGTCTCGCTCTTTCCGCTGGCGAGCTTTCTGTTTGCGCTAAGCCTCGGCATCGTAACCTATCGCTACGAAAAGGGCTTTGTTTACGCGGGGATCTTCGGCGTGCTTTTTAGCTACTTCGCGCTGATCATGCTGCTCTCCAAACATCCGAGCATCGCGCTTCCAGTGACATTTGGCGTTACGCTTATCGCATCGCTGCTTTACTACAGGATCAAAATTGCCCCGAGGTACTGAAAAAAGCTCCGAGCTCTGCGGCGGCAAAATTTTAAACAAAAGCTCGTCCGCTCGAAATTTAGCGGATAAAATTTCGGCGAGCAAGGCTAGCGCCTCTGAAATTTTGAGTGGCATAAATTTAGAACACGAAGCGCAAAACGGCGAGCAAGTCTTTGTTTCAAAAGATGAGCTTTCAAATTTTAAAAATTCCGCTCTCGCAAGCTCGGCAAGTGATACGGCTACCTATACTGCGCTCGATTGCGGTTTGAATCACGAAAGCGCCAAACAAAGCTCTAGCGCCGTTCGCACTAAAAAGACCGCGCGGGGGGCGGATTTAAATTCCACTTGCAAAAATTATACGGACGCAGCCGCTTCGGATATTTGCGCGGCAAACGCTGCGAGAGCTAATGTGGCAAGCGGCGACGCTTTAAAAATCTATATGTCGCCCGTCGCCAAATTTTACACTACCTGTCCCGCGTCCGCCCGCACCGAAAACTCCCGCAAAGCAAACGCCGCCCACAAAGCGGACGCCCCCGCAAACACGCCAGCAAACGCGTCCGAACTCAAAAATATTATCAAAAGCGCGTCCACAAACGACTTCGCAGCGAGCGAGCTTGCGCACATCAGCAAAATAAGTGCCACGCCAAATACCCCCGCAGATGCGTGCGCATATGCCACGAGCGCGAACTCCGAGCGCGTAAAGCTCAAGCTCATCTATTCCTACGACGGCTCGAAATTTAGCGGCTCGCAGTCTCAGCCTCACGGGCGCGGCGTCGAGGACGTGCTGCGCACGGCTTTGGGGCGAGTGGGGATCTTTGCGCCGCTCATCAGCAGCTCGCGCACCGATAAAGGGGTACATGCGCTGCGCCAGGTAAGCTGCGTCGAATGCACCGTGCATTGGGAGCTGCCGCGCCTAAAAGAGCTCATCAATCGCCACTGCGCGCCCTATATTTTTGTGCAACACATCAGCCCGGTGCCGCGCGATTTTCATCCGCGTTACGACGCCGTGGCGCGCTCCTATCGCTACGTTTTAAACCATGAACGCCCCAGCCCCTTTCTTAGCGATTTTTGCGTGTTTTATCCGCGCGTAGATCTTGCCGCGCTCAATGCTGCGCTTGCAAATTTCATCGGCGAGCACGATTTTAGAGAGTTTATGAAAAGCGGCAGCGACATAAAAAGCCCCGTGCGCAAACTCTACGTCGCGCGCGCCTACTCTTTTAGAAATTTAACCTTGATAAATTTTAAAGCCAATGGATTTTTGCGAGCACAGGTGCGGCTTATGGTCGCAAACGCCCTAAAATCCGTGCAAAGCGGGCGCAAGATCAGCTTCTCGCGAGCGCTTAGCAGAATCCCCTTTCCGCCGAACGGGCTGTATCTTAGCAGCGTGAGTTATTAAGGCTTTAAATTTATAGCGTTAAATTTTATCTCCAGACGTTTGGATTTCAGGCTTAGAATTTTATCGCGGTAAAATTCCGCATATCAGAGCAGATCGCCGAGCTACTTTAGATATTAATCACCTGCGCCGCAATGTGTAAAATCGTAAATTTGCGCGGAATTCGATCTATTTTTATTAGAATTTTATAGAAATTTAGCAATACTTTCAAACTTTTAACTCAAAAAGGAGCAAAGATGAAAAAATTTTCTGTTGCTTTGGCCGGTTTGGCCTTACTAGCTAGCGTTTCAGGCGCTAAGGAGTTCATCAATATCGGCACCGGCGGTATGACCGGCACCTATTATCCGGTAGGCGGCGCGATTTGCCGCTTGGTAAATATGGATAAAAATATGAAATGCTCCGTGCAATCGACGGGCGGCTCGACGTATAACGTCAATAACGTGCTTAAAAAAGAGCTAAATTTCGGCTTCGTTCAAAGCGATGTCGTCTATGATAAATACAACGGTACGGGCAAATTTCAAGGCGCGGCGGATAAAAATTTACGCTCCGTAATTTCGATCTATCCGGAGCTTTTGGCTTTCGTCGTCTCTAAAGAGAGCGGCATCAAAGCCTACGGCGACGCTGCGGGCAAAAAGATCAATATCGGAAACCCAGGCAGCGGCAACGAGCTAACCAGCACGATAGTTTTTGAAAACTACGACTTCGATCTCAAAAAGCTCGCCCAACACGGCGTTTTAACCGCGCAAGAATGCCCTATGGCGCTAAAAGATAAGAAAATCGATGGATACTTCTACGTCGTAGGACATCCAACCGCAAATATCACCGATGCGGCGACTTCGCTTCCTATCGACTTAGTCGGCATCGATGATGAGCATATCAAAAAAATTCTAGAAAAATATCCGTATTTTGCCAAAGGCGTGATCCCTGCAAAAATGTATGACGGCGTAGATCACGATACGCAGACTATCGGCGTAAAGGCTGTGCTCGTAACCGACGCTAGCCAAAGCGACGAGGCGGTTAGAGCGGTAGTTAAGGCAATACTTGATAATTTCGACGAGTATAAAAAGCTACATCCTGCGCTAAATTTAGTGAGCAAAGAATCTCTTTTAGAGGGACTTAGCGCGCCGCTTCATCCTGCGGCAGAGGCGGTGTATAAAGAAGCCGGGTTGTTGAAATAGGCTAGTTGATGGAGAAATCTACTCAAAACGACGAGCAGGTTTTAGAGGTAAAAAGTAGAGAATTTACCTCTAAAAAGCTCTTCTGGCTCGTGACGCTGGTCTGCTTCGCGTGGTCGGTCTTTCAGCTTTACATCGCGTATTTTACGCTAAATACGAATATTGCGCGCTCGATCCACTTAGCATTCGCCATTTTTATAATTTTTTCGCTTTTTCCGTTTCGCCCGCGCTCTAAGGCGCATTTTTATATCCCGTTTTACGATTATATTTTATTAATCGTCGGAGTCGCCGCAATCTTGTATCCTGCGATAGAATTTAACGGGCTAGCGCAGCGCCCGGGAAATTATCTAAGCAGAGATATCGTAGCAGCCTTTATCGGAATTTTCATACTCTTTGAAGCAGGTCGTCGTATGATGGGACCAGCGCTTGGCATTATCGCTTTTACCTTTCTTCTGTATTGTTACTTCGGCCCCTATATGCCAGATATCATTGCGCACCGCGGCGCAAGCTTTGAACTGCTTGCAGGGCATATGTTTTTAACGACAGAGGGCGTATTCGGCGTACCGGTAGGGGTCAGCACCAGCTTCATCTATCTGTTCGTGCTATTCGGCGCGCTTTTGGAGCGAGCCGGAGCGGGGCAGTATTTTATAAACGTAGCGTTTGCGATTTTAGGTCGCTTCTGCGGAGGACCCGCCAAGGCTAGCGTAATTGCCAGCGGACTAACCGGAATGGTAAGCGGCAGCTCGACCGCAAACGTCGTGACAGTGGGCACTTTTACGATCCCGCTAATGAAAAAGGCAGGGCTTACCGCCACTAAGGCGGGCGCTATCGAGGTCGCCGCCGGCGTAAACGGACAGCTCATGCCGCCTATTATGGGCGCTGCGGCGTTTATCATCGCAGAGTTTTTAGGTATGAGCTACACCAACGTAATGATCGCGGCGGTGATCCCCGCTTTCGTCTGCTATGCGGGGTTATTTTTTATCGTGCATCTTGAAAGCTGCAAGTTGGGGCTTCATGGCAGCCGCGATTACGCCAAGGTTTCAAAGCTAAAAATTATATTTAGCGGCATTCATTACATAATCCCGATTTTGGTGCTTCTTTTCACTCTATTAATTCTGAAAGAAAGCGCGATATCTGCGGCGTTTAACTCGATCTGCGTGCTATTTTTAATAATGATCGTACAAGAGCCCGCCAAGAAAACGATATTTGGCGAAAAGGTTGGCAAGTCCGATTTTATCGTCGGCTTTGTCGATATCTTTTGGGCTATGGTGGGTGCTGCCAAAAATATGGTCACGGTAGCCGTTGCCACCGCGCTAGCGGGCATCATCATCGGCTCGATCTCGCTTACCGGGCTGGGACAGGTTCTTTCAGAGCTCGTAGAAGCAGTCGCAGGAAACAGCATAGTGCTGATACTTCTGATGACTGCGATAATGAGCCTGATTTTGGGCATGGGGCTTCCTACGACGGCGAATTATATCGTCGTTTCAAGCTTAATCGCGCCAGTGATTTTGATACTAGCGGGCAAAAACGGTTTTTTGATCCCTGCGATCGCAGTGCATCTTTTCGTATTTTATTTCGGAATTTTAGCCGATGATACCCCGCCTGTGGGTATTGCCGCATATGCTGCGGCGGGTATCGCAAAGGCAAATCCGGTGACCGTGGGACTTCAGGGCTTCGTGTATGATCTACGTACCGCGGTGCTTCCGTTTGCGTTTTTCTTCAACAATAAGCTGCTTTTGATCCAAAGCATCGGCGATCCGATGGATTCAAAGAGCATCGTTTGGATCAGCGATCCATTGCAAATCGTGCTGATTTTTGCCACGGCGATCGTGGGCATGTTTGCCTTCAGCTCCTCGCTACAAGGCTGGTTTGTAACAAAATGCAATCCACTAGAGCGCCTACTATTGCTGCTAGTAACGCCGCTAATGCTGGTGCCTAATATCTGCACGAAATTCATAGAATTTATCCCTAGCGAATACGCAAGTTATGGCATCGGCGCTGCGATCTACGCGCTGATCTTTACAAAACAGTGGCTTTTAAGACCTAAAGACTCTGGCGATACGCACGCCGAAAATAGCGCGCCTGCGGCGTAAATCCAAATTTGATCTCGCTAAATTTTAAAATTTGCGGGGTCTTATTAAATTTATCTTCTTACTTTGCATTCTTGCGCCAGGATTTTAAATTTGGATTGACTCTTTACTTCTAAATTTAAAACCTCGACAGATTGTGCCATGCTGATAAATCTAGTTTAAATTTAAATCCGCCTATATAAACTACTCAAAATTTTAAATTGCGCCGAAGCAATTATGCCCCTTAGTAAGATAAATTTATTCATACGAAGCTACTGTGTTAAAAAATGTCGCATATTAATCCCATGCTAGTCTATAATTATCGCAAGCCGCAGGATGCACGAAATCAATAGAGCAAAGCCGTTTTCGCGTTGCCGCTTGTAATGCCTTCGATAGTTTAAAATATACACGTCCGCAAAAGCGAAAATGATTCTTATAGCAGATAAAATCAAAAACTGTACAAAATTTCTTCAAAACGATTTGATAATTAAAACCGGGCGTTATAAAATTTTACTTATTTACAGCAATTTCTTGATTATATGTTGTACTTTATTTAAAATAATTTTTATAAAAATATCGATGGAATGGGTAACTATTAGTGAAATTTAATTCTATAAAAATACTTTAATAATTAATATTAATTTTATCCGCTTTGAGTTATAATCCGCGATTAAATTTCAAAATAGAGGAACAAAAATGCAAAAAGATATGTATTTTAAAAAGGCGAAATTTATTGCATTATCGATATGCGCGAGCGTTTCGATTTTATGCGGCGTCGAAGGCTCACACCTAAGCAGTGACGCAAATAGCACGAATCTTGGCGAAATCGTAGTAAGCGCGAGCGGCTTTCGCCAAGATATTAGGCAGGCGCCCGCCACCATTTCCACCTTGGATAATAAAGAGATATCAAGCGGCAGCTTCACTTCGCTGCACGATATCGCGAATAAAATGCCGGGCGTCAGCGTTATTGCAGGTGACGACGGCCCGGCAAGCGGGATATCCATCAGAGGAATGGAAAGCTCTCAAACCCTTGTTCTTATCGACGGCAAACGCGTAAGTTCCGCGGCGGCGAACCCAAAAGGCGGAGCGGGCGATATGAACTCGAATTTTATCCCGCCCGCAGGAGCGATCGAGCGTATCGAAGTGATTAGGGGGCCGATGAGCTCGCTTTACGGAAGCGATGCGGTAGGCGGCGTGATAAATATCATTACGAAAAAGAATTTTTCTAAATTTAGCGGAAGCGCCACCATATCTACGACTATCCAAGATCACGAGGGTATCGGAGATGGTAAGATGGGCGAAGCCTACGTCAATATTCCCTTCGGGCAGTATGCGGCGCTTCAGCTGTGGGGATATAAAAAGCTGCGCGATGAGGACGGCTATAAGGGAGGCTATCAAAAGAGCGATAAATCGGATTCTAACGCCAAGCTTTGGCTAACGCCGGATGAAAATAATAAATTTTACGTTCAAACCGGAAGGCAAAATCACGATTATTCAAGGACTCTTGGTAAAACCGCCGTTTATCCCAACGCGCGCGGATTAAATCACTATAAATATAAAAGAGAAAATCACGGCGTCGGATATTTGGGCGAGTTTGAAAGCTTAAGTGCTGATATAAGTTATTTTTGGGATAAGACTCGCCGTACGAGCATTTTTGATAGCCTTTCGCCCGCAATCGTAAAAAATAGAAATTTTAATTCCAAATTTACGACTTATCTTGGTATAAATACGCTTACCTTCGGCTACGATTTTAGCAAACAGGATGTGCAAACCACTTTCATCGTTTCAAACGCGAATAGGCAAAATTTACGCTCTCCGCAGCGATTTTCTATGAGCGAGCATGCGGGATTTTTAGAGGATGAGATTGAAATTTTGGAAAATACGCTATTTTTAACGCTCGGCGGCAGACTCACGCACAACGAATACTTCGGCAACCACTTTTCTCCTAGGGCCTACGCGACGTTTAATATAGGTGATACCTGGACGATCAAAGGCGGCGTCGCAACCGGTTATAAAACTCCCGACGTCAATCAAATTTCGCCGGAAGTAGGCACGATTCAGGGCGGCTGGAGGATTATAGATTTCGGTAACAAGGATTTAAAGCCCGAGAAAAGCACGACCTACGAGATCGGGCTTTATTACGACAATGCAGACGATCTGCGCGGCAATATCACGCTATTTAAAAACGACTTCAAAGATAAAATTTTAGATACCGATGGCAGCAATATCAATAGGATTCCCGCTTACGGAGGCTGCGCCGGCGCGCCGAGCGTTAATTGTCCGGGTTGGGGAACGTATTTTAATATAGAAGGAGCCGAGGTTTACGGCGTTGAGCTGAGCGGCGATTACGATATTACTAAGAGGCTAAATTTCAAGGCGAACTACACCTATAGCCACTCCGAGATCGAAACCGGGGATCCTACGATCTATACGCCAAACGGCGCCGTTAAATTTAGCCAAACCAATCTTAGTAGGCTAGATGGCAAATCCCTGACCGCTACTCCGAAGCATGCCGCACATGCGACGCTTAACTATAGGCCGATCGCTCCGCTTTCTACCTTTATTGGCCTTAATTACGAAAGCGAGCTTACAAGCGTACAATTCGGTCCGGGCAATAGAGTCAGCAAAAACGACAAAAAGCTTTTTACTACGGATTTGGGCGCACAATACGATTTAAACGATAATCTGAGCCTAAATTTAACCGCCTACAATATCTTCGATAACGTCCGATACGACGAGGGTCTCGCCGACGACGGCAATTACTATTGGTATCCCGAGGAGGGCAGGAGGTTTTGGTTCAAGGTAAACGCTAAATGGTAAGCCTAAAGAGCTTTCTTGCGGTATTTAACGCGCTCTTTTTAGCGTGCTTATTCGCTTGCGATCTGGGGGCAAAACCGCCGCAAAAGATTGAGCGGATAAGCGAGGCTGCGCGCGAAATGTTTAACGTGAGCGATTTTATTCTAAAAAGCAAGAGCGGCGAAAAATATAAAATTTTTATAGCTCGCCAAAAAAATATCGCTCGTTACGATAGGGTAGTTTTTATGGTTGATGCGAACGCGCAAGTTGCTATGCTTTTAAACTCTTATGCGCAAATTTACGCAGGTTTAAATAGTGCGAAAGAAAATGCCGAAACCGGGCCTAAATTAAATAAAACCGTTCTTATAGTAGGCATCGGATACGACAGCCCGCTAGCGTATGATACTAAGCGTCGCACGAGAGATTTAACGCCCGCGGCGAGTGGCGAAGAGTATGCAAACGGCGGCGGCGCAGCAGAATTTTACGATTTCGTAAAAGATGAATTATTTCCGCTCGTGGAGAAAAAATACTCTACGGCAAAAAGCGATAAAATTTACTTCGGACATTCTTTTGGCGGGCTATTCGGGATTTATGCTTTGCTGCGCGACGATGGGATTTTCGACGAGTTTTTTATCGCCTCGCCTTCGTTGTGGTGGGGCGAATCACAGCTGATCAGAGATGCCCTAGACGAGGGAAAACTTAGATCAAATTTAAAAGCGAAATTCATAATGCTCGTTGCTGGCTCGCGTGAAATGCGTAAAGGAAAAACCGATAAAGCGGGAATTTTAAAAGCGGCCGATCTAGCTGAAATTTTAAAAACAAAGGGGCTTTCTTGCGAATTTAAGCTCTACGAAGGCGCTTCGCACGGCGAAGTAATCCCATTGGCTTTGCGAGATTTAGCGCTATTTACGCAAAGATAATCTTCTATTTAGCCGGTAAAACCTTGATCTAAACCCGGCTCGTTTATATTTGCAAGCGCAAGACCGTACGGCGCAGGCCCGTTGATCGCGCCTAAACGCGTCACCGGATTTAAGAAATTAAACTTTAAAGCCGTTTTGGCTAGTATCGCGCAAATTTAAAGGAGAGAAAATGCAAAGTTTCAAATGGCAAATTTCAAAGCGGCTCAAGCAGGCGATGCGAGAGCGAGATATCGATAATCTCACGCTCGTGCGGCGCACTGACGAGCTGTATTCGCGCTCGCACCCGGGCCACGACGAGGATATGCGCGCCGAAGTTTACACGGTTTTGGACGAATACGCACCCAATGTTGATATTGAAATCTTTGATTTAGTCTGCAAGATTCTAGACGTCAAGATCGAGCTAGGCAAGGATGCTTGATTGAGTAGTCGTCGCCGGATTTTATCCGTGCCGCAAAGCTAAATTTAGCGCTATGATAAATCTCAAAATTCTACCTAAAGCCTAGCTACAGAGCTTACTTAAGTAAATTTTGCCGCAAAATTTCGCCCAAAATCCGCAAGATTAATATCTATTTTAACTGCAAAGTGCTAAATTTAGCGCTAAATTTTAATCCGAGGTAAGCTTTGAACTACTTAATCCAATTCAGTGTGATTTTAGGGATATCTTTTGTTGCGGAGATTTTGGCGGCGCTCGTGCCTGTGCCGATCCCCGCTAGCATCTACGGACTAGTCATTATGCTTTTAGCCCTGATCTTTAAACTCATCAAAGTATCGCAGATCAGAGAAACCGTGTCATTTTTTATGCAGATCATGCCAGTGATTTTCATCCCGGCGGGCGCTGCGATCATCATCGCAGGCGACGCGCTACGCCAGCATCTTTTCGCAATCATCGCGATTACGGCAGTCTCTACGGTAGTAGTCATCGGTGCAAGCGGCGCGGTAACGCAGATCTTTTATAAAATCGCACTCGCCCGCGTTAAGCGCAGGCTCTACGCAGCCGCACATGAACAAGACGGCGTGAATACAAAGGGTGTGGATGCGAAGCTGGAGCGCGAAATTTTATCCGGAGACGACAAAAAATGAGAGAAATTTTAATGAACTCCGCTTTTTTCGGCGTGTTTTTGTGCCTGGGCTCATTTGAGCTGGGACTTTATCTAAAAAAGCGCTTTAAGCTAACTATTTTCAATCCGCTTCTAATCGGTATCGTGCTTACCGTCTGCGTGCTTTTACTCTTTAAAATTCCATACGAAAAATTTAACGCCAGCGCCTCGCACATTAGCTTTTTCTTAACGCCGATTACCGTCTGTCTAGCCGTGCCACTGTACGAGCAGCTGGCGCTTTTGCGAAGTAATTTTTTAGCTATTTTTGCAGGATTGATTTCGGGTATGATCGCAGGGCTAGGCAGCATCTACGCGATGTCGGTAATATTTGGGCTAAATCACACAATGTATGTCACGCTACTACCGAAATCCGTCACGGCGCCAATCGGTATGGGTATCAGCGAAAGCTTAGGCGGCATCGTGACACTAACGGTGGCCTGCATCATCGCTACGGGCATCATCGGCAGTGTATTTGGCGAGGCACTACTTAAAATTTTTGGCATAAAAAAGGCGATGGCAAAAGGTATCGCCCTAGGCTGCGCGAGCCACGCGATGGGAACGGCGCGCGCTCTTGAGATCGGTGACGTAGAGGGCGCAATGGCGTCTTTAGCGATGGCAGTTACGGGACTTCTTACCGTCATCGGTGCCGGTATTTTTGCACATTTCATCTAAGGAGAAAATATGATAATCTCGATCGCTAGACAAACTGGCGCAGGCGGGCGCGAAACTGCGCGCAAACTAGCCGAGCGCTTAGGCTATACCTATCTAGCCAAGGCGGATCTGCTCCGCAAAGCAGACGAGCTTGGCTGCTTCGAGCAGATGTATGAGTTCTACAACGAAATGCCCGTAAATACGCTACTTCAGGCAATCTCGCACAACGAGCTAGCCAATGAGCAAAAACGCGATCGCATCGTAGCAATCTACGAAAAGATCGTCTCGGGCGGCAACGTTATAGTGCTTGGGCGCTGCGCAGGGTTTTTCTTGCGCGGACATCCGGATCTGCTGACGGTATTTCTACGTGCGAGCGATGAGTTTAAACTTGCCAGATTAGAAAAAGAGGGCCATACCGACGCGCGCGAGTATATGGAAAATAGCGACGCAGGCAGGATGAGCTTTCATCAATACTACACCAACCAAGTCTGGGGTGCGTCCGCAAACTACAATATCTGCATCGACACATCGTATTGCGGCATCGATAATGCGGTAAATATCATCGAGTATCTGGTCAAACATCACATTGAAAAGTGATTTGCGCCTAAGCGCACAAAAGTGGAATTTGTCTTTTCAAAGATGAATTCCACTTGATCTTGCAAACCCACCCTACTTCTATTGTAATTTAAAATTTACATCTTTTTTGAGCTTGAATTATATTTGCAAATGACGCATTTAGGTGTATTATAAAACCTTTCGTTCAATGCGACATAAATTCTAAACCGCGCCTACTCACCGAAAATCAGCAAAATTTAGCTAAAATTTGACGAAATTTAAATCCAAATTTAAGGAGATAAGATGCAAAGCAAAGCCCATCTATGCCCAAAATGCGGCGAAAACACGATATATTTCGACGGCATTTGCCACTCGTGTCGCCAAAGGCAGAGGCGGGAGGAGATTTTAAACCTAAGCGCGGACGAAGTGGAGGCGATGATCCTAAAAATCGTAGACCGAATCGACGAGATCGAAAAATGGGATGAGATTTACAACGATTTTTGGGCGCTTTTTAGCCTGTTAGGTATCCACGATCCAAGGATTGCGCGAGCCGCCGCGGCGGCGGAGATATACTGTCCGCCGGAGCTTTACTTCGGCGCGCCTAAGGACGTGAGAGATGCGCTCGTCCGCAAGCTTGCCTCGATACAAGACAATGCTAAAAACACTCTAAATGACCTACTGTGCGCGCTTGCGTGGCAGGGCGACGAGCAGACGACGCAGCTTTTTTATGAGCTGTATCAAAACCCGAGGCCGTGGCGTCAAAAGCTCTACGCAGGCACTGAAATTTACGCGCAAATCGGCGGCTGTAGCTTTGATAGGATGGGCGAGCGCAAATCGCTAGTTTTTGATAAATGCCTCACAGCAGTACGCGCAAAAGATAGCGCGGAGAAAAACGGCGGCGGCGCTAGCGAGCGCGGAGATGAAAGCGCGGACGAAATTTTAAATTTCAAAGGCAGCGCGGGCGGCGCAAATTCCGAACAAAACGCGCAAAACGGCGCGGACGAAATTTCAAATTTACACGCGGGCGCGCAGAGTGCTCGCACAGGCATGGACGAAGACGCGATCTTGCAGAACGAGCGCGCGAATTTTAAATCAGACGCGCAAAAATACGCTAGTGACAGTTCAAATTTAAGCGAAAATGCAAAGGATGCTTGCGAAGACGCAAATCAAAACGCGGACGAGCCCGTACGTATCGGCAGACCTACGGGGCAAAAGTGCGAGTTTTGCGGCTGCGAGATGCTTGATATGCTGCGCCTAAAAGCATCCGAGCCGCAGCTTGCGTTTCTGAATTTAAAGCACGACGCGATCTTTCGTTGTTGCCCGACCTGTATCGGTTCGGTCATTTACTTTTGCAAGAGAGGTGCGGACGGCGAGCTAGAGCTTAGCTACGAGGGCGAATGGATGGAGAAAAGCTACTTTTCGCAGCAGGATATGGCGCGGCTAAGCGGTATGAAATTTAAGCTAAGCGACGAGGTTTCGCCCTTTTACGGCTGCTTTGACGAGCTTGACGTGACCGTGGGCGGCTATCCGCAGTGGGTGCAGGACGCCACGTATCTGAGCTGCCCTAGCTGCGGCGGGACGATGAAGCATCTAGCGCAGATCCCATTCGGCGAGCTGGTGCAGGGCGAGGGGGTTATATACGTGCAGATCTGCGAGAAATGCGAGATTTTGGGCGGCTGCTTTCAGTGCACTTGAGGGCGGGGCTTTTAAAATTTGCGCCCCGAGCCCGCGCAAAAAATTAAGCTATAATTGCGTTTAAATTTAATTAAAGGAGAGATTATGGGGTTATTCGGTTTGAGCAAAAAGGCTGAAAAGGCGCAAATTCCAAGCACTTTTGCAGGTAGAGTGGATAAATTTTGGGCGGAATTTAGCGGCGCGATAGATGAGATCAAGGCTAATCTGGCGGCGGAGGAGTTTGAAAAGGCGATGCGAAAGACCGACGAGAAGCTTCGTATCTGCCTTGCCGAGCCTTATTTTATGACGGGGCTTGCGGGCGATAAGCTTGATTTGGTGCTGACTCCCGAGGGTATGAGGCACCGATTATTTTGGCTAAGCTTCATCAAAAATGCTATGCCCAAGCAGCTCGAATCCAAAATGCGCTGTACGCTCGGAAAGCCGCGTGCGCCGCGAGGCATCGGCGGACTTGAGATGTACGGCACGCGCGTAAGTGCCGAGGAGTCGATGATCTACGCGCAGTTTAACGAAAGCGACGTGGATATTAAAATTTACAACGAAAACTTAGCGGCTCTGCTCGCGCAGGACGAGGGTAAGGCGGGCAATCTAAGCTTCATCCTGCTTGATAACATCATCGGCGAGACGGCAGTCATTAACACTTTGGGCATGCTTGAGGTGCTCGATAAGCCACAGGAAAACGGCGTGCCGCTAAGCGAATTTGCCGATCTAATCGATGAGAAATTCGGCGAAAAAGCCACGCGCGAACCGCTAAAGAATTTTTTCAGCTACGAGATGCAGCCGCGCGGCAGCGAGGTGCGCGAGGACGTGATCGTGGGCACCACCTGCCTGCGAAATCTCATAGGCGAGTACCTAGGCGGCAAGCGCGACATCTATAACGAAGCCTTCGAGCTCGGCATAAAATTTTGCTTTCTTAGCATAGGTAACGGCGGCGACATGCAGGCGGGCTTTGATCTGCGAAACAAAATCGAGGACGAGGAGCTGGAGAGCTGCGGCTCATTTCTAGAGATAATCGGCGGCGCAACCGGGCAGAGGCACGCATACATCGATCTCATCTGCTACGACGAGGAGAGGCTTAAAGAAAAGGTAAGCGAGCTTTGCAAAAAATACGGCGCAAATATCGAAATCCACGACTTTAAGCGGTAGCGGCCTCTGTTTTTGTGGCAGATAAATTTGAAATTTTGCGCCATCGCGGAAAATAAATTTTAAAATTCTACGTCGCCGCGTAAAATAAATTTAAAATTTGCCACGCCGCGCGCTTTTCGTTCGGTTTTACTATTTCGCCGACACGCGGTAAAATTGAGCGAGCCGTAAGCTTGCGGCGCAAATTTTATAGTAGCGATCGAGATTTAGTTTTGATGTAGATTTGCCGATTTTAGCGTTTTTAAAGCCTCAAAAACGTGATAAAAATTTAAAGAAACGACGCAAAAATCATCTTGAAATTTATAGACAATTCTGATTTGATGGTATCAAAATACGAGCGGCGCCGGTCTATAACCGCAGAAACTCCGCTCTCATTGGCTCTGACGAGCCGTGGGGTACAGCGAGAGCGATAAAAAGGCGTTTGAAAGAGAGCTTAGAGGGTACCGTTTTATCGGCGGCAAATTTTATAGATTGGAAAAAGCCGATGTAAATAAACTGCCGCGCCTGCTTCACTCCGTGATTTTCATCGGCAAAAATTTAGTCCATATTTTCGCCTCTCAGAGTAAAATTTACACAAGCCTAGAGCTTGACGAGACGAAGCTAAAAGGCAGTATTGGAACGACAGAACCTTGGGCTTTAGCGATGGATTTCGCGCCTATATCGTCTCGTGGCTAAACAAGGTCGGCGAGCAGGCTACACGCGAGGAATTTTACGGCTCGCCGCGCCGCAAAGCGAGCGCAAAACGACGCTAAAAAATATTGTTCGCGACGATAAAATTATAAGCAAAGATGAAATTTTGAGCGCACCCATCGTGCTTTTTAAGCTCACGCCAAACATCCACAAGGTAGCGATAAATTCACAGCTTAACGCGATGGGGTTTTATCTGGACGCCGATTTCGTCTGGCAAAGCTTAGCCGAGTTTTTATCCGCCAAAAAGGATGCCTCTGCTCCGGCGGGCACGATACCAAATGATATAAAAATTGCCAGCAAGGGCTTTGACGTAAAGCGCTCGTTTCGCCCAGAAATGAAATAACTCGGCTCGCGCAGCAAATAATCCGTGCAATCGTCGCTAGAATTTATCCCTCTTTACTTCTCTGCTTGACGGATCGCATAAATCAAGCGAATTTTATAAATTTTTATAAAATTTAAGTAAGCAAGCACGCAAAAGCTTAGGCGCGAAATAAAATGCGGATGAAATTCCGCAAAAGCTCTTTCGTAAAATTTTAAAATTTTACCGCAGCGGCGTCCATCGCGCGCATTAGCCGTAGCATTTGAACGTGTTCGAAAACATCGTGCGTGCGGATGATCGCGGCGCCGTTTAAAGCGGCGATCTGGTGCAGATACAGCGAGCCTGCGAGCCTGTCCGCGACCGCAGAGGGGCTGTAAAAATCGATAACGCTCTTTCTGCTCGCGCCCACAAGCAGCGGGCAGCCGAAGTGTAAGAAATGCTCCAAATTTTTAATCAGCACCAAATTTTGCTCGGCGGTCTTGCCAAAGCCAATGCCCACGTCAAGGATGATCTTTTTAAGCCCTGCGCTTTGCAGCTGCTGCAGATTTTGCGCAAAAAACTCATCGATCTCGCCCATCAGATCGTCGTATTTAGGCGCAAGCTGCATATTTTGCGGCTTTCCTTGCATGTGCATCAGCACGTAAGCGGCGTCGTAGCGAAGCGCAAGCGGTGCTAGAGCGAGGTTTGCGCTGATGTCGTTGATGATGCTAAAGCCCCGATCTAGCGCAAATTCCAAACAATACTCATCGAAGCTATCGAGGCTAAATTTAGCCTTTTCGTGCAGACGCAGGCGATAAATTTCGCTCAGCACGTCCTTTATGCGCGCAAACTCCTCATCTCTGCCGCAGTACTGGCTGCCCGGGCGCGAGCTCACGCCGCCGATATCGATAATAGCGGCGCCCTGCTCGATCATCTTTTCGATCTTGCAGATCGCCTCTTTTAAGCTTGCCGCACGGCTTGCGGGGTTAAAACTATCAGAGTTGATGTTTACTACGCCCATTATTTCGCAGCTTTGCGGCTTAGTAAATTTCTCGCTTAGAAATTTCGCGAGCTCTTTTAGCCCGAAATCCTGTAGCGCTTCTTTCTGCGCTAAAGCCTCAATCTGGCGGTCGTTTGCGATCAAAACCGCATCCGTATCGTCGCGCCCTAGGATCACTCCTTCGTTGCACGCAAGCTCGGCGCCGATACTAAGGGCATCCTGCTTTAAAATATTCGCCGCGGGCGCACGCAGGTCTTTTAGATAGAAAAAGTTTAGGCGCGATTTTTTCTGCATTATCGCCCGTCCCGCATTTCGTACGCCGATGCGCTCGCAAATCAGCGCGAAATCGGCCTCGTTTGAAATTTTATAAATTTTCATCTTTTCTCCTCGATCATCAACAGTAACGGAGTAAGCACAGCGTGGGCTTTGGCGTTGTGCTCGGCGAGGTAGCTTAAGCGGTCAATCCGCTGCAGCTCATCGCCGCTTAGACTGACGCCTGCTTCGAAGCACTCTAACGCGATCTCGCCGATGAGCGCTTTTAGCGCCGTTTTGTCCAGCTCGCCCTTGCGCTCCAGCGCGATCTGCGCGTCGATAAACTCCACCGCTTCCTTTAGGCTGAGCCTGGTTAAGCTTAGCCCGGTGCGGTATCTGGGCTTTCGCACGCAGAGGTTTTGCACGATCAGGCGCGAGCGGATAGTAGGCAGCAGGGCGTTGATGAAAGGGGTGATCAGGAAAAACACCGTATTTTTGGGCGGCTCCTCTAAAATTTTAAGCAGAGCGTTTTGCGCCTCCTCGCCGAATTTCGTAGCGGAGATGACGATAATCTTATCCTCGCGCTCGGCGACGTAGGCTTCGTCAATGATCTTTCGCGCCTCGTCGATCTTAAGCTCAGTGCTTTCAAAAAACCTTAAATTTTTGCGCGGAATTTCGGCTAAAATTTTATCTTTAAAGCCCTCATAATCGTTAGTTAAAACGATCTGATTTATGATTTTCAAAGCACCACTTCGTCAAAAAGCACGGCGTCAATGCTTTTGTCTAAAATTTTAAAAAGCTGAATCAGTTTGAGATCTAAGCTCGGATCGCTCTCGCTCATGTAAAAGCTATTTTGTAGCCTCTCATCGATGAGCCACAGATAGCTATCCTCGTGGCTTTTGGCGATTTTGGCTAACGGATGGTTGCCGTTGCCGATGTAGAAATATATAAAGCCGTTGGCAAACGCGAGGCTTAGCATATCGTTTAGCAGCAGCGCGTCCTCAAGGCTATTTACGCCGCCGCGATAAAGCGAACGCAGCGAAAAAAACGGCAGTAGCGGACGGGAGTTGGTAGAGGAGTTGATCTTTTTGATGATGTATTCGCTAAACCAGCTTCGCTCATCGTCGCAAATGACGATGAAAGCAAAGCCGTCGTGGAGGAATTTTAGCTTTGATGCTAAAAGCGGCGTCCAATCCTCCTTGCGATCCTCGAGCCACTCAAGTCCTGGCTCGGAGCGCATGGCCGTGACGCTCCAAGTGTGCAGATCCTGCATTATTTATCCAAATCGTAGGCTTTATGCAGCGCGCGCACGGCAAGCTCGCCGTATTTGGCCTCTACGATCATCGAAATTTTAATCTCGCTCGTGGAGATCATCTGGATATTTATCCCCTCGTCCGCAAGCGTCTTAAACGCCTTGCTGGCTATGCCGCTGTGGCTTTTCATACCAACGCCTACTAAAGAAACCTTTACGATATCGGCGTCCGATTCGATGATGGAATTCGGATTTGGATTTACCTCTTTCATTACCCTATAGGCCGTTTCCAGCTCGTTTTGCGGCACGGTAAAGCCCAAATTCGTCTCGCCGTTTCGTCCGATATTTTGCACGATCATATCGACGTTGATCTCCTTGCTCGCGAGCGCAGAGAAAATTTCAGCCGCGACGCCGGGGCGATCCTCTACGTTTCTAATCGTGATTCTTGCTTGATTTTTATCCAGTGCAATGCCGCTAATTACCGCATCTTCCATCTTTTCTTCTCCTGTTATGAGTGTTCCTTCATGATCGTTAAAACTGCTTCGCGTCACCAAATTTACGTTTAATTTCTTTGCAAGCTCGACGCTTCGATTTTGCAAAACCTTCGCCCCCAAGCTCGCAAGCTCAAGCATCTCGTCGTAGCTGATACGATCAAGCTTCTTGGCTTTTGGCTCGATGCGCGGATCGGTCGTATATACGCCGTCTACATCAGTGTAAATTTCGCACAGATCGGCATTCAGCGCTCCTGCGACGGCGACTGCGCTAAGATCGCTTCCGCCTCGCCCGAGCGTCGTTACTTCGCCTGCGGTGCTGATACCTTGAAAGCCCGCGACGACGACGATTTTGCCCTGCTTTAGCGCCTCTTGCATACTTTTTGGATCGATCGAGACGATGCGAGCTTTGGTGTGAAAATTATCCGTCACGATGCCCGCGCCTCGCCCGCTAAACGCGATCGCAGCATAGCCCTTGGCATTTAGCGCGATAGCTAAAAGTGCGCTCGTGACGCGCTCGCCCGAACTTAACAGCACATCCATCTCTCTGCCTATGGGAGTTTTAGTAAAAAATTCCGCCTGCTCGATGAGCTGATTGGTAACGCCGCTCATCGCAGATACGATTACCGCGACATCGTGCCCTTCGTTTTTAGTCTTTATCACGCGCTGCGCGACCGCCTCGATCCGCTCTAGCGTACCGACGCTCGTACCGCCGTATTTTTGAACGATCAGCATTAAATGTAACCCTCCTCCTTAAAATATTTTAAAACCGTCGCGTAAATCGGCTTTTTGAAGTGATTTACGTGCCTTAAAACCTCATTTGCGCCTACGAATTTAAATGCGTCGAACTCCGGAAGTTTAGTATTGATGTTTATATCGGCTAAGCTTCGCAATCGCACTAAAAAATATCTTTGAATTTGCCCGTCGTATGGGCGCATCTTTTGAGCTACTCCATCGGGGAAGTCGTAGCTAAGCCACTTCGGGCACTCAGCGATGATATCGACTTTGCTTGTTCCGATCTCCTCGCCTAGCTCTCTGCGGATCGCCATCTTCGGCGTCTCACCGTCGTCGATACCGCCTTGAGGAAACTGCCAAGCGCCTTTGATGTCGCTTCGTTGCGCGATTAAAATTTCGCAATTAAACGGATACGAGGGCGAAAGTACGATTGCAGCGACATTCGGTCTGTAATTTTTCTCTTTTTCCATCTCGTTTTCTCACAAAAAATTTCTAAAAATTCTACCTAAAAATATTAAAATTTGCGTTAAGAGACTTAAAATTTATATAAATTTTCAAATTAATTCGCTAAATTTTGCGACGTAAATTTAGCCCATAGGACCGCCCTTGCACATCTACATCCACGTGCCGTTTTGCACCTCAAAATGCCCGTATTGCGCCTTTGGCTCCTTCAGCGATAAGTTTAGCCTCGCAAAAAGCTATTTTCGCGCGTTAAAGCTTGAAGTGCGCGACTTTTTGGCGAAAAATCCGCACGCGCAAATCTCTACGCTTTTTATCGGCGGAGGCACGCCAAGCGCCGTAGATGCAGGGCTTTATGATGAAATTTTTGCGCTGCTTGCGCCGCATTTTACCGCCAAAGCCGAAATCAGCTCGGAAGCTAACCCGAACTCCGCTAGCCCCGCTTGGCTTAGGGCGATGTGCGAGCTCGGCGTAAATCGCATCAGCTTCGGCGCGCAAAGCTTCAACGATGCCAAGCTAAAGTTCCTCGGTCGCGCGCACAGTGCAGCGCAGATTTTTCTGGCGGTACAAAATGCCAAAGCAGCGGGCTTTGATAATATAAACTTAGACCTAATCTACGCGAGTAAATTTGACGATAAAAGGAATTTAAAATTTGAAATGGATGCGCTTGCGCGCTGCGAAGTGCCGCACCTAAGCGCCTATGCGCTAAGCCTTGAGGAGAACACGCCCTTTTTTGGGCGCGAAAGCTTTAAAAGGGAAAGCGTGGCTCTAGCTAAATTTCTCTTTGCTCTTGCGGCGGATAGCGGCTTTAGACAGTATGAAATTTCAAATTTTGCCGCGCGCGGACTGCGCTGTAAGCACAATCTCGCCTACTGGCGCGGCGAGGATTACGTGGGATTTGGGGCATTTGCGGTCGGAACTAGCGCTCAGATGCGCCTTAGCTCGCCTAAAAATTTGCAAGATTACATCGCAGATCCGCTGCAAAAACAGCGCGAAGCTCTAAGCGCGCAGGATAAAAAGCTTGAGCGCATATTTCTCGGGCTGCGCTGCGTTTTGGGATTTGAAGCGCAAATTTTAGACGCCGCGGAGCTAAGCAACGCGCAGCTGCTCGTACGCGAAAAAAAGCTGAAATTTGCCGAGGGTAAATTTTATAATCTCAACTTTTTGCTCGCCGACGAGATTGCGCTTTTTATCACTCAAGAAAGCCGCCACGGGCGCTAAATTTAAGATTAATGAAATTTTAGTTAAAATACGCCACTTTTTACGTTAGGAAATTTTATGTTTGGTATCAGTATGCCTGAAATTACGGTCATTTTAATCATCGCGATAATCGTGCTGGGGCCCGAAAAGCTTCCAAAAGTGCTGGTAGAGCTTGCGAAATACTTCAAAGTCATCAAAAAAACCATCAACGACGCAAAATCGAGCTTCGATCAGGAGCTTCGCATCGCCGAGCTCAAAGAGGACGCCAAAAAATATAAAGAGAGTATCACGCAAGCAAGCGAGGGCGTGCGCAAAAAGCTCACGTTTGAGGAGCTCGACGAGATAAAAGGCGGTATCGACTCGGTCAAAGAGACGCTAAATGCGGGGCTAAAAGACGCGGAAAGCTCGCTTAAAGAAACGCTTAGCTCGGACGCCGCCAAAGACGCGTTAAACTCCGCGAAAGTCTCGGCACAAAAACAGAGCGAGACGGCAAATTTAAAGTCAAATTCGAGCGGCGAAAATTCCGCGCAAAGCTCTGCCCGCGCCGCAAACTCTACGCAAGACTCCGCCGACGGCGCAATGAATTCCGGCGCTGAAAGCAAAAGCGCGAATTCTGGCACTGGAAACAAAGGCAAAAATTTTATGCCGAGCACGGACGGCGGCGCGGGAAATTCCGCACAAAATACCAATGCAAGCAGTGAAGCTAAAAGCGCCGCGCAAAATTTTAACGCAAATTTAAACGGCGATGCGCAAAATTCTATGCAAAATTCCGCACAAAATAGCGATACACAAAAATCATAATGAGAGAGAAATTTAATGTTTGAAGAGCTAAAACCCCATCTAGCCGAGCTTCGCAAGCGCCTGGTTATCTGCGTGCTTTCCGTCATCGTCCTTTTTATCGCGTGCTTCGGCTTTTGGGAAAATATTTTAGGTTTTATGACCCGTCCGCTGGTGCGCGTGCTTCCCAAAGGCAGCGAGATCATCTTTACCCAGCTTGGCGAGACCTTTTTTACTGCGATGAAGGTGTCGTTTTTTACCTCGTTACTTCTAGCGATGCCAATAATTTTCTGGCAGGTGTGGCTTTTCGTAGCACCTGGGCTTTACGACAACGAGAAAAAATACGTCATCCCCTTCGTTAGCGGCGCGAGCATTATGTTCTTTTTAGGCGCGGCGTTTTGCTATTTTTTCGTAATCCCTGTCGCGTTTAATTTCTTGGTAAATTTTGGCGCTAAGCAATTTACTGCGATGCCTACGATCGGCGAATATGTAGGCTTTTTCGCTAAGCTCGTCGTCGCATTCGGCATCAGCTTCGAGCTTCCGGTGGTGACCTTTTTTCTCGCCAAGATCGGGCTTGTGACAAACAAAAGCCTGAGCGATTTTTTCCGCTACGCAATCGTCATTATTTTCATCTTTGCAGCGGTCATGACGCCGCCGGACGTGCTTAGTCAGTTTATGCTCGCAACTCCGCTAATTGCGCTTTATCTGCTTTCGATCTTTATCGCCAAAATGATAAATCCGTATAAGCCTGAGGATGACGAAAGCGAAAATTCTACGGACGTAGCGCAGGCGTGAGATGGCGGATCTAAATTTAGTTGGCAGCTACGATTACGAGCTTCCTAGCGAGCTCATCGCAAGCGCGCCCGTGATGCCCAAACAAAGCGCGCGACTGCTGATCTACGACCGCGCCAAGCAGCAGATCACCCACGCGCACTTCGGCGATCTGGCGGACGCCCTGCCGCCCTGCGATATTATTTTTAACGACACGCGAGTAATTAAGGCGCGCCTCTTCGGTCATAAAAACAGCGGCGGCAAGATCGAGCTTCTGCTAAACTCGCCGCTTGAGGGCAATAAATTTAGCGCCTATATTCGCGGCAGCGTCAAAGTAGGCAGCGAATTAAAATTTCAAAGCGGTCTTGAAGCGCGCGTTTGCGAGCTTATGGAGGGCGGGCTTCGCATCGTGCAGTTTGAGTGCGGCGGTAAGGCTTTAAACACCCACGATGTTTTTGAAATTTGTGAACGTATCGGCCACGTGCCGCTGCCGCCGTATATCAAGCGCGCCGATACCAAGCAGGATGTGAGCTGGTATCAAAGCATCTTCGCGCGCGAGCAAGGCGCCGTCGCCGCACCCACCGCGAGCCTTCATTTTAACGATGCGATGCTAAACGACCTGCGCAAAAGACACGAAATTTATTTTATCACGCTACACGTAGGCGCGGGCACCTTCAAACCCGTGGAAGTAGCGGATCTGCGCGAGCACAAGATGCACGGCGAGCTCTATTCCATCCCGCCGCAGACCACGCAAATTTTAAAAAGCGAACGAAAAATTTTAGGCGTGGGTACGACCGTTACGAGAACGATCGAAAATTTTGCACGCAACGGACAGAGTAGCGGGATCTGCGAGCTGTTTTTACACCCGGGCAACCCGCCGATAAGACAGAATTTTTTGCTTACGAACTTTCACCTACCCAAATCCACGCTGATAATGCTTGTAGCGAGCTTCATCGGCCTTGAGCGCACGCTTGAGCTCTACCGCATCGCAGTGGAGAAAAGATACCGCTTCTACTCCTATGGCGATGGGATGCTTGTGCTATGAAAGCCGTGGTTTTAGGCGCGCTAGCAATATTGGCTGCGACGGCAGGCTTTGCGGCAAGAAAACTTTTTGCTAAAAAGCCCGCTGCAAGCGGTAAAATTTTCTCCGCTGTGCCTAAAGCCAAAGAAAGCGATTCCGTCGTGCTTAGACGCGAGGATATCGCGCAGATCGATATTTTAAAAATTTTAAAATTTCAAAGCGAAATTTTATTTGAGGAGTGCACAAAATACGACAGCACGCTCTATCTTAGCTTCCCACCGCAGCTACCGCGTATCTACGGCGGCGAGGTGCTAAATCTCACTAGCGCGGTCTTTGACGCGTGCGAGTTTTTCCTGCAAAATATCGCTGAGCCAATCCGCGTAAGCGTGGAATTTAGTAGCAAGGAACTTAGAGCGAATATGAGCTCTATCAAGCTCGACGTTCGCGTAGGCATCGATCGCGAGCTAAAGGATCCGCGCACCTATGCGCTTAAAAGTGCACTAGAAAGCGCTGCTAGCACGGATGATGAGTATCTTACTTCGGCGCAGACCCATTTGCGTGCACTCGGTTCGCATCCAAGTATTGGAGCCGACGGGCGCGGAACCTTTATCAAAATGGATGCCGTGCTTAGCTGCTTCGCGCAGCAGAGCTTTAGCGCCAAAAAATACGACTACAACGTCATCATCACGCATAAAAACCGCGCGATCTTCGAGGAGCTGCGAGATTTTTTGAATGGGCTTGGTTGCGACGTGATGCCGAATTCCAACTGGGAGAGCGCAAAGAGGCACCTAAACGACTTCATCTACGTAGCCGACGTCGTCATCCTTGACGCCGAGATCCTGCGCGCCAATATAAGCGAAATAAACTACCTCAACGCGCTGGAAAAAGACGGGGTATTTTTCATATTTTTACTTAAAAACAAACACTCGCTCAAGGTGTTAGAGGGGCTAAATTTTAAATTTTTCAAGCTCGAGATGCCATATTTCTACGACGAGTTTTACGCCACGCTTGATCTCATCGAAAAGATCAAAAACGATGAGAACTTCTTGGGGCTGTAGAGAACGGGTAACGACAAATTTAAAACCGAAGAGATTGAAGTGCTATATTTTGACTTAGATTGGATCAAGGGCAATATAAAAGATAGCGAATATGCCTCAAGAGAGCAGCGATACGAGGCGTATTTAGCAGGGCTGCATAAAAATATGCATGCGCTAGAAAGAATTTTTGCGGGCATAAGCTTCAACGATGCGCTATTGCTACCCAAAAAGCAAATTAATGAAAAGTTGCATTTGAAATTTTACATCGGAGATTTGCAAAATGGATATTATGAACTAAAATGCGTTATGAGCTCGGATCAAAGATGCGGCGCGGCAGCAGGCGAAATAATAACGAGCGAGATATTTTACGAAAATGGCAATTACCGCTTCTCTTTCATCCTCGCTTGCTTGAAGGAATACGCCGTTAATTTTTCCAGGATAGATAGCCTTAAATTTAACGCGATTTCGCAGAAAAAATACCACTTTGAGCATAAGAAATTTAAACTTTTATAAAAAACCGCGCGCCCAATCGGTCGCGCATAAAATTTTCCCGTAAAGATCACGCCCTTAAATTTATCCCGCTTGCAAGCCGCAAACAGCGTAAATTTCGTCGTGTCTTGCAGCTAAATTTATTAAATTTACATAGTCCGCGCACAAGCAAGTTTATTTCGTCCGCTTACCTCAAAAACGCTCAAGCCCCATTTTTAAAATTTACGCCCCAATCGGACTTAAGAGATTTTTAAAAAACGGCACAATATGTTTTGAAACGCGCCCGATAAGAGATATAAAAAACCAGCAAATTTTAAAATTTAGCCAGGCAAACTTTGCTTGCGATTTAAATTTTATCTTCTGCCCTCTTTTTTAGCCTTAACCGCTTCATAAAGCTCATCGATCGAGGTTGCGGATGAGCCCGAATATTTCTGCGCCGCTTGCATAGTCTTTTTGCCCCATTTACCGTCGATTGCCACACCGTAGCTACCGAACATCAGACTTCGCTGGATATAATAGACTTTATCTTGCTGCGTCATATTTTGTTGCTTCTGCACTTCGCGCTCAGCGTCTTTTGCCTGCTCACTTTTATAAACAGCATCAGCCGTAAAGTATGCTAGCACTAAAGCTCCAGTAATCGGAACGACAAGGGTAACGAATCTATTATTTACGTTAGAAGTCAAGCCTTCCAAAAATGCCTTTGCAACGCAAAACACTATAAAAGCAGGAATGGAAGCTATAACGGCATTAAAACCACCCAAAATGGCTATGACGCCAAAAACGATAACCGCAGCTGCAAGCCCATCAAAAGCACCGCTACCAGCAAGGAAGCCTAGGAAAAAATTCATAATCTATCTTTTAAAATTTAAGTAATGTAATTCTCCAAATTTAAATTTAATCGGAGAATTACAAAATTTATCCCCGCCAATAGACGGCGGAACATAGGCTACTTAACGTGCTTCATGATCCTATGAAATTGCGGACTATGATCTCGCGCCATAAAAATAGACCCAATGATACCTAACACGCCGATACCCAAGACGATATAAAATAGAGTACCGCTATCCTTGGTAAAAGCCCCTCCAAAGAACAGCCAAAGTATAGAAATAAGAAGCGTCTTTAACCAGGGTCTGCTATAAGAGATCTCCGCCTGGCACCCACCGCATACGATTGCTCCGTATTTGATGTCGTCTTTGCCACAAAATGGGCACATTAAATGATCCGGATGTTCATTCTCTGCCATAATTTCTCCTTTGAAAAAATATAGGTGGAATTATATATATATATATAAGAGCGGGCTTAAATTTTAAAATTTAGAGTTTAAAATAGGGGGAATTTTAGCGGCTTTGCACCGCTAAAATTTAAAGATTTTCGAATGGATTTACGACCACGCCTTTGCGATCGACGATGTAAGGTATAAGGGCTGCTTGGCGCGCGCGCTTGATAGCCTTTTCTACCATCTCTTGGTATTTTTTGCTGGTGCCGGTTAAGCGACGCGGCATGATCTTAAAGCGCTCGCTTAGGCAGTGCTTTAGCAGCGCCGTGTCCTTATAATCGATAAATTCGATCTTTGCCTCCGTAAATTTGCAATACTTCCTAGTATATTTTCTCTTATCTGCCATGATTTTTCCTTAATTAAAATGGGATCGTGTCGTTGCCATCATCGTATTTATCGGCATCGACGTCGACTTCCGGAATCGTGCTTTCGTAACTCTGCTCTTTTTGTTTAGGCGCGTTGTAATCGTTTTTTGCGCCTCTTGAATTTGAGTTTTGTCTGTTAGCATAGCTATTTCCGCCGCCGTAATTACCGTAGCTAGAATTTCCTCCGCCGTAGCCGCCGGAGCTTCCGCCATAATTGCCGCCCTCGTAATTGCCGCCTTGGTTATAGCCGCCGCTTCCACCTTGATTGCTTCCTAGCATCTCCATCGTATCTACGCTGATGGAGTGCTTGCTTCGGTTCTGTCCGTTTTGATCCTGCCACTGATCTAGCTTTAAGCGGCCTTCAATCAAAATTTTACTGCCTTTTCGCAAGTATTGATTTGCGATCTCGGCCGTACGACCGAAAAAATCTATGTCTATAAAGCACGTTTCTTCGCGTTTCTCGCCGTTTGAGCTATTGTATCTGCGCGTAACGGCGATGCCGGTTTTGCCTACGGCGGTGCCCGTTTGCAGATATCTAAGCTCGATATCTCGGGTCAAATTACCTACCAAAACTACTTTATTAAACATATTTTATCCTTTATTCGCCCTCTTTGGCTGCTTCTTCAGGCTCTTTTGGCTCTACCGGCGCTTTTGGCTCGCGCTCTTTTTTCGCAGGGCTTAGCTTGATGCCTTTGCTTAGTTTATCCCAAGCGGAAATTTCACGCTTAGTCTCATATTTGACGGTCAAAAATCTAATGATATCTTCGGTGATGCGCAGATTTCTAACAAGTTCAGAGATCAAGCTCGGCTCGGCCTTAAAATAGATTACGAAATAAACTCCGCGCTCATATTTGTCGATCTTATAGGCAAGCTTTCTAGCGCCCATTTCGATTACGGAAGCGATCTCTCCGCCGTTTTTGGTTATGATTTCTTTGACGAAATCGACTTTTGTTTTAACTTCATCGTCGGTAAGCGTGGGCTTAACGATGAATAAAACCTCGTAGTTTCTCATAAATTCTCCTTATGGATTTTAGCTCGCAAACAGCGTCTGCGGGCAAGGATTTTGCAAAAAATGCAAGGGGATATTACTAAAATTTCACTTAATATTTGCTTTTTGCCCGAGCGAACTTAGCAGCATGCGCTGCAACCTCAAAAACGACGCGAGCAAAAGCTCATCCTTCGCCGCGTTCTTTTCGCTTTTGAGTTCAAATTCCAAATCGTTTAAGTGAGCGAAAATTTTATAAAACGTCCTCGTAGAAAAGCTAGTGGCGTAGCGCTGCATCTGTGCGGCCACGGAAGGGGGCGGCTGATAGCCTAAAACCGCCTTAAAATCAAATCTGCCGTTTATTTTTACGTAAGCATGAAGCCGAAAAATTCTATAAATCAGGCGGTAGAAATAATTTATCAGCTCCATCTCGTTATATCCGCCGCCCAGAGCCATTTTGTAAAAATCTACGCGAAAATCGCAAAGGCTGAAAATTTTATCGAAAAGCTCGTCGTAGCTCACCTCGCTAAGGCCATAAACCATTAAATTTACGTTTTGCAGGTTAAGCTCGAGCCCCAAACTTGCAAATTTTTCTATCTCGCTCGCGCTTAGGCTCAGGCTTTCGTTGTGGATGGCGTAGATCCTGCTAAGCGCGGCGGTGTTTGCAAAAAGCCCGCACATCTCGCATTTTTGCGCAAGCAGCGCTATGGCCTCATTCACGCCCGAGGGTTTGAAAAATCTCACTTCGTTTCGTTCAAATTCCTTGACAAAATCCGCGCTTACAGAAATTTCGCTATCGTTTAGCTCATAGATTAGATGGTTATTCGCGTCCGACTTACACAGCGCGATGAGCCTTCGTAGCTCCTCCTTTTTGATGAGCGAGGCGGTTTTGATGTGAAGCGTGTTGCTGCCGCCGAAAAGCGAGGGCTCCAAGAAGCTTCGCGCCTGCTCAAAATCATACTCCAAAAAATACAAACTCAAAAAATTTTCCGCGGCGTAAATTTGCTTCAGGCGCTGCGCGTAAAGCTCGTTTGAAAAATCGTCTCCACCGCGCAAAAGCACGAAATTCGGCACCCTGCCGCTTGCGATAAGCCCGTCAAATTCTTTCCTATACATCAGATCTTCTTTACCACCCTGCCTAAAATCACTCCGCTAGCGATGTTTGCATCCGTAAGCTCTACCAGCACGGGCGTTAAAATGTCGCCGGCGAAATTTGAAACGAAAATTTTAGCCCCCTTTAGCTTGTCGTCTAGCTTTGCGGTGACGGAATTTCCATTTTCGTCGATGTAGCAGCGGAATTTTTTGCCCAAATTTTCCGCGGCCCAGCGCGCAAATTTTCGGTCCATAAAATCAAACGCGACCTTGTCCGCCTCGCGCTCTAGCTCGTTTAGCCGCGCGCACGTCGCGTCGATGTTTAAAAGCAGGTAATTATAAAATTTCTCATCCCCCCTCATCTGCGCCTTTAGCAATCGGTGCAAAATGAGATCGGAATAGCGCCTGATCGGGCTTGTGAAGTGCGTGTAGTTATCAAATCCGAGCCCGAAATGCCCGCGCGATTCGGATCCGTACTCGGCGCGCTTTTGAGCCTTGATGATGAGCTTATCGACCTCCTCGCGGATCCCCATGGCATCGGCTTGCGCTTGGATTTCGCCGATCATTTTAGCAAGGTTGCTCTGATACGGCGCGTCGATGCCGAACAGCGCCAGATCGTCAAGCAGCGCGTAAATTTTTTTAAGCTCCGCCGAGCCGTGATTTCTAAAAACGCCCCGCTCGATGCGCGCCGCAGCGGCTTTGTTGGCTAGCAGCATACAATCCTCGATAAGTTTGTGCGACGGAGTGTCGGTCTCAAAGCGAGTGGAGCTTATTAGGCCGCGCTCATCAAGCGTGATGCGAAGCTCCTTGGTGCGGAAATCAAATCCGCGTTTTAGCCTCGCGCGGCGCAGGCGCTCGCAAATTTCATTAAGCGGCAAGAGCCAGCTTAAAATTTCAGGCTCGCTCGCTTTGCGGGTGCGTAAAATTTCATCGACCTCGTCGTAATCGTAGCGGCGTTTTGATCTTATAATCGCTTCGAAAAGCTCCTGCTTTTGCGGGTTTAAATTTTCATCCAAAGCGATTTTAAAAACAAAGGCCAGTCTCGGAAGATTCGGCATCAGCGAGCAGATGTTTTCGCTAAGCTCGCGCGGCAGCATCGGCACGGATCTGTGCGGAAAATAGATCGAAAAGCCGCGAAATTTCGCCTCCTTATCGATCGGCGAGTATTCGCTTACGTATTCGCTCACGTCGGCAATCGCGACGTAAAGCGTGCGCTCTTTTACGTCAAAATAGATCGCGTCGTCGAAGTCCTTGGCGTCGATGGGATCGATGGTGCAAAAGGGCAGATGCTGCAAATCTACGCGCTGCGGATACAGCGCCTCGTCCACTTCGCTGCCGAAGCTCGCGGCTTGCTGCTTGCACGCTTCGTTAAATTCGTCGTTTTTATCGTAGATCGCTAAAGAAATTTTCTCATCGACGAAGGGATCGGCTAAGCTTCCGATCACCTCGGTAATCTCATTTGTTAGATTATCGATCTTTAAAAGGGTATTTGCGGGCAGCTGCTTTAGCGATTTTTGCGTGGCTTTGAGCGGATTTGCGAGACCGGTTTTGACGTTCACGCCTAAAATTTCGCGCCCGAAGCTTTTAGTATAAACCACGCTCGTTAAAAATGCGGGTTTAACGCACATCAGCACCTTTGCGTGCAGGCGGGGCTTTCTTGAGCTTAAAATTTTTGCTAGGATCAGATCGCCCAGATGCACGCCGCTTAGATATCTGTTTTCGATGATGAGATCTGCCTTGAAGCGATCGTCGAAGCTTTGCAGATAGCCCGTGCCGTCGCGCGCGATGTCGAGCCTGCCGAAAACATAGCCGTCATTTAGATAGAGCTTGCCCTTGTGCGCGCTGATAGCGCCGATATTTAGGAGGTTGCGCACGAGCTCCTTTTGCTCGCCGCTAAGATCCTTTTCAAATACGCCCGAGTTAAAGGCGCGCAGGAACTCTTTCATATCGAAATTTCGCCTTTAGCCTCTAAAAACGCCTCCTGCTCGAAGCCGAACTCGACTAGTAAATTTAAAGCGTTGTCGATGCTAAGCTCGTCGAAGTGATGGTAGATATTGACCGCGGTTTTGGCGATCTTTAGCATCGCATAGCGAGATTTGTTCTCAAAAGGCACGTCGTCGGGAGCGTTTGAATACAGCTCGTCCTGCGCGATCTGCTCTAACCCGAAATGCGCAAATAGCGCGTGCGAAACGCTTTCGCGGTTCGTGCCGCAAAATTTCATCTCCACATCGGTAAAATCCTGCGGAAAGATCGAGCCCTTGATGGCATGGTAAAATTCCTCCGCCTTGCCCGCTGCGCACACCTGCTCGTCGATAAAAACTCGCCCGAACTCCACTAAAATCACGCTTGAAAGGATACTTTGCTCGATCTGCGGGTAGGATTTGATCCACGAAAACATAAGCAGATTTCGCAGCAGCGAGACCTGCGTGAGCTTTTCGCGATCGATGCGATACGCCTGCAGGCTCGGCTTTAGCATCTCGTCGAATATGGCAAATAGAAAAAACGCTCGCATCTGCTCGCGCCCGTAAAGCTCAAACGCTCGCTGTAAATTTCCAAACGGCTGCTGCAAATTTAGCGTCTTTAATGCCGCGGCGCCCTGCTCTTGTCCCTGCTCCTGCGCTCTTTCCCATTCTTGCTCCTGTTTTTGCTGCTGCGTTTGTATCTGCTCTCGTCCAGGCGCTCGTTCGGCTTGCGCGGAAATGCTTGAACCTAGCGCGCAATCGGCTTTCGCAGCGGCGTGCTGATTTTGCTGCTGCGTATCGCTTGCTGCTTGCGAGAGGTTAAATTTAAAATTCTCGTCGCTGCAGTTTGCGCCGTTTGCGTCATTTGAATGATTAAATTTAAGACTATCGCTCCGCCCCGCCAAGTCTGCGCCCTTTTGCTCGCTCGAGGTGCACTCGTTTTGCAGCCAATCGTTTGCGGCATCTTGTAAGTGGCATCCTATGGACTTCACAGGCTCCGTGCTTTGGAGATAGCACCGCCCGTTCGCGGCAGTAAAATTTTGCCTTGCAAGTCCTTCGGCGCTAAATTTAGACAAACCGCAAAAGGCTAAATCTAAAATTTTATCCGCAAGGGGGGCGTTTTTTGAAATTTGCAAAGCGAGCCTGACGTTCGAAACGTCCGCATCAAACGATGCTAAAATTTTTAAAATTTCATCGCTAAAGCCCGCGAGCGCGCCTATTTTTTGGGTTATAAATTTATTCATTTTCAAAAGCCGTTCAATTATAAATTTCGCACAATCATATCAAATTTTAACTCAAATTGCAAAGCAAAACGCCGCCGTTGCGTCTAAATTCCGCTTCAGCTCGCGAGGCTTTTAAGCGCTTTTTTTGCGTTTGAAAATCGCAGATCAACCCGCCCGTTTGTCGCGGCGATAAAAACAAAATTTCAAGCGCCATTTTATAAAATCTTAATCCCCTTTCGTATAGAATGCATCGAAATTCCGTTTATAAAGAGCTTGATTAAAACAGAAGTTTGAAGAGCCAAAAAGACTTAAAAACCGAAAATAACTTTAAGATACTCAAGCTAGTTTTTAAAATTCCATATAAATTCATCTACTTGAATTTATATGGAATTTAATGACGAGCTAAGATATAGAGCAATAAAATATTGCTACTAAAGAAGCTTTTTGGGCTTTACAAATTTGCATATGTATTTTTATAAGGGTTAGATATGCGCAGTATAGTATTTCTTTTCATAATACCCGCTTTTTTTACCATAAGCTTTTTTGTTGCCTTAATCGCCCCTAAAGGCAAACGCAAACGTTTTTGGCTTTTTGTTTGGTTTGTCGTATTTTTCGGTGACGGATTTATAGTTTCTGCCATATTTCACTGCTACGGATATCTATACGGCAAAATAAACGTCTATGAAAAGCCCGCTATAAGAGCATATTATGCCGGAGAAAAGAAATTTGATCTAGGATTTCCCAAAGCAAATCAATTCTCATCGCAAGATTATACTAAAGACATTGCTTTTACGATGTTGATAAATGGCGATTTGGACTATATAGATTATAGAGTTCAAGCGAAAGATAGTGCCAATAATGGTAAATTTTTTAGAATTTACGTAGATAACAATACTTCAAATAAATGCTTTATGTCGATAGATGAAGAACTAAAGGACTACTTGTCCGATAAAAAAATACCTTACTCTGAATTTAAACAACTTTACGACGAGTACCACTCAAAACCTGGCGAGTATAAAGAGATATATTATGATGCTTGGTTTGATAACGAAGAGAGAAAAAAGAGTTACCCGCAGCAACAAAGAATAGTAGTGGACAAAATAATAAAAATAGTGCAAGAACGATATAGAAGCCCAAACCCTATTAATATGAACGGCAAGGTATTTACATGGGACGACTATCAAATAAAACGGGTTATAGATAGGCTACAAGACGTAGATAAAAAAATGGAATACTACAAGCAAATTTATAAAGACAAATGCATAGCGCGCAAAGAAATCTCCAAAGATGAGATAGCGCCTACCGAGCTTATAGTGGAAGATCCATATCATCTCCTAGAACCAAAGCCTAATATAAAAACTATATTCGATAATATGCTGGGCATGGGATTTAACTACGGTGGAATCATAAAAGATATAAATACGGGCAAGATACTAGCCGACAATATATACATCTATGAGTCTTATCACACTTGGATATTGCAAGCTCTAGTGAGTGCTTTGGGTCCGCAATCTGGCGGTGAGTTTTGGATGTGTAACAAAAATGAAACTAATTCAATAGAAAAGTGTAATCAAAAGATGATAGAGGAATTCTTCAGAAAGGATAGAAAATGAGAAAATTTGAGGCACTAAAAATATATGCAGAGCTAGCATGGGCGGGGTATAGGGGATTGAACAATTAACAAGCTACGGTAAAAAAAGACTGCCATGGATTTTGGGTTTAACCGAGGGCTAATTCAGATCAAACAGATCCAAATATCAAATTTGCAAATTTAAATTTACTAATTGTGTGAATTTGTAAAGTAAGTTCAAATTTATAAATTCATAAAATTCAGTATCAGCGATACTTACCGAGTTTAAATTCGCAAGTTAAACTTTAAATTTGAAAGGAAAAATATGAAAAAATTATTTAAAATTTTATTTATAATATTTATTTTATTTACTTTGTGTCTTATTATTTCATTTGCTTATCAACTTTATAAAGACGACAAAAGGCATATTGCCGAATTAGAAGCTATGTTTGACAAATACGATAAAGTAAAATATTTGGAAAACAAGATAGATTTTAAAACAGCAACCGAGCATGAAAAAATTAATTTTTATATAAAAGATTTTCTAAAAAAAATTCACTATTTAGACAATTATCCAGCAAAAGATATAAAAAAGATGAAAAATATCCATAGAGATATAAATGACTTTGCTGAAACAAGATTTTATTTTTGCAATGGAGACAAATACCCTGATGACAAATGCGAATTTTTCAAGCTTGATAAAAGATTAAATTTAGAATATTTACTAAATTTAGGTTCTAAAATTTGTAATGCCGACACGCCTATGCAAAACGCACAAGAGATAATTGATAATGATGAAATTTTAAAAATAGAACCTTTTTATCCGTTCAATGAAAAATACATTATTGATGAAAATGGTAAATTTTTGGAAAATTTCGTTTATATTGGCGAAAATAAGCATATACTTTTTTCAGATTTTGTATTTATAAATAAAAAAGTCTTAAAATATCACGATACAAAAAACGACATAGTCATTGCATCAAATATTATGTTTTCTTGGCTTTTAGCAAATGCCATTGTCAATAACGAAATATCAGAATTTTGCGTTACCCATAATCTACTGACAACGAACAAAAAAAGATTTTTTGAAAAAACATATGGGAGAGAATATTATTTTAAATATATTCCTGCCAATAGACCTACACTCCAAAATATCGTTTTTAATGATTTTTCATATAATGGCGATTACTATTATAATGCGATTTTAGAGCAATACCAAACTTTAAAAAATAACAATTTCAATAAAAATCTAAATTTACAAGGAGACGGCAATGCCGAAAATTGATTTAAACGGTGATGGAGTAAAAACAATATCGAGAAAAAATAACAAAATATACTTCGACCTGGATAATAACAAATTCGCAGAAAATATCTCTTGGATAGATAAAAATGACGGAATTTTAATCAATAAAACCTTAATCACAAATAGCATAACAAACGGAAGCGAACTATTTGGAAATCATACTTTACTAAATGATAACTCGCTAACACCAAATAGATTTGAAGCGTTAAAAGAATTTGCAAATTTAAATTTACTAATTGTATGAATTTGTAAAGTAAGTTTAAATTTGTAAATTTAATAAATTCAGTATCAAACGATACTGACGAGATTTGAATTTTGCATTAAAATGTCGTTGCGAAACGGAGAAGCCGTTTATTAAGGCGAATTTGCAAATTCAAAACGCCTCATTGCTGGATTGTTTCGACCACTTCGTGGTCTCGCAATGACAAGGTTGTGGGCATTGTGGGAATTTAAATAAATTCTTGCAATAAGAGAAATTTTTTAAAAAGGATTAAAATGAGAGATTATGATAAAGCTCCACTCATCATTAAAAATAACTTTATAATGATAATGTATGGTTTTACATTTTTGCTTGTATGTAACACTATAATGATTTATATTGTATTTTTTACTGGTGTTGTCGATTGGAATAGTGGCGAGTTTTTTGAAATTTTAAAAAATGAAATGAGAAATCCAAGATTTAGCTTTATGGTTGTAGCATTTCCAATAGCCAATATTTGGGCTTTTATTGATTTCATTAGAAAATTTAGAAAACCCGAAAAAGTATATTTATATAATGATAAAGTTTATTGGGATAAACGAGATACAACAGTAGAAAAACAAAATATTGTTTTGGTTAGAAAAAGTATTTATCCTATGATTGGTAAGATACCAGATAACTCGGTTCAAAAAATTTTTGCACCATTTGGTTTTGTTATTGCGGGATTTTTTTTGATTTTATCAAATTTACTTGCTTGTTTAGCAAAATTAGTTGCTTTATTAATTAACAAAGATTATAAATTTATACTATTTTGCACCATAGTTTTTTATGACAATCAAAAAAATGCCGTAAATGTCTATTTAATGACAAAGCAAGATTATGAACAAGTAAATGAGTATTTATTGCAAAATTTTAATTTACAAATCGAAAATTTAGATAAAAACTACAAATTCTATAAATAGGAGAAAAAATCATGCCAGAAGATAACAATACTTCTAACAATTCAAGTCAAGGCGTTGCTTGGTATATCAAGCCCACTTCGGATACAATCGATTTCATAAAAGGAATTCCTGTAAATGTTTTAGCCGACCCTGATAATGTCAAGGTTTTTGATAGGCTCAATTAAACTTAAGCGGATTTTCTCTTATCAATTTCAACAGTTTCTGATATAAGTTTTCCTGTATAGTTTTAGTATTATATCTAAATTCACATTCTTTAAGATGAAGCAAGAAGTTCTCTTTCTTAATACCTTTAAATTTAGATAATCTATGTTTAGCATAGCCCCAGAAGTTTTCTATACCGTTTATATGATTTTTACCATTAGCAAATTCATTCTTTGAATGTTTTACTCTATAGTGAGCTTTAGCTCCGTAATCTACCAATCCGTCATAAGCTTTCCAGCAATCTGAATAGATAGTAGAGCTATCAAGCTCGCTAAATTGCGATAGTATCGGTATCAGTTCATTTGCAGAGCAGTTTTTAACTATCTGGGTATAAACTTTGCCGTCTCTTTTAAGCATTCCAAATACCGGCTGCTTTCCGCTTGCTCCTCTGCCTCTTTTACCTCTTACTCTTTTAGCTCCGAAGTAACTTTCGTCAATCTCTATTTCACCGCTAAATTTGCTTATATTTTCACATTCTTGAGAGATCAAAACTCTAATGCTTTTTAGAATCTTATTAATGGAAATTCTAGAAATCCCGGTTAAATTTGCTATTTTAGTAGCCTCTATATCCTCTGCAAAATACTTTAAAATTTCTCTAAATTTCTTCTGCGAAATTCGGGAACGATAGATATACTTGTTTTTCATGCTTCTCATCATATCTTGCTACTCCCTTGCGTGAGCTTAAGTTAAAGAGAGCCAATTTAAAAACGCTTGCTAACGTATTCTTTGGAGCTGTCACACCATTAGTATGGCTATTTGATATTAATTTCTTTAACAGTATTCTGGCCCCTTCGAATGTTATTTCGTCGGCATTGCCTAGAGCCTTAATTAGCTTGCCGCCTTGCGTATAATGATAGTGCCTGTGTGTTTTAACCGTTCCGTCTCTAGATAGCGAGCTATAAAATTTAACGGCTATGAAATCGTCTAAAACTTCGACCATAGTGCGCTTATATTGCGGCAAGATAAAATTCCTGACTACTTTATCAGGATCTGATTTAAAAATTGGATTATCCTTAATTTTGGTAAAAACTTCTGTCATCTTTCTTCCTTTATATAGTAATTTTAGGCAGATTATAGAATTTCCTCAAAGGATTAACAAGGCGGGGGCGTAGAAAAAGCTACTATACAATTTTTTAATATACAGTAGTTTTTCTTAAAATATATGTGTGAATCGATGATTTTAAGTATTAAGAATTTTTTAAGAGTAATTTCAAAATTCCCAAAAATAGGGTTTAAAAAATTATTTAAAAATTCAAAAAAACTAAAAAATATGGAAAATTTTGATAGATGGTGCGACCGACGAGATTTGAACTCGTACACCTTGCGGCACTACCCCCTCAAGATAGCGTGTCTACCAATTCCACCACGGTCGCATAAATTTTTAAAGCTTGATCTTAAGCCTTGAATTATATAAGTTTAAAGCCCGATTTCTCGGGCTTAGGATTATTTTGCGGCAGCCGCAAGACCTTCTGTTACGAAAGGGTTTGCAAAAAGCAAGATGAAAGCAATAACTAGCGCGTAGATAACCTGCGCTTCGATCATCGCAAGCGAAATATACATCGTAGTCGATAGTTTGCTAGCTACGCTCGGATTTCTAGCGATGCCGTTAAGCGTCGCACTAGCGGCATTTCCCATACCTAATGCGCCACCCAAAGCAGCTAGACCCAAAACGACCGCAACGGTAATTGCAGAAAAAGAAACAATCTGAGTGTAAGCGCTTAGCTGCTCGCTAGCGAAAGCCGCGCCGCAAAGCGCAAATAACAATACAAGAACTTTTTTCATAAAAGTCTCCATAAATAAATTTTAAAACGAGTTTCGGCTCAATACCCCCTACTCCAACGTTTTAAGTGTGAAATATTATTAAAATTTTGCTTTTGATTTGTTTAATCTGGCGGAATTTGCGTTAAATTTAACAAATCCCACCGTGCACGCCGACATCTTAGTGTTTAGCGTCCAGATATGTATTTAGCGCTGCAACGTAGGCCTTTGCAGATGCTAGCATCGTATCTACGTCAAGTCCTCTGCCGATGATGGCACCCTCACCCGCAAATTCCACCTTGACGGTTACTTTCGCCAGCGCGTCTTTACCCTGTGAGACCGCCTTTACTTGATAATCCTTCAGGCTACCGCTAATGCCGCTGATACGGTCTATCGCCTTAAATATCGCATCCACGCCGCCGTTTCCAAGCGCGCTATCGCTTAAAATTTCATCCTTATATCTTAGCGTAAGCGCGGTGCTAGCGTGTCCTTTGTTGCAGCTATTGGAGCTTAAAACCAGCACTTCGTAGGTCTTTTCGGCTCCCACGAACTCGTCGTTTACGAGCTCTCTAATATCCTCGTCGAAAACGTCCTTTTTGCTATCTGCGAGCGCTTTAAATTTATTAAACGCGATCTCAATCTGCTCGTTGCTAAGCTCATAGCCTAAAGATACCAGCTTGTCTTTAAAGGCGTGACGTCCGCTGTGTTTGCCCAGTACGAGCGAGTTTTTATCAAGCCCGATATCCTCGGCGTGCATGATCTCGTAGGTTTCTTTGTGTTTTAGCACGCCGTCTTGGTGGATGCCGCTTTCATGCGCGAAGGCGTTTTTGCCCACGATCGCTTTATTAGGCTGCGGCTCGATACCGGTAATGCTCGCGACTAGGCGGCTGGATGGATAAATTTCTTTCAAATTTATATCAGTATAAAGCGGTGCAAATTTATCTTTGCGCGTCTTTATCGCCATTACGATCTCCTCCAGCGCCGCGTTGCCCGCGCGCTCGCCGATACCGTTTATCGTGCACTCGACCTGTCTGGCTCCTGCCAAGATAGCGGCTAAGGAATTTACGGTAGCCATTCCCAAGTCGTTGTGATTGTGCACCGAAACTACGGCGCGCTCGCCGATAAGCTTAACGATCTCGCCTATGCGCGCAGTGATCTCATCCGGATAGAGATAGCCTACCGTATCGGGGATATTTATGGTGGAGGCTCCGGCGTTTATCGCGGCGTCGCAGATCTCTTTTAAAAAACCCATATCGCTTCTGCACGCATCCTCACAGCTAAACTCCACGTCATCGCATAGGCTTTTGGCGTATTGTACAGACTCTACGGCGCGCTTTATGACCTCTTGCGGCTGCATTTTGAGTTTAAATTCCATATGGATGGGGCTTGTGGCGATGAAGGTGTGGATGCGCCCGAGCTTCGCGCCCTTTATCGCTTCGCCCGCAGCCTTGATGTCTTTTTCTAAAGCGCGCGCAAGCGAACAGACGCGAGCCTTACTAACAGCGCTCGCGATCTTTTCTATCGCGTCAAAGTCCCCCGGGCTCGCCGCCGCAAAACCCGCCTCGATAACATCTACGCCCAGCTTTTCAAGCTGCAACGCAAGATGGATCTTCTCGTCCGTATTCATCGACGCTCCGGGGCTTTGCTCGCCGTCACGAAGCGTCGTATCGAAGATTATGATTTTATTTTTGTCCATTGCCTGTCCTTTCAAATTGTTAAAATTTGGCGAAATTATAGCCGCGCAAGCTTAAAACAATCGCGGCGATAAACATATTTGAGATTATTTCGCCGTTTCCTCGGGTTTGTCTTTTTTATGAAATTTAGCCGCGCTTAAATTTAAAGCTCCGCGAACCAAACCGTAAACGATATAAACCAAAGTGAGCACCGCCGGAAATTCCAGCCTGAAAAGATATAAAAGTGAGAAAAATACGACTATTAGAAGCACTAAAATTTTAATCGCGTTGGGGCGCTTTAGGCTGATCTTTTTGAAGCTCGGAAAGCGTATGTTGCTTACCATCAAAAACGATAGCGCCGCCATTGCGATGATCAAAAATACGCCAAAACCCTTAGAAAGGTCATATTTTAGATAAATTCCGATCCAAAATGCCATCGTAATCGCCGCCGTTGGTATCGGCAGCCCGATAAAAACGCTAGGCTCGTAGGTGCCCGTAGTGACGTTGAATCGCGCCAGTCTAATCGCGCCGAAAACCACGTAAAGTGCTGCTACGAGCGAGCCGACCTTGCCGTAATCGTGCCCGACCGCGCAGTAAAATAGCAGCGCCGGCGCTACGCCGAAAGCCACAATATCCGCAAGGCTATCGAACTCCACGCCGAATTTCGACGTCGCATGTGTTAGCCTCGCTACGCGGCCGTCGAGTCCGTCGCAGATCAAGGATAATATGATATAAAAGATCGCGGCGCTGAAATTGCCTTTGATCGTAGAAATTATGCTGATAACCGCCAAAAATATGCTTGCCGCCGTGAAAAAATTCGGCAATATGTAGATTAATTTTCCCTTTTCCTCTTCCATCTCTTACTCTTTAAATTTTATTTTTGCACCGCTTTTCATTCGGTACCGCGGATTGCGCGTAAAGCATTTTAGCGCGACCTTCTTAAAATTTAGCGCTAAGTTCTTGCCCTGCGCGAGGCTTTAAATTTAAGCCTCGCTCTTTGCGCTTTCGATATCATCGTTAGCGCCTAAATTTCGCACCAGACGGGTAGGCATGCCGTTATCTTTTTCAAATTTAGAGATGATCTCTACGATCTGCTCTCCAGAGACCGTCTCCTTCTCATACAGCGCCTTCACCATCTCCTCGATCGCCGGAGCATAGGTCCTTAGCGTCTCTTTTACCGCCGCGTAGCGCTCATCCAGCGTCTTGCGGACATATTCGTCGATCTTAACCGCCGTTACCTCGCTGTAATCCTTGATGCTTTGTCCGCCGTTTAGGAAGGAATACTGCTGTTTTTCGAGCACCGCAAGCCCGAGCGCCTCGGTCATTCCGACCTGAGTAGCCATAAATTTAAGCATATCGGTAGCGCGCTGCAAATCGTTGCCCGCTCCGTCGGTGATCTCGCCTAAAAACACATCCTCCGCCGCGCGCCCCGCCAAAAATGTATCGATCTCGGCAAAAATTTCATGGCGCTGGTGCAGATATCTATTTTCAAACGGAGAATTTAGCGTATAGCCCGCGGCGCTCAATCCGCGCGGTACGATAGTTACTTTAGATACCGGCATCGCGCCTTTGGTAAGCTCGGCGATGAGCGCATGACCACTTTCGTGGTAGGCGACGATCCGCTTTTCGATCGGACTTACGCGGCGCGATTTTTTAGCCAGTCCGATACCGACACGCTCGATCGCTTCGAGCAGGTCTTTTTGCTCGACCTCCGCCTTTGCCTCGCGACCCGCTAAAAGCGCGGCTTCGTTTATGATATTTGCAAGATCGGCTCCCGCAAAACCCACGGTAAGGCGCGCGATCTCTTCGATATCGATATCGCGAGCAAATTTAACGTCGCGCATATGCACCTTTAAAATCGCCATTCTGCCGTCAAAATCAGGTCTATCGACCAAAACCTGCCTATCGAATCTGCCTGGACGCAGAAGCGCCGCATCCAGCGTCTCCGGGCGGTTGGTAGCTGCAAGGACGATTACCGGGCTTGATTCCGAGCCGAAGCCGTCCATCTCGGCAAGCAGCTGATTTAGCGTCTGTTCGCGCTCGTCGTTACCGCCGCCGATACCGCCTGCGGTTCTGCTTTTGCCGATCGCGTCGATCTCGTCGATGAAAACGATCGCCGGAGCCTGCTTTTTAGCGTTATCAAATAGATCGCGCACCCTGCTAGCGCCCACGCCTACAAACATCTCGATGAAGCTGGAGCCCGATACCGAAAAAAACGGTACGTCCGCTTCGCCCGCAACCGCCTTGGCTAGCAGCGTCTTACCCGTGCCTGGAGGCCCCACCAAAAGAACGCCTTTTGGAATTTTAGCCCCGAGGCTGATATATCGCTCCGGATTTTTTAAGAAATCTACGATCTCTTTAACCTCCTCTTTCGCCTCTTCGACGCCAGCGACATCGCTAAATTTAACCTTCGGCTTTTCGGCGCTTACTAGGTTTTTAGAGCTTCCAATGCCGAGCACGCCGCCGCCCATATTGCGCTGCATGCGGTTGGCTAAAAACATCCAAATTCCAAAGAAAATCACGAGCGGCAAGACCCAGCTAAAGAGCAGATCGGTCAAAAAGTTACTCTCATTATACGCGCCGTATGGAATTTTGCGCGATTCTAAAATTTGAACTAGCTCGGGATCATCCACGCGCTTGGCGGTGTAGATTACGTTGCCTACTTGCGCTTTAATCGTGGAACTTCCAATGGAAACCATACTTACTTGGGAGTTTTTGATTTGCGATTTTAGCTCGGAGTAAGTTACGTTTCTACTCTCGCCTGAAACGGAGCCTAGCACTCCGCCGCTATCAAATCCGCCGCTTGGGGATATCGCTTTAAACACGACTATCAAAATAAGCGCAAAAATTATAAAAACGCCGATCGGATTTTTATTAAAAAAATTGTTTCCGCCGCCGTTTTGAGGGGGTTGATTATTTGGGTTGTTATTCATATTTTCCTTTCATAAACGAAGCTAAGCCATTCGTTTTGCTTTTTCATCTGCACGAAATCTAGATCCGAAAAGGCCCGCTCGATCCTATCTTTATATTTTTCTAAAATTCCAGACAGCACGAGCTTGCCGCCCGGTTTTAGCGCTTTTTTTAGATCCACGCTTAGGATCAAAATCACATCGGCGATTATATTTGCGACGACGAGATCAAACTGCGGCTGCGCGGCTGCGCTTGAGCCTCGCTCGTTTAGGCTTGAAACGCTGCCGAGCCAAATTTGATCGATCTGTACGCCGTTTTTCTCGGCGTTTTGCTGCGTGGCTGCCACCGCCTGCTCGTCGGTATCGCAGGCGCTTACCTTTGCGCCCAGTTTTTTCATCGCGATACTTAAAATTCCGCTGCCGCAGCCCACGTCAAGCGCGCTCATGCCATCGCGAGCGAGCTCGCTAAGTAGCGCCAGGCACATATTGGTGCTTTCGTGATGACCTGAACCAAACGCCAGCGCAGGATCGATCAGCAGATCGATTAGCGCGCAATCTTGCGATCTTTCGCACCAGCTCGGACGGACGTAAAATTTGCCGACCGCCACGGGCGCGACGCCTTTTTTATACTGCTCGATCCAATCGACATTAGGCTTTTTTGAAATTTCGATCTGCAGATCGGCGTCTAAATTGAGAGATCGCGCGAGCGCCTTTTTAAACTCTTCAAACGCAAATTTTAAATTTTGCGGATCCTCTTCGTCGCGGATTATGAAACGCTCGCCGCGTTCTTCGACGCAGGTAACGCCGAGTTCAAACGCAAAGTTTTTAAAAAGCTCGCTTGCATTCGCGCTTTTTACGATCATCTCATAAAAAAAATCTTTCATCGCCTCACATCGCCTTTAAATTTTAAAATTTGCATATTACTAAAATTTAGTTCAAACTTTGCTTACGCTGGGGCGTTTTTATAGAGCCTCAAACGCCTTTTTAAGATCGAGCGTGCCCTCGTAATATGCCTTGCCGACGATGACGCCCGCGATGAGCTCCGCGTTTTTAAGCGCAATTATGTCGTTTATATCTTTCACGCCGCCGCTTGCGATAGTATCGATACCGCTAGCTTTCGCGATAGAGCGGCTAAATTCTACGTTTACGCCGCTTAGCATCCCGTCGCGCGATATGTCGGTGCAGATGATCGCGCAAACGCCCGCATCCGCGTAGTCTCGAGCCAGGTCGGTCGCTTTTACGCGGCTTAGCTCCGCCCAGCCCTCGGTCGCTACGAGCCCGTCTTTTGCGTCTATGCCCACGACGATACGGTAAAGCTTCGTCATTCTCCTTACGAAATCTCTATTTTTAAGCGCCGCCGAGCCCAGGATAAATCTATCGACGCCTAAGTTCAAATACTCCTTTATGCGCGCTTCGTCGCGAATGCCGCCGCCCACTTCGACGCGCAGGCGAGTGCTTTTTACGATCCGCTCGATCGCTTTAAAATTTACCGCCTCGCCCGCAAATGCGCCGTCGAGATCAACCAGATGCAGCCATTTAGCGCCGAGATCTTCAAATTTTTTGGCTAGCTCGCAGGGGTCTTTGGAATAAATTTTTGCGCTTTGCATCTCGCCCTTGCTAAGGCGCACGGCGCATCCTTGTTTCAGATCGATCGCAGGGAAAATCTCCATCACAGCTCCGTAAAATTTTTAATGATTTTTATGCCCGCATCGTGGCTTTTTTCAGGATGCGGCTGAAAGGCAAATACGTTTTCGCGCCAAATCGCGCTTGCAAACTCATAGCCGTAAAACGTGCTCGCAAGCGTGATCTCGCGCTCGCAAAGGACGTGGTAGGAGTGCACGAAATACAGATACTCAAACTCGCCTAGACCCACATTTATCGGCGAGTGCTTGATAAAATGCGCGCTGTTCCAGCCGACATGCGGGATCTTTAGGCTTTCGACGCAGGTAAAATTTTGCCCGCCATGCTCGCTAGGCTCTACCCCGTCCGATCTAAATTTCATATCCTCGGACCCAGATTCCGCCTCCCGATTATTAAATTTCGTTTTGTCAAATTTTACGACGCGACCGGGTAAAATTCCAAGCCCGCTGCGCGCGCCGAACTCCTCGCTTTGCTCAAACAGAAGCTGCATCCCCAGACAGATACCTAAAAAATATCTGCCGCTTGCGACGAACTCTTTAATCGCGGCGTCCATACCGCTTGCGCGAAGCCTGTCCATCGCTTCGCCGAATGCGCCAACGCCTGGAAGCAGGGCTTTATCGCAGCTCAAAAGCTCCTCCCCGCTGCGCGCGAGAGTAAATTTAGCGCCGCAGAAGCTAAGCGCGTTCATCACGCTTTGGATATTGCCCGCGCCGTAATCCACGATACCGATCAAGCCGTGCCCTTCATATCGTTCAATCGGTGCGAAAACTCGGGCACGATACGCTTTAGCTTATCCGCGACCTGCGCGTCTTCGCACTCCGAAAGCTCCTCGATCTGCGAGCTTAGCTCTTGCAGGTCGTATTTTGCAGAGTGGGTTACGAAGATGGATTGATACTTCGTGCTCTTGTCGTTTTCGTCGATCAAAAGCTCCTCGTAAAGCTTCTCTCCGGGGCGCAGACCTACAAATTTAATGCCAAGCTCCTCCTTGCCGGCAAGCTGCAGCATTCGCTTGGCAAGATCGGCGATCTTTACGGGCTCGCCCATATCCAGCACGAAAAGCTCGCCGCCCTGCGCGATGGAAGCCGCTTGAAGCACCAGCTGACACGCCTCGCTGACGAGCATAAAATATCTCGTAATCTCGGGGTGCGTAACGGTAAGCGGCTCGTTCGCTTCGATCTGGCGTTTAAATTTAGGAATGACACTACCGCTTGAGCCGAGCACGTTTCCGAAGCGCACCGCGACGATCTGCGTATCACTTGCCGCGTCGTTGGAATTTAGCGCGTAAAGCTCGCAGATACGCTTCGTCGTACCCATAATGTTCGTCGGTCGCACTGCCTTATCGGTCGAGATCAAAACAACCTTTTTCGCGCCGTATTTTTTAGACAGATCAATTACGTTTTTTGTGCCGATGACATTATTTTTGACCGCTAGATGCGGATTAAACTCGCATAGCGGCACATGCTTATACGCCGCTGCGTGCACGACCACCTCGGGATGAAATTCTGCAAAAACTTCCTCCAGCTCATGGCGATAAACGACGTTTATCATCTTTAACTCGTTGCGCGCGTCCGCGCCCGTAGCTTCATTAATCGAGTAGAGGTTAAGCTCGCTGTGCTCGACCATGATAAGACGCTTTGCGCCGAATTTTAAGCATTGCTTACAAATTTCGCTTCCTATCGTGCCGCCAGCGCCCGTTACCAGCACGATCTTGTCTTTGATAAAATTTTCAATCGCCTTGGTGTCGAGATCTTTAGGCTTGCGCGCGAGCAGATCCTCGATTGATACGTCGCGGATCTTTTTGCTCTCATCCTCCAAAAGCGAAAAGAGCTTGATATCCTTTAGCCCGTACGCAAACAGCTCGTCGTAGAGCTGCTTTAGCTCGTCCGGATACAGCGCCAGCGCGATGATCGCAGTTTTGGCGCCGCTATCTTTGATCATCTGCGGAATTTCGCTCTTGGCTCTGACGACGTAGTTTTCGCAATACGTCCCCACAAGCTCAGGCCGTCCGTCCACGACACCCACCGGATAGTAGTTGATATATTTTTGCCGCATCCCTTTTAGGACGTGAAAGGTCTTGCTCGTAGCGCCTACGACGATGCAGGGCTCGTTATTCGTGATATTTTTCTTCTCACTTAAAAACATCCGCTTTGAAATTCTAATCCCACCGATTAAAATAAACGAGATCGCCGCATCGATGATGATGACCGAACGCGGGAATGGGTTAAAAATTTTACTCGCTAGAAAGAATAGGATTAAAAAGGTAAGCGCTGCCATAACGTGCGCATAAAAGAGCTTTCTTGCTTCGTATAGCCCGAAAAATCTCCACGGAACTAAATAGATCCGCAAAAACCAAAAGTAGAAAATTTTAATCGCCGTAAGACTCGAGGCACTAAGCAGCGCGCCTTTATAGAATTCGTTCGGTATATCTCCGCTAAATCGCAGCAAAAACGCAATGTAAACGGAGAGGATCGAGATAAAAATATCTCCTAGCAAAAAAAACGCGAAGCGGCTAAATTTAGTGGGTTTTAACAGCATTAGATGTTTTCTTTTACGATTTTTACGACGCGCTCGATCGTCTCGTCGCTCATATCGGTACCGCTAGGAAGGCAGATGCCGCGACTGAACATATCCTCGCTCGTGCCGTCAACTACGCTAAGTGCGCCTGCGAAGATGCTTTGCAGATGCATCGGCTTCCAAAGCGGGCGAGATTCGATGTCGGCTTTATTTAGAGCGTCGACAACCTTTAGATGAGCGCCTTTTTGCTTAAACAGCAGAGTCGTAAGCCATCTATTGCCCTCGCCGCCTTCTACTTCGGGCATAAACTCCACGTCAGTGCCTCTAAACAGATCCTCGTAAATTTTAAAAATTTCGCGTTTTCTCTTTACGCGCTGCGGCAAGACCTCCATCTGACCTACGCCGATAGCGCCCAAGACGTTGCTTAAGCGGTAGTTGTAGCCGTAGTCCTTGTGCTCATAGTGAAGCAGCGGCTCGCGCGCCTGGGTGCTTAAAAATCTGGCCTTAGCCACTAGCTCCTCATCGTTTGAGATCAGCATTCCACCGCCAGAAGTAGTGATAATTTTATTGCCGTTGAAGCTTAGTGCGCCGCATTTTCCGATGCCGCCAAGTGTTTTACCCTTATAAAATCCGCCCAGCGCCTCTGCGGCATCCTCGATAACATCAATGCCTTCGTTCGCGCAAATTTCGCATATCTCGTCCATCTTCGCAGCCTGTCCATAAAGATGCGTAACGACGAGCACTTTTGGCTTTTTTGGAGATTTTTTGATCGCTTCTTTAAGCAGCTTCGGGCTTAAATTCCAACTCTCGTCGCTGTCTATCAGCACCGGCACGCAGCGCTCGTAAAATATCGGATTTAGCGATGCCATGAAGGTAAACGTAGAGCCCAACACCACGTCGCCGTCCTTTGCGTCGCTGCAGCGAAGCGCTAGATGAAGCGCCGCCGTGCCTGCGTTTAACGCCAGCGCGCCGCGCGTTTTGGTATAAGCTTTGATGCTGTTTTCAAACCTATCGACATATTCGCCCAAAGGCGCGATATAGTTGCTTTCAAATACCTTTTTTATATACTCAAGCTCATTGCCGCCCATATTCGGTGGGCTTAAAAATACTCTTGCCATCTTCATCCTTCCTTGATCTTTAAATTTAACCTCGCGCGTCGCAAGGCTAAATTTAGCTTTCGGCATAAAATTTAAATGCTCGGATTTTATCACTTTTAATGCTATAAATTTTAAATTCAGCTATTTTTTTTGATCACGCGAGCAGGCACGCCTACGGCTACGCTGTCGCTAGCTATGTCGCGCACCACCGCAGCGCCCGCGCCGATGATGCAGCGCTGCCCGATACTTAGCCTCTGAATGACGCTGGCACCGATTCCAATGTGCGAAAACGCCCCCACCTTCACACCGCCCGCAAGCGCCGCGTTTGGGCTAATGTGCGCGAACTCGCCGATCTCGCACTCATGCTCGATTACGACGCCAGAGTTGATTATCGCGCCGCGACCGATTTTAGCTCGCGCGTTTATCACGGCGCCGGGCATTACGACCGCGCCCTCGCCGATAGCGGCGCTTGGGCTAACGATGGCGCTTTGATGAATTAACGTCGCTATCTCAAAACCTGCGCGCGATACTCTCTCTTGGATCTTTGCACGAGTTTTATTATCGCCGATTGCGATTATTACGGGGTGCTTAGGCAGATCCTCGCTAAATTTCAGCCCCGCCGCGTCGTCTAAAAAAACGACCTCGTTAAATTTAGCCCCGCGCGCGGCTAGCGCGACGTCCGCGACTACCAGCCCGTGTCCGCTCGCGCCGTAAACGTAAATTTTAGTTGTGTCCATTAAATTTCTCCGTCGTCGCCATGCCCTCTTTATTCACGCCCTCTTTTGCAAGCACCTTTTTAATCGTTAAAAGCGCAATCTTAAGATCGAGCGCGAAGCTTAAATTTTGCGCGTAATACGTGTCGAACTCAAATTTTTTCTCCCAGCTGATCGCGTTGCGACCGTTTACCTGCGCAAGCCCCGTGATACCCGGACGCACGCTGTGCCGCAGACGCTGCTGCGGCGAATAAAGCGGCAAGTATTCGATCAGTAAAGGGCGCGGTCCGATGAAGCTCATATCGCCCTTTAGTACGTTGAAAAGCTGCGGCAGCTCATCCAGGCTTAGCGCGCGGATCTTTTTGCCGTAATCGTTCAGCCGCTCTTCGTCGGGCAGAAGCTCGCCGTCTGCGCCGCGCTCGTCGCTCATCGTTTTAAATTTGTAAATTTTAAAAATTTGCTCATCAAATCCAGGGCGAGATTGCGTAAAAATCGTGCTTTTGCTAATGTGCTTGCGGATCAAGAACCACGTAAGCGCCATCACGGGCGAAACCAAAATAATCAAAATCAAAGCCGCCGTAAAATCAAGCGCGCGTTTTAAAAAACCTCTATACATCGATAAATTTCCTATAAACCTCTAAATATTTTTCCGTGACGATCTTTTCGTCGTAATTTGCAAGCACCATCTCGCGCCCGTTTCGTCCAAGCCTTTCGCAAAGCGCGGTATCGTCTAATAAAATTTCGATCTTTCGCGCAAGACCCTCTGCGTCGCGAGTGCGGCAGATTAAGCCGTTTACCCCTTCTTGCACAGCTTCCACGCAGCCGCTGCAGTCGCTCACCACGCAGGCTCGCGCCATGCTCATCGCCTCTAAAACCGTGCGCGGAAAGCCCTCCTTGTAGCTAGGCAGTGCCAGCAAGTAACTAGCCTTCAAAAGCTCAGGCACATCGTTTCTGGCGCCTAGATAATACACCGCGCCGCTTCGCAAAAACGCAGGATCGGCGGTACTTTTATTGCCCGCAAAACCCTCGCCTACGAAGACAAATTTCGCATCCGATCGATCTTTTAAAATTTCTGCTGCTTCGTAGAATTCTCTCACGCCCTTATGCCACATCGCGCGAGCTATCATCAGTACGATCTTTTTGCCGTGCAAATCCTCGCCCAGATCCGCTGCACTAACGATTTCGGGGTTGAATCTTTCAGCATTTACGCCTACGCTTTTAATTCTTATGACCTTTTGCTTCGCAATAAGCCCGCGAGATAGCATATAATCAGGATCGGCATCGTTTACAAATACGCAAGCATCCGCCTGCGAAAATGAAAATTTATAAAGCTTCTCCAATACCGCTCGCACGAGCCTTGTTTTAATATCATCGTCGATATAAAAGCTGCCCAGCCCCTCGACTAAGTTTATCACATATTTTATACCTGCCTCTCGAGCCGCCAGTGTACCAAACACGTTTGATTTGTGCGCAGCTGTTTGCAGCAGGTCCAAATTTAACCTCTTTAGCTCACGCGCAAGGGCTTTGGTGTTACTAAATACGGTAAACGGATTTAAGCTCGCCCGATCAAGATCGTAGGTTACGGCATTAAAATCGCGTGCCAAATCCTGCGTATAAGCGCCGCGAGGAGCGATTGCGAAAACCTCGTGCCCGCGCTCTTTTAAAGCCTGCATTATCGGGCGGCGAAAGAAATGTAAGCTCATATCGGCATGGCTTAAAAATCCTATGCGAGCCATATGCTGCATTCCTTGCTTGTCGTTGCGAGATTAAATTTCATAAATTTCTCCTTGGCTTGCGGCAAAATTTTATCTAGCGCTTTAATTTATAAACTTTCACAGCAGGGCTTAAGATTACAGGCTCGAATAGCTCGGGCCTATATCTTTCAAATACAAAAAGCTGAATGTAGCTTGAGTTTAGCATCGTCTTATCTAGTAGCAAAAATCGCCCGTAATCGCGCATGAAAACCACGTAAAATTGCGCGCTGCTGTCCATATTAAGCTCCTTGACCGCCAACCTGCCGCTCGCGTCGTAGCTCGTTTCGTAAAAGGTATTGATCGCAAATTTTCTGCCGCTAAATTCCAGACTAAGCAAATTCGGCGAGATCGAAAAGCCGTTGTCCATATGCACGCCGCTTTGATCCTGAACAAACCTATCGCTCGTTATGAAAAACAGCTCGCCCAGCTGCTTGCCGTCGGTGATGTCGATGTTTGAAAACTGCGTGACGACGGGGAAGATATTCATCATGCGATCGGGCAGGATGTAGTAGATGTCGCGCGTAGGCTTCGGCGGCTTAAAATCGGCCAGTCCCAAGCCTAAGATAAAATCATTTACATCGGTCGCGTTGTAGTCTTTTAAAATTTGCTTTAGCTTGTTTGGAATTTTTTCGCTATATCCGCGCTCGGTGTATTCGACATCCAGGCGCGCCATATTTGCGGAGCTCATCTGATCTCTAAAAAGCGCGAAGCTAACGGGAAAATTATCGTTGCCGAGGTGTTTGCCGCCGTCGATGAGGGTCTTTACGTCGCTGTAATAGCGTATGCCGTAACCGTAGTCCCACCACGAAAGCGCGTAATCCTCGCGCTGCGCTTTATCTTTAAGCTCGTCAAACACCCGCACCTCGCTTTGATAAAAGACCGTATCGACCTTGTACGAGACGATGTGCTGCCACGCGGGATAGATCGCAAGCGCCGTCAAAATAAGCAGTATCGCGCGTCCCGCGATCTTTGGCAGATCCAAGCGCTTTACGCAAAAATATAAAATATATCCGAAACTTAACCCCATCACACCCACGGCATAGATCGTAAATCTAAGGCCCGCTTTGTTTGCCGCAAAGCCTAAAAGCAGAAGCGGGATCGAGAGTAAAAATTCTTTATGTCTAAAGCAAAGCACCAAATATCCGATTGCCGCGATCACGAAAACCGCGACGTGCGAGCTGATGCGCTCCATAAAGATCTTAGGTGGCACGATGCCAGATTCTTGGATCGTTTGATTGACGTTGAAAAAATGAAATGCCGTATCGGCGTTGTCCGCAAAGGAACGGAAGATATAAAATTTCGCCTGAAAGATTATCGGACTAAGACCTCCGTTTGCGACGAAAAAGACTACGGCAAGTGCGCCGATAATCGCTAAAATTTTAAAATTTAATAGCTTTCCTCTAAACGCAAAGAGCCAAAATAGCGCAAGCGAGATTAAAATTTTAGCTACCAAAGGCGTAGAGCAAAGCGCGATCAAAAAGATAATCATCGCTTCGTAATTTACCGCACTTTTTCGTTTAAAAATCAGCGTGTAGGCGAAAAATACGGCGAGCATCATGGAATTTAGCGAGAAGCTGGACGGATACCACCACATATAAAATATCACAAACACGCCCAGCCAAAACAGCGTGCTGCGCGAGCCGCGTGTGCAAATGCGGATGAGCGCCCACAAAATACACATCGCAAGCACGATATTTAGCATATCGGTGTCGTAATACCCAGCCATCGTGCGGTTGTAGTAGCTATTCGCCACGCTCGCGACAAGCGCACCGATGAAGCCTGCGCGCATGCAGCGAAACTCGCTTGAGATAAGCAAAATCGGCACTACGATGAGCGAGCTAAACAAAGCCGGCAGATAAACGAATATCGTCTCGATTTTAAAGGGCAAAATTTCAGCCAAAAACGCCGTTACGATCGAAAGCGGTGCACTAAAGTAGCTAAGATCGTTGGGCTGATGAAAGCCGGCGAGTCGGTCGCGCGCGCCCTCTGCAAAGGCGTAGCCGTCGTTTGTGTTTATCATCAGCTCGCCGTCCCAAAAGAAGTAATTCGGAAAGCCGCTCGCCCAGTGCACCCACCACATACGAAACGCCACGCTAAAGGCAAACGCGAGCAAAATCATCAGCAAAATATGCTTGGAGAACTCATAATTTTTTATGAAGCCAAAAATTCTGCGCCTAGCAGGAAGCGCGCCAGCTGACTGATTTTTAGAATTTTGGGAATTTTCTGCTGTGGAGTTTTTAGAATTATCAGAATTTATACCGTTTGTAGAATTTAAAGCACTTGCAGAATTCGCATTTTTAAATTTAGTCAAATTAGCGGCTTTTGCGGAATTTTTATTTGTAGAGTTCGCAGTGCCAGCGGAATTTTTATTTGTAGAATTTTTGCTCGTGGAATTTGCAGCGCCCTTTAAATTTGAGTTTGTAGAATTTGCGCCTGCGGAATTTTCAGAATTTACCGAGGCAGAATTTCGTCCGCTTGATTTTTTAGCCTTTTTGGATTTTTTTTGTGCTCGCATTTTTGCAGAAACAGCGCGCGCTTGATCGTCGCTTAAATTTTTAACGCCGACTTGCGCGGAATTTTTGCTCGCAGAATTTTTTGCATCAAGCGCAGAATTTTTATCGCTCTGAGGCACGGCGTCCTCGCCACCCTCAAGCTCGGCATTTTCGCCGCTAAAATTCTCTCCGCCGCCTGCGGAATGCCCTGCGTCAAAATTTCCCTCACTAGCGAAATTTTCGCTTAAGGCAGCTTTGTCGGCACCCATTGATTGCGCGTCTTTTTGATCGTCCGATCCTTCGTCGATCTCTCTGACGCTAAAAGCCTTTTTTTCTTCACCCACGCCTATTTTCCTTCGTCGATTTGTTCTATTTTTGCGATCAGCTCGCTTGCTATCCGTTTTTTATCGAAAAACGAGGCTCTAATTTTAGCCTTTTTCTCATAAAATTTTACATAATTTTCATCATCCAGCGCTTTTTGCATCGCCGCTTGGGTGCTTTCTAGATCGTTTACGCCTACTAGCACGCCCCATTCGCTCTGCCCCAAAAGCTCGCGCGCGCCGCTTTGATGATCGCTTGAAATCACGAGCTTGCCGCATGCAAGAGCTTCGATGAGCGCGTTTGAAAACCCCTCAAAAAGACTTACGAAGACAAACGCGTAGCATCTGGCCATATATTTATACGGGTTTGCGTCAAAGCCCAAAAGCTTCACGCGACCGCCCAAGCCTAGCTCCTCTATCAAGGCCTCAAGCTCGGCTCGCAGCACGCCGTCACCTAAGATCAGCAGGTCTTTGTCGTTATTTTTTAAATTTGCATACGCGCGGATCAAAAGCGCGTGATTTTTGCCCGCATCGAGCCTGCCGACGCTTAGGAAAAACGGCCGTTCCTGCGCGACCTGCTCGCTTGCCTTGCGACTGATCTCATCAAGATCGATCGCGTTGTATAGCACGCTCATCTTGCGCTCGTCAATCCCGAAATTATCCGCTAGATCGCGCAAATTTCCAAGCGAGTTCGGAAAGATAAAATCGGCCTTCGGATAGAGCTTGCGCAGCAGAAGCTTTGAAATTTTGGATTTGAAGCTCGGCTCTTTATACAGCACCGACGGCGTCGAGCATTCGTTAAAAATCATCGTTCCGCCCAATCCGTAAACTCGCGCCAGCGCCGCCACGTAACAAGGGCGGTTCATCCAAACGAAGTGGATGTCGATACCTAGGCGCTCGCATAACTTTTTGTACCTAAGCGCCAAAAACGGCAGCTTTGCGAGCTTCAGCAGTCCATTTTCAAAAGGGGCTGATTTTTCGATGAAATGTATCTGCACGCCGCTTGGAATTTCATAAAAAATCCTTTCGTTCATCAGCACCAGATGCACTTCGTAGCGTGCCGTAAGCTCTCCTAAGAGGTTGCTTACGACGCGCTCGGCGCCTCCTCCTGCCATCGAATATATAAAAACGCTTAATTTCTTCATCCCTTTACCTTTTAAATATCGCTGCTGCGCCCTAAATTTAAGCTTTGCTCACGCCTTTTTACGCGAGCATACGTCGCGCACTCCGTTTTAAATTTAGCGCATTTTGCGCTGCCCCAAGCGGCTAAATTTCATCGCGCGATGCGGCAAATTTAAACACGCCGTTTTGCTCGAGCACAAGACGCTATCTTAGCACATCGAAGTTTAAATTTATCTCCGCGCGCCGCTAGGGCATCGATAAACGGCTGCTATTTGCGCGCAAACCGATCAATCAAGCCCTGCCAGAGCTTAATGATGCGCTCTTGCGAAAACTCGTCTAAATTTTCATTTGCATTTTGCACGAGAGCGTCTCGCAGCTCCTCATCACGCATTAAATTTTCAAGCTTGCTCGTAAGTTCATTCGCATCGCCGCGTTTAAACAAAATGCCGCTAAAGCCGTCCTTTATGAGCTCTTTTGCGCCCGCTGTGTCGCTGCTAAGCCGTGCGCAACCGTAAAACGCAGACTCGATCAGCACGTTTGAAAGCCCTTCATTAAGCGAGCTTAGCACAAAAATTTTGGCTTCTTTATACAGCTCGCTCACGTCCTGCTTGTGCCCTAAAAATCGCACTTCAAGCCCGAGACGCGCCACAAGCTCGTGCAAGCTTTCGCGCAGCGAGCCATCGCCCGCGATTAAAATTTCCCACTTCGCAAGCAGGCTTTTATCTATCCTGCTTAGCGCGTCAAAGTAAATTTCATACCCCTTTACGGGCTCGAGCCTGCCGACGCTTAAGATCACGTTTCGCTTGGCGCCTTTGGCATCGCAGATCTCGCCGAAAAAGGGGTTGTACACGACGAAGCAGTTTTTGACAAATCGCGAATAGTACTCAAAGTCCGAGCGCGTAAGCACCGTAAGCGCATCTGCCTTTTTGTAGCACAGATCGCGCACGCGGCTAAAAAACCCGCTTCGCAGATAATCGTGCGCGTTGTGTTCGGTCGCGATGAGCGGGATGCCTAGCCCGAAGCTTGCGATCACGCACGCTACGTTCGTCCAGTCCATAAAGCTGATGATGACGCTTGGGCGCTCGCGCTTGAAACACTCGCGCAAAATTCTGTATTTATCGAACCTGCCGCCGTTTTTATAAACATCCAGATGCAAAAATTTTATCTTTTCGCTAAATTTATACCTACCCTCGTCGTTTTCCAAAATCGCGATCGTAACGTCGTTTGCGCGCGCAAAATGGTTTGCTAAAACCTGCAACACGCGCTCGGCGCCGCCGTTTCTAAGAGCCGCGATGACGAATAAAATTTTCATTTTAGCTTCCGATAAATTTTATAAAATAGCTGCAAAAGCGCGGGGCTAGCGTAAAACAAGACCATCATCAGCGTCTGCGTGCGGCTTGCATGCGTCGCGAAAAATCCAAAATCCAGCCGCTCGCGCACCAAAGCGTGCAGTGAGCGGATCTGATCCGCAGCTTCTGCAGCGCTTAAAGGAGAGCGGGGATCTGCGGTCTTTCTTTGCGACGCAGAATTTTGCTTAGAATTTCGCATATAATTTTGCCCGACGGAATTTTTAACTACGGAATTTTTACTGCATGCGCAAAATAAACTATCAGCACCGCGCAAATCCGCCTCGTTTGCCAAGCTGCACGTATTAGCCTCGGAAGGAGAAGTCGCATCCCCATCCGAGCCTGCGGCATCAAAGCTTGATTTAATGATTAAAAACGCCGTATTCAGCGCGGATTCGCAGCGAGTGAAATTAGCCTCGCGCGCCAAGCTCGGATAATTCGCAGCGATCGCCTCAGTATAGCGGCGCACCGCAGCGATTACCGCTAGATGCCTGCGCGCGAATGAGTTTACGGTCGAGCCCGCCCTTACGCGATAAAAATATAAAATTTCATCCGTGTACGCCGCAATAGAAGCGTTAAAAATATCAAAAAATATCGCTACATCCTCATAGATCTGCCCCGCAGGAAAGCGCAAAGCAGTGAAAATTTCGCGAGCAAACAGCGCGCGCCAAACCGCGGTGCTAAAATACGGATCCTGCGTGCAGCTGCGTCTAAAAAGCTCTTGCGGCGATATTTTATATTCGCCTGCATTGGCATTTGAATTTGCAACCCCTCCTGGATTGCTAATCTCTTTAGAATTTTGATTTTCTTTAGAATTCAAAGCCGCCTTGAAATTATTTATTTCGCTCTCGTCGCTAAATGCCGCGTAGCCGCACATAGCGATCTTGGTGCAAAATTTCTGCGTCAGGCGAAAAAGCGTCTCAATCAAATCAAGGCTTATCAAATCGTCGCTATCTACGAAACTGATAAACTCTCCGCGAGCGACATCTAAAGCGGCGTTTCGTGCGCTAGCCTGCCCGCCGTTTGATTTATGCAGCACTCGTACACGGAGATCGCGCGCGGCATATTCGTCGCAAATCGCCTCGCTGCCATCATTTGATCCATCATCTACGAGCAAAATTTCTAAGTTCGCATAGGTCTGTGCCGTGATACGCTCCACGCAAGCGCGCAGGAATTCTTTAACATTATAAACGGGGATGATGACCGAGATTAGGGGACCCACGCTCATTATTCCTCCCTGTGTATCGTAGCGGCTATGAAATCCAACCAGCGTCGCCCGATCGTTTCAATTTTAAAGCTCTCCTCGCGCTTGGAGGCGTTTTGCACGAGCCGCTCGCGCAGCTTTTCGTCGCTCATTAGAATTTCAAGCTTTTTAGCGATACTTGCGCTATCGCCTACAGGACACAAAAACCCATCTACGCCGTCGCTTATAAGCTCGCTAGGACCTGCGATGCAATCTGTAGAAATTCTAGCGGTACCAAAAAATATACTCTCCATCAAAATATTGCAAAAGCCCTCCATCTTGGAGGTTACGACTACGATTTTAGCGCGTTCATATAAGCTTTCGATATCGCGCACAAAACCGATGAACTGCACATTTAAGCGCAGCTTCGCAGCTAGGCTTTCAAGGCTCTTTCGCTCCTCTCCGTCGCCTGCGATCACCACCTTCCACTCTTTTAAAAGATTGAAATCTATAAGCGCAAGCGCCTTAAGAAGGACGTCAAAGCCCTTATAGACATTGAGCCGGCCAGCTGCTAGGATGATATTTTCTTTAGGCGGGCGGGCGTCTTTAGCATGGCTGATCTCAAACATCGGATTAGGCATAATCACGCGATTTTGTACATATGTGTAATGATCCAGATCGAATTTACTAAGCACGCTAAGACCTGCAGCTTGCGGATAAAAGATCCGCTTTAGCGCTCGCCAGATCGGACTTTTTAAAAAGCGATGATTGGTGTGTTCGGAGACGATGATTTTCTGCCCGACTCCTAGATTTGCGATCAGCGTAAGGACATTAGTATTATCTAAAAACGAGATTACGATGTCAAATTTACGACTTTTTAGAAGCCTGTGCAAGGCTAAAATTTTATCATAGCGCTTTTTTATATTTCCAAAAACTCCTAAATCGCCTACGCCCAAATCCAAGCTAATAAGCTCGATCTTAGGATCCAGCGCGTAAAACGGCTCATCTGCGTCAAATTTTATCACGCAGACTTCATTCTCGCGGCAGAAAAAATTTGCCAGCACGCTTAGCACGCGCTCGGCACCGCCCTTGCCTAAAGCAGAAATTACCATAGCTATTTTCATTTTATGAGCCTAAACTTATTTTTAAAAATTTCATCGAGTCCTCTCTTTTACGGTGCAACGCCTCATTTACGCCATCCCAATCGATAGTCGCGTCCAATCGTGCGTCTTTGGGATCTTGCAAAGCTCTATCTTCAAGCCCGAACGAGTCCAAAAGCGAACTAAAGCGCGACGCGCCGCGACTAGCGTTAACAAGCACAAAAAACGGCTTATTAAAGATTATAGAAAATACACAGCCGTGAAATGAGTCGGTTAACACGAACTCCGCGCCCGCAATAGCGCTTAGCCACGCTTTTATGCCGATGCGGTTGCCGCGGTCGTTTACCTCATCTATCTCTAGTCCGCTTTGCTTCTTTAATAGCTCTATCGCCGCTTCTGAGCGAGGCGATGGATCTAAGATATAGGCAAAGCCTTTGCGCTTTGGCGCATGGCTTAAAAATTTATCGTAAATCTCTTTGTTAGCCAAAAGCGTAGGATCTAGCACCCAGCTCGCATCTACGCCAAAGCATTCGCGCGCAAGCTTTACACCATCGCGCTCGCGCACAGAAATAGCTTTAAATTTAGCCAAATTTGCAGCGTGAGCTTTTAAATCCGCGGGATTTTTAAGCCCACAGAGCCTATCTCCGCCGAAGCTTGCAGCATAGGCGATCCGCGTGCAGTTAGGCGGCAAAAATCCAAGGCTAAAGCAATCTGCAAAATCCGCAAAATAGCTAGGGCGAAAAACCTGATCGCTTCCTAAAATCACCGCTTCAAAGCGTTCTTTCTCGCACAGCGCCTTTAAATCCGTAGGCGTGCAAACAGGCGCGGTTAAAGGGATATTTTCCGCCACAAACTCGCTAGTATCGCGCTCGTAAGAGGGATTAAATTTCGCTCCGCTAAGCTCCTTTTTTAGCGTGCGCGCCACTAAAAATTTAATATACGCAATCGATAGTTTACTTCTTTGCAGACGCAAGTTTATGAGACGTGGCTCATGCCCAAGCTCCACTAGCACGCGGCTTAGCGCGTAAGCTTGTAAAATTCCGCCGTAATTATTCACTAGCGGCAGGGTAAAAATCCCGATCTTCATGCAAACTTCCTATAAATTTTATATGCCGCAATCTTTGGTAGCGCCAAAAGCGCTAGCACTTTATTTGCCGCGGCAATTTTTTTAAGCCTAGCAGCGATGAAATCATCACAATCAAAATGCGTAGCGCTATATCGCTGGATCTGAAGCTTCTGGCGCAAGATGTAACGCTTAAGCGGGTTTTTCGCGCCGTAGAAAATTTCGTTTTTGCACTCCACCTGGCTTTTCTGCGAGCGATGCACCTCTGCTGCGGATATCCGCTCGCAAAAAATCGCCTCGCGCGCCTGCTTCGTAGGCTGCGAAAACAGTGCGTCGATCTGAGCTGCGCGCGTAATTACGAGCGATGTGCCGCGCCACTCGCTCATTTCGCTTTGCAGCCACGCATCCATCAGCACGACGTCGGCGCATTTGGCAAAAACGTCAGTGCAGGCGTTGCACGCAAGTGGCGTAAAAGCGCGCGAACTCCAGTACGCAAAGGCGCTACTGCTGCGATCGTCTATCGCCTCGCTACCATCTGTAGCGCGGAATTTAAAACCAAAGCTCATCGCACTTTTGCCCGCGATTTTATATCTGTAATTAACCGCCGCGAGCTGCTTACGCTCTTTAAACGCAAGATCTGCCAGCTTATGCGTAAAACCAGCACCCTTGCCCTGTCCGCAAACCAGCCCGATAATAAAGCTTATGCGGGATTTAAGGCGCGGATTTTTGCTCGCAGCAAGCCTTAAAGCTTTTGCAAAGCACGGCAGCGCGCTGATCGCATATCTGCCCTCGCGGCGCGACATCTCATTTAACACCGCTTCAAGCGTGAGCGGATAGTAAGCGGACGAGCGTGCGCGAGTAAGCTCACCAGCATTTTTTATCACGCTAAATTTAAATAGCGGCACGAAATTTTCGCCCGCATAATTTCGCGCGTTTTTGGAATTCTCGCAAGCAAAATCCTGCGTTGATACGGAATTTTCACAAGAAGCTTTAGACTTCTGCGCGGAATTTTCATTTGTAAAATTCTGCGCGGAATTCTGCGTAAAATTTTCGCAAAAAGAATTTTGTACACTCGTAAAATTTATATAATCATCGTCCGCCAAATTCTGCGTTAAATTCGGTATTACGGAATTCTGCTCGGAATTTTTAGTTGCGGAATTTTGTAAATTCTGAGCCACCACTAAATTTTCGCGGGCGGAAAAATCCCGCTTGGAATTTTGGGCTATGAAATCCCCTTCGTCCGCAGGCACGGCGCAAATCGCGTAATCAATGAGCCCGCGCGCAAAAAGCTCGCGAAAAATATAATCTCCCGCACCGCCGCTTGCACTGCTTAAGCGCTGCGCTTCATCTTTTTTGTAGAATTTGTAAGTGGCTAAAAACCTGCCAAAATCTGGGCTAAAGCTTTCCAACTCTGCGTATGATTTAGAATTTAGCTCGTTTTCAAGCGTGTCTTTTTTGTAAAACGGGCAGACTTTTAGGCAGATATCGCATTTGTCGCGACACCCTTCGCCCTCCTCGGGCGCGTAAAATCCATTGCCTCCAAGCCGCATTTTTAGCACGCCAAAAGGGCAGCTACTCGCGCAGACGCCGCAGCCGATACAGCGGTCTTTCGTAACCACTTCGCTAATTACATTGAAGCTCAAGCCCGCCTCCTTATCTTAGCCGCAATGCCGCCAAAAATCGCGCGTTCGTAGTCATTCATCGCCCAAAAATATGCGCTTAGCACAAACATAGCCGAATAAAGCCCGCCGCAAATTAGCAAAAAGCTCACTCCGCGCAAGTCTAGTGCGTAATTTATCGCTAGGCTTACTGCTATTGCGGGAGCAAATTTTACTACCATCGCGCCGATATTTCGCCAAAATTTAGCGATGTCAAGTCCGATTACACGAGAATAGTAGATGTTCATCACGCAGATATTTAGCAAGGTGATCGCAAAAGCCGTACCGCACGCAGCGCCCACGCCACCGTAAGCCTTAGCTAGCGGGATAGAAATAGCGATATTTACGAGCGTGACGCAAAACGCGGCGATTGAGCGAAATTTGACTTTGTTTTTTGCCTGAAGCACAGCTAGGCCTAAATTTTGAATCAACGGCACGCTTACTGGAAGCACCAAAATAAGCGCGATTGCGTATGAGATCTCGTAATTCGCGCCCGCCCATAGCACGATAAACTCTCGCCCAAAAATCACCAAAAGCGACGCGATAAAAAATATCACGTAAAATTGCAGCCTGCCTATTTTGATAAATTCCGCGCTAAGCTCGGAATCGGTGGAGTTTGCAGAGACCATTTTAGCGATTTTAGGAAGCATCACGCCGCTAATGGTGAGCGAAAGCGTGACGAAAGTGGCATTTATCGTGCTTGCTACGGCATACGTGGAGACCGCTGTAGCGCCTGCTACTGCGCCTAAGATAAAATTATCAACATTCCAGTTTACTTGATCGACTACGATGCCTAAAAATATAAAAAATGAGTAGCCAAAAATTTGCTTAAGCGTGGGGGCGTCGAAATTTCGCACGCTTATCACGGGCGAGACTTTGCGCTTGCAGTAGATGAAGTCCGCCGCGACGCAGATTAAATTTACCGCCGTAGCGATGATTACGATCGCGATAGCCTTATAGCCCAAAAGTAGCGCAGGTACCGCAGCTAGCGGCAGAGCGATCGTGCGAAAGATCCCAATTAGCTTGATAAATACGAAATTCTCATGCGCCGTAAGGATCGACGAATAGATGCTAAAAGGAAAGCTAATCGCCAAATTTGCAGTTAGCAGCATTAGCATAATGCGAATTTCGCCCATCTCGCTAGTGCTTAGCTTAGCGCCAAAAATCGCGTGCAGATTGGCTAGCAGCGCAGCTCCTGCAAGCACGATCACCGCGCTCATTACCAGATACACACTAAAGATCGTACCGTGCAGCTTATGCATGCGCTCCACTTCGCCGCTTGAAGCGTATTTGGCGGTATAGACCGTCACGGCGTTACCAAAGCCTAAATCCAAAATCGCCAAATAGCCGATAACGCTACTAGCCAAAGAATATAGCCCAAACTCGCTCTGCCCTAGCGCCCGCAGGAAAAACGGCGTATAAACCAAAGTAAGTATCGTAGAAACAAAGATATTCACATACGATAGCACGACGCCGAGCTTGCGCTGCGCGGCTTCGGGGGCGTTTAGAATTTTAAGCAAACAAGGCTTCCTTTTGCTCGCCGCTATTAAACGCGGCGGAGTAAAATTTTAAAATTTCAAATCGCACTTTCACGCTAGAACCTAGAGCTTCTTTTCCCAATTTAGCGCGCTTAGGATGATCTCATCCAAGCTCTCATGCTCAGGCTGCCAAGAGGTTTTGGTGCGAATTTTATCTGCATTTGAGATGAGGCAGGCAGGATCGCCCGCTCTGCGCGGAGCGATCTGCACTTTAAAATCCACGCCGCTTACTTTTTTAGCTTCATTAACGACCTCTTTTACGCTAAAGCCCGTGCCATATCCTACGTTAAAGACCGCGCTGTCGTTAGTCTGCAGATAATCAAGTACCGCCAGATGCGCGCTTGCGAGGTCCTCTACGTGGATGTAGTCGCGTATGCAGGTGCCGTCCTTGGTGTCGTAATCATCGCCGAAAATGCTCATCTTATCACGCTTGCCGACGATCGTTTGAGTCGCTACCTTAATTAGATGCGTCGCGTTCGGATAGTTCTGCCCGATCGTGCCGTCGCTAGCCGCACCCGCAACGTTGAAGTAGCGCAAAATTCCATATTTAAAATTCGGATTTGCCGCTGCCGCGTCTTTTAGCACCCACTCGACCATCAGCTTGCTTCTGCCGTACGGATTGATCGGATTTTGCGGAGTGTCCTCGCTTACTTGCGGGATGTCCGGCTCGCCATAGGTCGCCGCAGTGGAGCTAAATATGAAGTCTTTCACGCCGTATTTGTTCGCAAGCGCGATCAAATTCATCGCGTTGGCGGTGTTGTTTAGGTAGTATTTTAGCGGATTTTGCGTGCTTTCAAAAACCTCAATAAACGCCGCAAAATGAATAATCGCATCAAATTTCTCGCGTTTAAAAAGCTTCTCGATTGCGGGGGTATTTTCTAGGCTCTCTTGCACGAACTCAAACTCGCCTATTTTGCGAAGCGCCTCGATCGCTCGCATCGAGCCTTTGCAAAGATTATCCAGTATGACGACGTCGTGGCGGTTCGCTTCTAAAAGCGCCTTTGCGACGTGGCTACCGATGTATCCCGCGCCGCCTGTAATTAAAATTTTCATCTATTCTCCTTCGGATCAAATTTATCAAAATACACGATTATAGCCCCTTAGATTAAATCGCTGGTCGCACGCGCAAAAATACGGGGAAGCGCGGCTTTTTCTCGCGGGTTAGGTTTTGGTATTGATAGGTGATGATCGTGCCTACTTTAGGCGGATTTGCCCGCATCTCGTCGCTAAAGCCCGTGCCTACTTTAAATTTCACTCCGCTACGTAGATCCACGCAGCTTAAAGAGCCCATCTTGCCCTCGTTTTTGCTGTAACCCGGGTTGATTTTTACGACCTTGCAATCGCTATCATGCGTCTTTTTGTATTTTAAAATTTTATCGCTGCGGCCGCTTTCATAAAGCGCGTTTGGATCGCGCAGCACGACCCCCTCGCCGCCAGATGCGATGACGCGATCGAAATACACCTGCACGTCGGCGTGCGTGCTTACTGGGGTTTGCTGCACGATGAGTAAATTTTGCGCGCCACTTGAAGCGATAAAATTTCTTAAAATTTCCATCTTCGCGCTTAAATTTTTCTGCTCCTTCGGCAGGTCAAACGCGTAAAATTTCACCCTGCTCCAGCGCTCATCGGGCACGCTAGAAGAGACGATCGATACGAGCTGCTCAAACTCCCCGCGCGCCGTGTATAGCTCGCCGTCCACAAAAAACGGCGGAAAGCCCGCGCTCCAGCCCTCGGGAGCATTTATGATCTTGCCGCGTCTGGAGCGCAGATTTTTGCCGTCCCAGATCGCGCGCACGCCGTCCAGCTTCTCGCTAACGACCCAGCCCGTGATATTCATGCCCGGGACGTACTCTTTAAGCAGCATCGGTTTAAATTTAGCCTCATCCGCGATCGCGCCGCAGACCAAAAACAGCGCACCCAAAACCGCGCCTTTTAAAATTTTAAAAATTTCACTTCGCATATGCCGCTAGCTCCCTTTCTATAAAGTCGCAAAAAACGGGCGTATAGCTCATGCCCGCGCACTCTTTTTGCAAAAATTCTCCCATCACCGCGATGTAATTCAGATAGTCGTCCTTGGTGATCTTACCGCGCAAAAGCTCGTATTTCAAAAACAGCCAATAGGTGTTGAGCACGTCGGATCTGCAGTACTCGTCGATCTTGGCCTGCTCGCCGCTGTAATACAGCTGTAGGACCTGATCGCCATGCACGTCGTATTTGCCGGGAAGGCCCACGCTGGCGCAGACATGATCAAGCTTGAGCCCGCGCACAGCGCCAAAATCGCTGATGTGATCGAGCAGATCCAGATGAAACCGCCCGTCGTAGCGGCTGCGGTAGTTCTCCCATTTGCTCTTGTTATTATCGCGATCGTTCGTCTCAAAATACGCCGCGGCGCTTAGATCGTAACACATCGCGCGCGCCATAATCATCGGCAGATCGAACCCACGCCCGTTGAAGCTTACGAGCCGCGGATTAAAATCCTCGATGAAGGCTAGGAATTTTGCGATTTTATCGCGCTCGTTCTCGCCATCAAGCGTCGAGACGCGCAAAAATCTGCCGAATCCGTCCGCCATCACAGCGCTAATGCTAACGACGCGGTGGAAGCAAACGGGCAGGAATTCGCTACCGGTTTTTTCTTTGAAAATCTCCATCGCCCTAAGCGAGAGCAATTTGTGGTTTAAAATTTTGCTTTTATCCGCGTTAAAGATCGGCTGCTCGCCGTAAATTTTAAAATTTAGCGCGTTTGACGCGGGATCTTGCGCGGAATTTAAAGCGAGATTTTCGCTCTTTGAGCTTTGGGATGCGGAGCTTCGGGACGCAAAACTTTCCGCCGCGAAATTCTGAGGCGCAGAGCTTCGGAGCGTAGAATTTTCTACCGCAGCGCCCTGTGCCGCGGAGCTTTGAGGCGAGGTATCGTCGTAGGTTAAATTTAGCAACGCGGAATTTTTGGGCGCTGTATTTTGCGACATGGAATTTTCGCTCGTAAAATTTCCATGCGTTGGATTTTCAGCGGAATTTTCACTCGCGAAGCTTTGAAGCGCAACGTCTTGCTGCGTAAAGCTTTGCAGTGCGGAATTTTGCTCGGAATTTTCTATTTTAAAATTCTGCTCCGCCGAATTTACAGCAAAATTTAAAGACGCGTTTTGTTTCTCGCCGCCGATCTTTTGCGAGAGCTGCGCGTCAAGAAGCTTTGCGAAGCTTTTTTTATCGAAAGGCTCGAAGCAGTCCGCGATCGCATCCTCATCCAGTACCCGCACCAGCGCCGCTACGTCGGGGATCGTCTCGCAGTCGAATACGCAGATATAATCCTTTTTCATTAAGCTCCTTCCTGGCGGCTTTTACCGCTTTTTTCAAAAACGGCTCTGAAATAATCCTCTATCTTCATGCCGTTTTTATGTACGCACCTAATCGATCTCCTCGCTCATCCAAGGTTCTCATCGCCGCTTTCAATCTTAAAATTTTACGCTGCCGCATTTTCGCAACAAAAAGGGGCCTGCGCGGAGGCGCGGCAAATTTCACTATCGCTCGCCGCGGCGCAATTACCGCGCGCAAAAGCGTGCCGATCGTTAAATTTATCTTTCGATCAAGCGCTTAATACCCGGCAAAAGCTCGCCGGACGCCTTGCAAATCCTGCTTCGCAGCACGCTAAAATCGCCGCAGTAATCGCCCAGAAGCTGCAAAATGTCGTCTCTGATAGCTTGCGAGCGCTCGGTTAAAAGCAGCTCCTGCAAAAGGGCGAAAATTTCGCTCTCATGCGCCAGCGTGCAGCCGTAGTAGGGATCAAGGTAATAATCCAGGCAAAATAGAAGCGAGGCTTTTTCGACCTCGTCATCACCTCGCAAAACGGTAGCAATGCCCTCTACACCGCCCTCCGCTATGGCTTTGTGCCTAGCCTCGTAATACACCGTGCGCGTCAAATTTTCCCTTTTGCACGCCGCTTATTCGGCCTTAGCCGCATCCCACGCGAGAATCGTCTTACCCTCAGTGTCGGTAGCCACGTCGCCCATGCCCATGATGTTGTAGCCGCAGTCGACGTAGTGTACCTCGCCGGTCACGCCACTAGCAAGGTCGCTGAGCAGATACATCGCGCTTTTGCCGACGTCTTGCGTCGTGACGTTGCGTTTTAGCGGCGCGTTGATCTCGTTGTAGCGCAAAATCATCCTAAAGTCGCCGATTCCGCTTGCGGCAAGCGTTTTGATCGGGCCTGCGCTGATAGCATTTACGCGGATACCGCGCGCGCCAAGATCGTGAGCGAGATAGCGCACGGAACTTTCAA